>CAUWLJ010000094.1:0-13313 GCA_963559585.1 uncultured Eisenbergiella sp. | reverse complement strand
TGCAGAATAAGGAAATTTTTGTTTCGATATGCTTGAGGAAGTGGCAAACTCGGGGGTGGATATCCGCGATGAAAAGGGGCTCCATGCGGGAACGAACGCCGTCTGGCTTGACCGGATTATGAGCTTTTAGGAAAATTGGTTGTAATTAAACGGGCTGTTTGGTATAATAAACTAGCCGGGAAGTGTGTGCTTTCCATGAAAGGCATTTTGTATCCACAGACTATCAGGAATGAGAGGTGTTTGATATGAAGAAATATGTATGTGACGTATGTGGCTATATTTATGATCCCGAGGTGGGTGATCCTGACAACGGTGTAGCGGCAGGAACTGCTTTTGAGGATGTGCCGGAGGACTGGGTATGCCCGCTGTGCAGCGTAGGTAAGGATCAGTTTTCTGTAGTGGAGTAAGACAGAACCGAATACGTGTGGAGAACACGCGAAGGTGAAGAACGGGGAGTACAGAGGGATAGACGAGACCCGCCTGTATGCCCCGTTTTTTATATCTGACGCGGATACTCGAGCAGTGCCGAGCATCTGTGTATGCTTCGGAGCAGCAACAGACAGCTCCACAAAACGATCCTCGTTAAAAAAATCTTATTTCTTCTTTTTTCTATTCTAAAAAAATCCCTTCCATCTGGAACGCTCCGGGAACGCTCCGGTGCTCTCGAAGGAACACCCCATGCTGTATAGTATCCTCCACAGGATGCAGGCCGGAGACAAGCGACTCCCGCTTTCGGCAGCCTGAAAAAAAATCCGTTGGAGGTAAGCCATGTATTTTGATAAGATTGCCAAAATTGTTTCTGAACGTACCGGATGTGAGATTTCGGCGGTAAAGCCGGAGAGTACCTTTTCCGAACTGGGCATCGACTCCCTGGACACGGTGGAGCTTTTGATGAGCCTGGAGGATGAGATCGGCATGGAGATCGAGCTGGATCAGAAGGTGGAAACCATCGGCGAACTGGATCTTTTCATTCAGAATAAGAAAGGGCAGGAAGCATGATCCGGTCCGGCCTCTGCGATATGCTGGGAATCCGGTATCCGGTCTTTCAGGGCGGGATGGCCTGGATTGCGGATGGAAGGCTGGCGGCGGCAGTGTCCGAGGGAGGCGGCCTGGGCATCATAGGGGCCGGAAACGCTCCGGCCAGTTATGTGAGGGAGCAGATCAGGATCGCCAGATCACTCACCCACAGGCCTCTGGGGGTCAACGTCATGCTGCTCAGTCCCTTTGCCCGGGAGGTAGCCCAGGCGGCGGCCCAGGAGCGGGTAGAGGTGGTAACCACCGGGGCCGGCAATCCCTCTCCCTATATGAAGGACTGGCTGGAG
The DNA here is from genome assembly GCA_963559585.1 of uncultured Eisenbergiella sp. Classification (GTDB taxonomy): domain Bacteria; phylum Bacillota; class Clostridia; order Lachnospirales; family Lachnospiraceae; genus Eisenbergiella. The sequence continues at coordinate 11,991 of CAUWLJ010000094.1, read as the reverse complement.
GCAGGAATCCGGGTGATTCCTGTGACAGCCTCTGTGGCAATGGCCAAAAGGATGACCCGTCTTGGCGCCAGCGCCCTGATCGCGGAGGGTGGGGAGAGCGGAGGCCATGTGGGCGAGCTGACCACCCTGGTGCTGGTTCCCCAGATCTGCGATGCAACGCCGCTTCCCGTGATCGCGGCGGGAGGGATTGCAGACGGAAGGGGCGCTGCGGCAGCCCTGATGCTGGGGGCCTGTGGGGTTCAGATGGGAACCCGTTTCCTGAGCGCTGAGGAATGCGCCATCCATCCTGTCTATAAAGAAAAAATCCTTCAGGCCACGGATCTGTGCACCATGGTTACAGGGAAACGGCTGGGTCATCCTGTGCGCAGCCTGCGCACCCCTTTTTCCAGAGAGTATGCGAAAGCAGAGTATGGCGGAGCAAAGGATGAGGAGCTGGAGGCTATGGGAGCCGGGGCGCTGCGGCTGGCGGTGCAGGAGGGCAGTCTGGAAAAAGGCTGCTTTCTGGCGGGACAGGCGGCGGCTATGGTGAGAAAAGAGCAGCCGGCAGCCCGTATCATAGAGGAAGTAATGGAGGAGGCCGAAGCCGTCCTTCTGGGAGCGTCAAAATGGGTAGAATAGCGTTTATTTTTTCCGGGCAGGGAGACCAGCATCCGGGTATGGGAAAGGCGCTTGCCGGGAGAGAACCGGCGGCTGCAGCTGTTTTTGAATTGTGCGAAAGGCTTCGCCCCGGCACACTGCGTCAGTGCTTTGAAGGAACGGCAGAGGAACTGAAGGAAACCGTAAACACCCAGCCCAGCCTGTTTGCCATGGAGCTGGCGGCAGCCCGGGTCCTTCTGGAAAGAGGGATCAGACCGGAGGCGGCTGCAGGCTTTTCCCTGGGGGAGATGACGGCGGCGGCGGTGAGCGGGCTGGTGGAGGACGAAACAGGATTTCGCCTGGTATGCAGACGGGGCGAATTGATGCAGGAGGCGGCGAAGAAGCAGGAAACTTTCATGGCGGCGGTGGTCAGACTGACAAGGGAACAGGTGGAAGAGCTGTGCAGCGGATACGATGGGATCTATCCGGTGAACTATAACTGCCCCGGCCAGATCACCGTTTCCGGCCTGGCTTCCCTGATGCTGGATTTTCTGGCCGGAGTGAAGGCGGCCGGAGGCAGAGGGATCCCGCTGCAGGTGGGAGGCGCTTTTCATTCCCCGTTTATGGAGGAAGCGGCGCAGACCTTTGGAAAAGAGCTTTCCCGTGTGGAGCTGAGAACCCCGTCCATCAGGCTGTATTCCGGCATGACGGCTCTGCCCTATACGTCCGATGCGGCAGGGCTTCTGTCCAGACAGATCTGCAGTCCGATACAGTGGGAGAGCACGGTGCGCCGCATGCTTCAGGATGGAATCGATACCTTTCTTGAAATCGGCCCCGGAAGGACGCTCACCAATATGGTAAAAAAGATTGACACAGGCGTGACGGCTGTCAGCCTAAAGGAGTGGGACGAACAGCTATGTTAAAAGGAAAAACAGCGGTTGTAACCGGAGGTTCCCGGGGGATCGGGGCGGCGGTTGCCTCCCATCTGGCTTCCCTGGGGGCGGATATTGCGGTGATCTATGCGGGAAGGCAGGAACAGGCAGAGCAGGTCTGCTGCGCCTGCAGACAGGAATACGGCGTGCGGGCACAGGCGTACCGCTGCAATGTGGCCGATTTTCATGAGGTGAAGGAGACAGTGGGCAGGATCCGGGCCGATTTCGGCTCCGTCCACATCCTGGTCAATAATGCCGGAATCACCAGAGACGGGTTGACTGTCATGATGAAGGAAGAGGATTTTGATGCGGTGATGGACACCAACCTGAAGGGAGCCTTCAATATGATACGCCACTGCCTGGGCATTTTTCTGCGGAACCGGGAGGGCTGCATCATCAACATTTCCTCGGTCACGGGTCTGATGGGAAATGCGGGGCAGGCCAACTACGCGGCCTCCAAGGCCGGATTGATCGGCCTGACCAAGGCAGTGGCGAAGGAGACGGCCTCCAGAGGAATCCGGTGCAATGCCATTGCCCCAGGCTTTATTGCCACGGACATGACAGGAGAACAGAAGGACAATCCGCTGCTCCCCCTGATTCCCATGGGAAGAATGGGAGAAGCGGAGGACGTGGCGCAGGCCGCAGGCTACCTGGCCTGTGCCCGGTATGTAACCGGAGAAACACTGCGCGTAGACGGCGGGATTGGGATGTAGATAACCAGTTCAGCCATACCGGCATGAACGTTCAAAACATGCTTGCATGATTTTGAACGTTCACGCCGGTATGAGCTTAGCGCCCCGTCTATGAGCAAAAGGAGCTGCGAAGCAGCGGAAAGCCCCGAAGGGGCGGTTTGCGAATGGGCGCGGCTGAACGTGGCGTGTTGCGTGTGCCGCTGTTCCGCAGATGCAGCTGAACGCAGCATATGCGCCCGCCAGCCAGACAATAATGGAGAGAAGCATATGAGCAAAAACAGACGAGCAGCAGTGACAGGCCTTGGAGCGGTAACACCGGTGGGAAACCGGACGGCCCAGGTCTGGGAGAATCTGAAAAAGGGTGTCTGCGGCATCGGCCCCATCACTTTGTTTGACGCCCAGGGGAGCAAAGCGAAGCTGGCGGCGGAGGTGAAGGGCTTTGATCCGAAGGAGTATCTGAGTGTAAACGAGGTTCTGCGCACCGACCGCTACGCGCAGTTTGCGGTGGCGGCGGCGCAGCAGGCAGTGGAGGAAAGCGGCGTTGTGGGCAGTATTCCTTCGGAGCGGTTCGCCGTCCTGTTTGGAACAGGAATCGGCGGGATCGGAACTTTTGAAAGGGAGCACACCAGGCTTCTGGAAAAAGGGGAGCGGCGGGTTTCCCCCCTGTTCGTTCCCATGATGATTGCCAACATGGCAGCCGGGCTGATTGCCCTGCGTCATGACTGCCGGGGGGCGGCCATGCCGGCGGTTACCGCCTGTGCCTCCGGTTCCAATGCCATCGGGGAGGCCATGCGTCTGATCCGTCACGGCTATGCGGATGCGGTGATCACAGGCGGGGCGGAGGCGGCCATCACCGCCAGTGCCGTGGCCGGGTTTGCCAATATGCAGGCCTTGTCTCTTTCCCAGGATCCGGAGGCCGCTTCCCTGCCTTTTGACCGGCGCAGGGGCGGCTTCGTCATTGGAGAGGGAGCGGCGGCGCTGGTTCTGGAGGAATATGAACATGCCAGGGCGCGGGGAGCACACATCTACGGAGAGGTATGCGGCTATGGATCCACCTGTGACGCCTGGCATATCACAGCGCCGCACCCGGAAGGACGGGGGGCGGCACAGGCCATGCGGGCTGCCATGGCGGAGGCGGGCTATACACAGGAGGACAGGGTATATATCAATGCCCACGGCACGGGAACGCCGATGAACGATGTGGTGGAAACCATGGCGGTCAGACAGGCTCTGGGAGAGGAGCAGGCCGGAAGGGCCCTTGTCAGCTCCACCAAATCCATGACAGGCCATATGCTGGGGGCAGCGGGGGCACTGGAGGCCATAGCCTGCCTGATGGCGCTGGAGGAGAGGGTGATCCCTCCCACCATACATCTGCTGGAGCAGGATGAGGCCTGTGATCTGAATTGTGTGCCAAACACTGCGGTGGAAGCAGACATTACACTGGCTCTTTCTAATTCTCTTGGCTTTGGCGGGCACAACGCCTGCCTGGCCTTCCGAAGGGCAGAATGAGGAGCGGGCCGAAGGCCGCTGAGGCGGCAGAAGACAAGACTACACAGGGCTGCAGGTGCCGGAGCGTCACAAACAGTCCGCAGACAGGCCGCCTACGCTCTGGAATGGAGAGAATAATGAACGAAACGGATATTCGCAGCTATGCGGCATTGATGCAGGAGTTCGGCCTGACCGGACTTGAGATTGCGGAGGATAACCGGACAGTGCGCCTGGAGCGCAGCATAGCTGCTGCGCCCTTGGGAGAGAGGCCTGTCCCGCCCGCTTCCCCTGCCTGGGGAGGGCAGCCTGCCCCTGCTGTGCCAAAACCGGAAGGGAGTCCGGCTGATGCCGGCACAGAGCACGCCGGACAGCCCTCCCTCAGCGTTACATCCCCCATGGTGGGGGTATTCTACGCGGCCCCCGCTGAAAATGCGGATCCCTATGTGGCTGTGGGAGACAGGGTCAGAAGGGGCCAGACGCTGTGCATGGTGGAGGCCATGAAGCTGATGAACGAAATCACTGCCGAGGAGGATGGTGTGGTCGACCAGATTCTGGTGGCCAACGGACAGGTGGTGGAGTACGGGACGGAGCTGTTCCGTCTGAAGCGGGACTGATGGCGCTGTATCGAGACGCACAGAAACGGGCCGCAGGAGCGTTCTGAAGAAACGGACGTTCCTGCGGCAGAATATGAGGCAAAAAATGAATCGAGAAGAGCTGATGGAAATTCTGCCCCACAGAGGGCGTATGCTTTTGCTGGACACGGCGGAGAGGCAGGAGGAATGGGCGGTGGGAACCTACACCGTGCGGGGAGACGAATTTTTTCTGGACGGTCATTTTCCGGGCAATCCGGTGGTTCCCGGCGTCATTCTCTGTGAGATCCTGGCCCAGTCTGCCTGCGTCCTTTTAAAAGGAAAGGAGGAGGCGGGAAGGCTGCCCGTTTATACAGGGCTTGACCGGGTCAGATTCCGCTCCCCGGTACGGCCCGGCGACAGAGTGGAAGCCAGATGCCGGATAAAAAAAGCCAGGTATCCCTTCTTTTTTGCAGAAGGAACCATTACCGTGGAGGGGCGGCTCTGCGTATCGGCGGAGTTTTCCTTTGCCATGGAGCATATCTGAATACAGGGAGCGCTGCCGAAGCGCAGTATGCCGGAGCGCTGCCGAATATGCCGGAGCTAAAACGCTCCGGCATGGAGGTAACTATGTTTTCAAAAATATTAATTGCAAACCGGGGGGAGATCGCCGTCAGGATCATCCGCGCCTGTAAGGAGATGGGGGTGGCCACGGTGGCGGTGTACTCTGAGGCGGACAGGGACGCCCTGCACACAGCACTGGCGGATCAGAGCTACTGTATCGGCGCCGCAGAGGCTTCGGAGAGCTATCTGAATGAAAAGCAGATCATCAGCGCCGCCCTTCTGTCAGGGGCGCAGGCTGTTCACCCCGGCTATGGCTTCCTTTCGGAAAACGCCCATTTTGCAAGGCTGTGCAGGAAGAACGGACTGGTTTTCATCGGGCCGGAGGCGGACAGCATGGAGCGGCTTGGAGATAAGGCGGTGCTGAAGGAGCTGATCCGCCATACGGGCCTTACCGTGATTCCCGGAACAGGGGCGGTGAGGAATCTGGAGGAAGCCGGACAGGCTGCCGCCCGGCTGGGCTTTCCGGTGATGCTCAAGGCCTGCGCGGGCGGCGGGGGACGGGGAATCCGCCTGGTCCGCAGGACGGAGGAGCTGGAGGAGGCGTACCTTCAGGCATCCGCAGAGGCGGCGGGCGCATTCGGAGATGGCAGCGTGTATCTGGAGAAGTATATTTTCCCGGCCAGGCATGTGGAGCTGCAGATCCTGGCGGATGAACAGGGAAATGCAGTATGCCTGGGCGAGAGGGACTGCTCCCTTCAGCGCAGGAACCAGAAGCTTCTGGAGGAGACGCCCTCCCCTGCCGTGAACGACGGGCAGAGGGCGGAAATGCTCCGTCTGGCAGTGGAGGCGGTGAAGAAGCTCGGCTATGTGGGTGCGGGAACACTGGAATTTCTCCTGGACGGGCAGGGAAGGTTCTGGTTCATGGAGATGAACGTCCGCCTGCAGGTGGAGCACTGCGTTACGGAGATGCTTACCGGGATCGATCTGGTGAAATGGCAGATCCGCATTGCGGCGGGAATTCCGCTGAGCTTTACCCAGGAAGAGGTGCGGATGCAGGGCGCGGCCATCGAATGCCGGATCAATGCGGCAAGCTGCGGGACGCTTCGGATGCTGCACGTACCCGGCGGCCCCTCCGTCCGGTTTGATACCTGCCTGATGGAGGGAACCAGCGTGTCTCCCTATTATGATTCCCTGCTGGGCAAGCTGATCGTGTACGCCAGGACCAGAGAGGAAACCGTGCGCAAGCTGCGGGCTGCCCTCTGCGAGCTGGTAATCGAGGGGATTCCCACCAACAGGGAAGAACAGCTTGCAATCGTGGAGGATGAAAGGTTTGCTTCAGGAAGCTACGACCTGACCTTCCTGGGCAGCGGTTGAGGAGGATATTGTGATCAGATTTTTAAAACCGAAAAATAAGCTGGAGGAGGGCGGCAGAACCGCCGCGCCCGTTCAGCGGGACGAGGGAGAGCCGGAGAAAAAATGTCCCAACTGCCGGAAGGAGATCCCCTTAAGCCGTCTCTGGGCCAGCCATCTGGTCTGTCCCTGCGGCTATCATTTCCGCATGAAAGCCAGACAGCGCATCCGGCTGATCACGGATCCGGACAGCTTTCAGGAGCTGTATGCCGGAATGAGGGCCGGCAATCCTCTGGATTTTCCGGGCTATCAGGAAAAAGCGGAGACAGTGCGCAGCGCCAGCGGCGAGGAGGAGGCCGTTATCTGCGGCACGGCGCGGATCGGGAACAGGGAGTGCTGTCTGTTTGTGATGGAGCCCTGTTTTATGATGGGAAGCATGGGAAGCGTTGTGGGGGAGAAGATTACCCGGCTCTTTGAGCATGCCGTCAGACACCGCCTTCCGGTGGTGGGCTTTCCCGTCTCAGGCGGAGCCAGAATGCAGGAGGGCCTTCTGAGCCTGATGCAGATGGCCAAAACCAGCGCGGCGGTGAAGCGGCACAGCGATGCGGGGCTTGCCTATATTGCCGTGCTTCTGGATCCCACCACAGGTGGAGTGACGGCCAGCTTTGCCATGGAGGCGGACATTATCCTGGCGGAGCCGGGAGCTACAGTGGGCTTTGCAGGGGCGCGTGTGATCGAGCAGACCACCAGAAGGGCGCTGCCCCACGGCTTTCAGAAGGCGGAGTTTCTGCTGGCCCACGGCTTTCTGGACGGAATCGTTCCGCGAAGCGGCCAGAGGGAGCTTCTGGCCCGGCTTTTGAACCTACATAAAGGAGCAGAGTGATGAAAGAAATCGCCTATGAACGGGTCAGACAGGCCCGCGACAGCAGCAGACCCACAGGTCTTGACTATATCAGGAATCTGTTCACCGGCTTTATCGAGCTGCACGGAGACCGCCGTTACGGGGACGATCCGGCTGTGGTGGGCGGAATTGCCTGGCTGGGAGCAAGGCCGGTCACGGTGATCGCCATTGAAAAGGGACATACGGCCAGAGAAAGGGCCTACAGGCGCTTCGGGGCCCCTCAGCCTGAAGGCTACCGGAAGGCGCTGAGACTGATGAAGCAGGCGGAAAAATTTGGAAGGCCTGTAGTCTGCCTGGTGGACACCTCCGGCGCGTATTGCGGCGTGGACGCGGAGGAGCGGGGGCAGGGGGAGGCGATAGCCGAAAATCTGATGGAGCTGTCCGCCCTCTGCGTCCCCGTCGTCTCTATTCTCATCGGGGAGGGCGGAAGCGGAGGCGCTCTGGCCCTGGCTGCAGGAGACAGGGTGTGGATGCTGCAGAATGCAGTCTATTCCGTGATTTCCCCGGAGGGCTGCGCCAGTATTCTGTGGAAGGACGCAGGAAAGGCCCAGCTGGCTGCGGCCAGCCTGAAGCTGACGGCTGAGGACGCGGTCAGGCTGGGGGCGGCCGATCTGATCCTGGATGAGACAGGAATCGGAAAAAAATCCTTTTATGACAGGATCCGCCGTCTCCTGGAGCTGGAGCTTGATGAGCTGTGGGCGGATCCCGACCTGGTGGGCAGACGCTATGAGCGGTTCCGCCGTATTGGAGCCGAAATGGAGAGCATGGAGTGAGTATGAGTATTTATCAGAGATATTGTACCGAGGTAACAGACGGTTCGGGCGGCCTGAAAAGCATAGAGCTTCATTATCCGCCCGATTTTAACTTTGGCTACGATGTGGTGGATCGTATCGCGCAGGAGACGCCGGATAAGAGGGCTCTGGTGTGGTGTAATGAGGAAAGGGAGGAGCATGTTTTTACTTTTTCCCAGATCCGGGAGGAAAGCAGCCGGATGGCGGACGTGTTCCGCCGCTCCGGAATCGGACGGGGAGACCGTGTGCTGCTGGTGCTGAAACGCCATTATGAATACTGGTTTGCCGTGATCGCCCTGCATAAGCTGGGGGCGGTGGCGATTCCCGCCACCCATATGCTGACCGTGCCGGATCTGGCCTATCGCATGAGGGCTTCCCAGGCGAAGGCTGTGGTGTGTACACCCCGGGACGGTGTGCCGGAGCGGATCCTGTCGGCCCTTGAGACCATGGACAGGAGAGTAAGGCTGTGGTGCGTACAGGAGGATAGGGAGGGCTTTGCCAATCTGACCAGACAGGCTCAGAGCGCCTCCCCTTTTCTGGAACGGATTCCCACCCGGGTCACGGATCCCATGCTTCTTTATTTTACATCGGGAACTACAGGCCATCCCAAGGGCGTGATCCACGACCATGCTTACCCGCTGGCTCATATCGTGACGGCAAAATACTGGCAGCAGGCGGAGGAGGGGGGCCTGCATTTCACGGTGGCGGAGACGGGCTGGGCCAAGGCGTCCTGGGGTAAGCTGTACGGCCAGTGGCTGGTGGGGAGCGCCGTTATGGTGTATGATTTCGACCATTTTGAGCCCAGAGCGCTTGCGGCTGTAATCAACAGGTATGGCGTCACCTCCTTCTGCGCCCCTCCCACGGTTTACCGCTACCTGGTGCGTAAGGGAATCCCGGCCATGCCCACTCTGCGCTATGCCTCCACGGCGGGGGAGATGCTGGCTCCCGAGGTATTCCGCCGCTTTACCGCACAGACCGGCATCCCCCTCTGCGAGGGGTACGGTCAGACGGAAACCACCCTTCTCATGGCAAATTTTGCAGGAAAAGAGGCGGCGGAGGGCTCCATGGGAACCGTTTCCCCCCTGTATCAGATCGAACTGCGGGATAAACAGGGAAGGCCCGTTCCGGATGGACAGATCGGAGAGGTGGTGATTCTGCCTGGAGAGAACGGAAGGCCCGCAGGGGTGTTTACTGCCTACCTGGATGATCCGAAAAAGTACGAGACTGTATGGAGGGGCGGCGTGTACCACACCGGGGACGCGGCATACAGGGATGAAAACGGGCGGTACTGGTTTCACGGCCGCTTTGACGACATCATCAAGACCGGCGGCTTCCGGGTGGGGCCGGGCGAGGTGGAAAATGTGCTTGCCGAACACCCGGCTGTGGCGGAATGCAGCGTGATCGGCGTCCCGGATCCGCTGCGCGGCCAGGCCATCAAGGCTATTGTGGTGCCTGGCGGAGGCTATGCTCCCTCAGAGGAGCTGGCCCGCAGGATCCGGGATTTCTGCAATCAGCAGCTTGCCGAATACAAATGGATCCGCACGGTGGAATTTGCCAGGGAGATGCCAAAGACCATCAGCGGGAAAATACAGAAAAGGCTGCAGCGGCAGCAGAACAGCGGACAGTAACGGAAAGGAAGCCTTACCACTTTGAGGTTTTTGTTGTATAATCATTCCAGGCATGCGATAGCGGCTGATAGAAGGTGAAGAGACAAACGATCAAGGCGTATGAACCGGGGCGCTGTAAGCAGGCTGGATGTCTCCTGCACTCCGGAATGAGGTTTGGAATGGAAGATATTTTGAAGGAAATGAAGGACATCCTGGATCAGGGAATCAGCGGTTACCATCAATATGTGCTGACAGATCCGGTGCATCTGGAATATGCGAGCCAGAATCTCTGCACGCTGCTTGGGGTATGCAGAAAGGAGCTGCTTAGCGACACGCAGGATCTCTACGCAGCCAGGGTGCATCCTGCCGATCTGGAGAGGTATCAGAGGTTCCTCCGCAGTCTGAGAATGGGGGAGCAGACCGCTTCCTGCCGTTACCGGATAAGGAAAAAGGAGGGAGCCTTCCTCTATGTGAATGATACCGTTACCGTCAGAAGGCGGAAGGACGGTACGCTCTGTGGCAGCAGTGTCCTGTCGGATATTACCGAGGTGATGGAGGAGAATGCGGGGCTTCGTTTCCTGGATGAGACGATCCCCTGCGGTTTTATGAAATACACCTGTGAAAAGCAGCCCAGGCTCACCTATATGAACAGGAGAATGCGGGAGCTTCTGCGCTTCTCCGGTACACAGGCGGAGGAGGAGCTTTTCCGGGATAATATTTTCCTGATGATTCCGGTGGAGGAGCGGCGCCGCTTTGCTCTGTATTTAAAAAGGGTGCGCGCTTCTGACGTACCGGCTGCGGGAGAGCTGACGCTGCTGCGCTGTGATGGAAGCAGGGCGCATGTATTCGGATGGGTGGCCAGGTGCGTCAACGAACAGGGAGAGGAGGAGTTCCAGAGCGTCTGTATGGATATGACGGAGCGCCACAGGATTCACAGAGCCAGGGAAACCAGGCGTTATCTGCAGGCGCTTTCAGAGGTCTACGATAAGATTTTTGAGTATGACCTGGGGACGGAGCAGGTGATCTGCCGTTACAGCGCCGGGCCTTCCCGTTTTAAATGGATGGAAAACATTCCCATGCAGATGGAGGAGGCCACAGAAAAATGGATCGGAGACACGGTAGTGCCGGAGGATGGAGAGCGGGTGCGCGCCTTTTTCCGGGACTTCTGCAGCAAAAGGATGGAGAAGCAGGAGGGGAGCCCTCCCCAGATTTCCTACCGGGCCTGGTCAACAGAGGGCAGGATCAGAGAGTACAGGGGCATTTTTCTGAAAATGGAGGGACAGATCAGTCTTTACTGCTGCAGGCGGGTCCCGGAGCAGGAGGAGACGTCTGCGCTGCGCAGTGAAAACCTGGCCCTGAGGGAAAACCTGCAGGAGCTTCTGATGCGCTTCACAGACGGAATCGCCGCTTTTGAGGTGAAGGAAAATCGGGTGAGGCCGCTCTATGCCAGCGACAACGTGTGCGGCTTCTTCGGCTTTGCCAGGGAGGAATGGCTGGAGCTGATGAAGAAAAGCACCCCCATCCGGGAGTTTGTGGCCCGCTGTGCATTGAAATATGAGGACTTTGCGGAGCTTCTCAGGAAGGGCGAGGCGGAATTTTCCTATATGGATCTGGCCGCGCACAGGGAACGGCGGATACGGGCAGTCTGTTCCAGAAAGGACGGGGAGGAGGGGCAGCCCGGCTATGTGATGCTCTACAGCATGGAGGATAAGACGGAGCGGGAGGAGCCCGGAGAGACGGAGAGGAGAGTGTCCATCCGTACCTTCGGCTATTTTGACGTGTTTGTGGGGGAGCGCCCAATCGCCTTCCGCAACAAAAAGGCGAAGGAGCTGTTTGCCCTGCTTACCGACCGCCGCGGGGGATACGTAACCTCGGAGGAGGCCATCGGCTTTCTGTGGGAGGAGGAGCCGGTCAGTCCGGTGACTCTGGCAAGATACCGCAAGGTGGCACTCCGCCTGAAGAATACACTGGAGGAATACGGGATTTTGGAGGTAATGGAATCGGTGGACGGCAAGCGCAGGATCGTCCCGGAAAGGGTGCGCTGCGACCTGTACGATTACCTGTCCGGCAGGGAGGAGTATGCCCGCCTTTTCAAGGGCAGCTATCTGGCCAACTACAGCTGGGGAGAAAATACCCTGGCACAGCTGACAGGGGAGATGCTGTACTGACGCCGAAAGTCAGCTCCATTCGTGCACCGGACAGACCATTGGTGCACTGGCTCTTACCAATTTTCAATGAAGAAGCCTACAGCGTCTTTGACTCGCTCTATCGGTGTAATGCAAAGATGAAGGAGACGGCGATGATCTGGCAGCGATGCCTGATGGCGGCGGCCGGGCTGACGGTTTACGGCCTGATCCTGCTGGGACAGAGCGCTATGCTTCTTTGCATGTTTATTCTGTATAAATTTTCTGTTGCAGTTTCCTATGGCCCATGCTACTATAATTTCAAGCATAAATTTCTATTTTATTTCCGGCCCAGAGCCGCTTCTGACAGCGGCAGTCCCGTGTTTTTCGGACTGCTG
>CAUWLJ010000093.1:0-13505 GCA_963559585.1 uncultured Eisenbergiella sp. | reverse complement strand
AAACCATGCGAGCATGGTTTTGACCGAACAAACCGATATGGCTGAACTGTTACCAGTGAACAATACTGGTCTGCCAGCGGACGGCAGCATTTTCATAGGAGATTGAATTTCGCAAAATTCCTTAACGAGATATATTTGTATCATTTCTATTGACACCTTTTTTTTGATAAGTGATATATTTGCCTTATAAAGATACAAAAACATCACACAAGAAAGAGGTATGATTATGTCAAAGAAACAGATTAAAACCATTATCATTACAGGTATTGTATGGGTGCTCTGCCTTATTGCAGGCATTGTTTATTCGCTCCTGTATAATGAGGGACGCTGGGTAAAGGAAATGAATTTGAATGACTACGTTTTCTCGGTAAAAGACATTCCTATGCTGGCAGTTGGCGTGTTGATTGCCCTTTGGGTACTTTACGTTGCTGCCGTAACCTTTAAAACCGTTTTCAGGGCCCTTTTTTCAAAGGACGGCTCCACTCCAGTCTATACAAGAAAAATACCGCCCTTTTTAGGAGCATTCGGAATATGCGGTATTCTGGGGTTTTTAGGTTTTTGGACTTATAGTAAATACGGCGTTATTTCCCCGTTCCTGTTCTTCGCCCTCTTTGGGCTGTTTGGATTGTTTTTTGAGGGGAAGCTCTCACATACCTTGGAGGACGAATTGTTCCGGCAGAACAAGACACAGGCAGACTTGAAATCATATAAAACGGGATTTGTCCTTTTAGTGATTGTCATTCTGCTTAGCAGGTGGCATGTATTTGCCATCAATGCGGAATGGTGTGCAATTTTTCTGCTTATATCCGTTTCTCTTATCGTGGCACTTGTATTGTTTCAGAAAAACTATTTATTGTATCGCTATGAAAAAGAGGAATAAGTATGGGCGCAGATTTCAAATGTAATCTAAAAGTATATCGTGTGGCACAGGGATTGACACAAGAACAGCTTGCAGAAAAGGTTGGTGTCCGCCGGGAAACGATTATGAGATTAGAAAAGGCACAGTACAACCCGTCATTGAAATTGGCAATAGACATTTCAAGGGCTGTGCAAGCAACAATAGAAGACATCTTTATTTTTGACTGAATTGGAAGCTGTCATTCATGAAAATTATGTATTCCGCCGCTATGGATAACACCATAACGGCGGTTTGCAATGTGATGTTCAATAGGGTCAAATCGAGAATGCTGTGAACACATAGGGTACAGAAGATCTGTACCCTATGCTATGGGTTTTGTTTCAGGATACCTGACATAGAGAACTCCATTTCGGAGCATATAAGCAGGCGAAACGCTTACCGCTTGTTTGCTTCGTTGAAGGCATCCAGCGCCTCGGTTTCACACAGCTTCTGTACCTCTGCGAATTCCTTTTCAGGATCGGCGTTAGGGTCGGCTAGAATCTTCTGAACCGCGCGGTCCACATAGGAGCCGAAGTTTGCCTTGCCGTAGAATTCCAGACGGCCGATGGCCTTTGCTTCCTCCAGAACTGCCGCGTACTCCTCGGGGAAGTCATAGAAATCGGTCACGGCCATGTCGTCTCTGGGAATGATGACAGGGTTAGGAGCGCCCTTTGTCACCAGATTTTCAAAGTAAGAGGTATAGTATTCCTTGCTGGCATAGAAGCTGATGTATTCCCAGGCGGCGTCCTTCTTCGCATCGTCGGTGGCCGCATTGATTACAAAGCAGTCGCCTGCAATGGCGGTCGCCTGATCGCCGGAGGGGCCGGCGGGAGGAAGGCACAGGCCAATATCATCGGGGCTGATGCCGTTTGCAATCGCTTCTGATACCCAGTCGCCTGCGAAGGGCATCATACCGATCTTGCCAAGGCCGAAGTTGGTCACCAGATCGCCGAATTTCAGGGTCATATCGCTCTGGAGTACGCCCTCGCTTTTCAGCTTCTGGTAATATTTGGCGGCTTCAATCACCGCAGGATCAGTGAAGGTCAGCTCTGCAGTGCCGTCAGGATTCTCAACGGTCAGATCTCCGCCTGCCTGCCATACATAATACTGGAAGAACCACTCCGTCCATTCCGCAGCCAGGGTGGCGTATCCGGTGATCTGGTTGTCCGGATCGTTGATCAGCTTGGCATACTCAAGAGCCTCATCCCAGGTGGCGGGGGGAGCATCGATGCCTGCTTCTGCGAAAAGGGCCTTGTTGTAGGCAAACAGCATGGGAGCTACCTGGCCGGGAACGCCGTAAATATTCCCGTCGCGGGTGAACATGTCCACATATTCCTTGGTAAAATTCCCCCATTCATCCCAGTTGTCCGTATATCTGTTCAAAGGCTCCAGAATACCGGAGGCCATGTAGGAGTTCATCATGGTAAAGGAGCATCTTACCAGATCGGGAGCAGTGCCGGAGGCAACGCCCTGATAGAATTCATTGCCGGGGTCTCCCTCCTTCACTACTTCATTGAGGGTAATCCAGGGATGCTCTGCAAGGAACTGCTCCTTAATGGAGTCCGCCCAGTCGTCCTGATTGCGGCTCGTTACCCACAGAGTAAGCTCTACAGGCTCATGATCTTCGGCGGCTGTGTCTCCTGCGGCGCTTTCTGTGGAAACGGGCGCTTCAGACTCGGCTGCGGCCGGAGTGGATTCAGTTTGAGCGGGAGCGGATGCGGGCGTATCAGCGGGCTTGCTGCCGCATCCGGCCAGCGCTGCTCCAGCCATGGAAAGGCACAGCAAAGAGGCGAGTAACTTTTTCTTCATCATAAAATCCTCCTTCTTTTTTGTCGGGCTGTTTGATGGAACTATCATAGCATTTCTTTCTTTATCTGAAAATGAACTAAAATGAATGGATCCTGCGAAAAAAGTCACTTTTTTTAAGGTGTGGGAAAAAAGAGAAAAAGAAGTTAAAAAAAATGACACATTGGTTAAAAGAGAATATTTTCCATAAAGAGGTTCCCCTCTATACTGAAAACAAAAAAGAACAGGAGGCAACTTCCATGAAAATGAGAGAAAAAGCAGGCGGCGGGAAGAAAAGCGGCTACATGCTGCGCAGAAAGATAACGCCATGGTGTATTCTCTTTTTCCCTATGGCATTTACTGTCTGGCTGAAATACTATCCTATTTTCAGCGCCTTTTTTATATCGCTTTTCCGATACGACCCTATCAATCCTCCGGGAAAGTTTGTGGGGCTTGAAAATTATATCGGTATGTTCAAAATGCAGTTTTACTGGGAGTCCTGGGCCAATACCTTTGTTTTCCTGGGTCTGCAGCTGTGTATGTGCTTCCTGATCCCCCTGATTCAGGCGCTTCTGCTGAATGAACTGGTACGCCTGCAGAGGTGTCTGACCACCCTGTACATCCTGCCTGCCCTGATTCCCACCTCCGTCAACGTGATTATCTGGAAATGGATCTGGCATCCTGACTATGGCGTGGCCAATCAGATCGTAAAATTTTTTGGCGGCGAACCGCAGGGCTGGCTGAGTGATCCGGAGCTGGTAAAGTTCTGTATTATTTTTCCCGGCGTACTGGGCGGCGGGCTGACGGTGCTTCTGTATCTGTCCGCGATCCAGGGCGTGTCCTCGGATATTATGGAATCGGCGGCTCTGGACGGCTGTACCGGATTTAAGAAGATTTTTTATATTATACTGCCCAACATTTCCTTCATGGTATTTATTCAGCTGATCATCTGCGTGATCACCACCATGCAGCTGCTGGACGCTCCTTATATGTACGCGTCGGGCGGGCCCAGCGGGGCGTCCACTACCCAGGGAATCTTCATTTACAATTCGTTCAACCAGGATCTGAACTATGGGCGAGGGTCTGCGGCGTCGGTGGTGCTTCTCATTGTGATTGCGGTGCTTACCCTGCTGCAGATGCGTTTTGAAAAATCGGAGAAGGAATAGGAGGTCTGTCTGATGAATAAGAAAAGAGGAAAGGGAAACAGGATCAGGCACGGCAGATCGGAGCGTATCCTGAAGGGGACGGCGGTTACATTATCGCTGCTGTTTGCGGCGCTGATGCTTTATCCTCTGCTGTTCGCCGTGTCCAGCTCCATGAAGGATAACGCAAAGATCTATGAGGTACCCCCCAGAATCCTGCCGGATGCCGCCAACAGCCTGAGCATTGTGCTGGACTATACCGGAATGGACACAGGCGACGACGCCGGGTTTCAGGACATGCTGATGCAGGACGCTGTCCTGACCATGTTCGGACTGCATTATGAGATGGCGGAGGACTCCATCATGGAGATCCATGTATACGGTACGAAGGACGGCAGAACCGTTTTTCACACCAGAGCGCATCAGATGAAGCTTCAGATGGAGCGCGACTACGGGATTTATAAGGGCAGCGCGGTCAAGAAGGAAGTGCTTCTGTACGAAGGACGCTATGACCGGGCCTGCGAGTCCATCGGTTATGAATTTGCCCCCCAGGGACTGGAGAAGAGTGCAGAGCTGGGGGAAAACGGCAGAGGGGAGGCCTTTGACCGGGTTTCCCAGGCGCTGGCTGAGGGCTTTGAGCCTGTTGGAAGGCTGGCGGGAGCGGAAAGCCATGTGAACAACCTGCTGAACCTGGAAAGCTTCCGGTATTACCTGGAAATGCCTGCTTATATCTACCCGAAAAGCGAGAGGATTGCCAGTCTGGGCTTCATGACCTTCGTGTTAAACAGCGTGATCGTGATCGGATTCGCTATGATAGCTCAGGTGTTCCTCTGCTCCGTCTGCGCCTTTGTGATCAGCAGGCAGCTTTCGGAGCGGGCGGGAAAGCTGGTGCTCCTGTTTTTCCTGGGAGGGATGATGGTACCTTTTGCCAGCATCATGCTCCCCCAGCTCATCATGTACCGCAACATGGGGGCCTATAACAATTATGCGGCCCTTCTGCTTCCCTTCCTTTATCCATACGGCTTCTACGTTTATCTGTATAAGGGCTTTTTTGACCAGATACCGGGAAGCTATTTTGAAGCCGCTTCTCTGGACGGGGCGGGGAGCCTGTACCTGTATTCCAGGATCTGTATGCCCCTGTCCAAGCCCATCATTTCCATGATCGCTCTGCAGACCTTCATCGGAAACTGGAACGATTTCTTCTGGGCATGGCTGGTTACGGAGGATCAGAAGCTTTGGACGCTGAACGTGGCTCTCTACAATATTTCCAACAATATGGGAACCAAGCAGAATGCCCTGATGGGTCTGTCGGTAGTGACGATCACCCCTGTGATCCTGCTGTCAATCCTGTTCTCCAGACAGCTGAAGCAGAGCATTGTGGCGTCCGGTGTGAAAGGATAAAGAGCCAGGGGAGGACGCAGCTGTCGTTGAGAAGGGATGAATTCAAATATGCTTTGCAAACCGGCCTCCTTCCTATATAATAGGAGCAAAAGAATGAAAATGCAGTGCCGGGAAAGCGCTGCGGGAAAGGAAGGCGGATATGGGATTAATCAGGGCTGCGCTGGATGCGGCGGGATCTGTACTGGCGGATCAGTGGGAGGAGTATTTTTACTGTGATTCCCTCTCTCCGGACGTGTTGGCAGTGAAGGGAGAGAAAAGAACCTCCAGAAGAAGCTCCAACAGGAGAGGGAGCGATAACATCATTTCAAACGGCTCCGTGGTCGCGGTCAATGAGGGACAGTGCATGATGATTGTGGATCAGGGCAAAATTGTGGACATGTGTGCACAGCCTGGGGAGTACGTGTACGATTCCTCCACAGAGCCATCTGTTTTCTACGGGGATCTGGGAGAGGGGATCAGGCGCTCCTTTGAGGCCTTCGGCGCGCGGTTTGCCTTTGGAGGACAGGCGGGCAGAGACCAGAGAGTGTACTATTTTAACCTGAAGGAGATCGTGGGAAACAAGTACGGCACGGCCAATCCGGTTCCTTTCCGCGTGGTTGACCGGAATATCGGGCTGGACATTGATATTGCGATCCGCTGCCACGGAGAGTATTCCTACCGGATTGTGGATCCCATCTGCTTTTACGTCAATGTGTGCGGTAATGTGGAGGGAGCCTACGGCAGGGAAGAACTGGACAGCATGCTGAAAAGTGAACTGATGACTGCGCTTCAGCCTGCCTTTGCCAGAATCTCGGACATGGGAATCCGCTACAGCGCGCTCCCCGGACATACGATGGAGATTGCGGATGCCCTGAACCAGGTGCTGAGCGAGAAGTGGATCCGGCTGAGGGGGCTGGCAGTGGCCTCCTTTGCGGTAAACAGCGTGAAGGCCTCCCAGGAAGATGAGGATATGATCAAGGAGCTGCAGCGGTCTGCGGTTATGAGGAATCCAGGCATGGCGGCGGCCACGCTGGTGGAGGCTCAGGCAGAAGCCATGAAGACTGCGGCAGGCAACCAGGCGGGAGGGCCTATGATGGCTTTTGCCAACATGAATCTGGCACAGAATATGGGAGGATTCCAGGCAAATTCCCTGTATGAGATGGCCGCCGGACAGGGCGGAAACGGTCAGCCTGCCGGAGCGGCCGCCCAGTACGGCGGGAACGGCCAGCCCAAGGGGGCGGGCGCTCAGTACAGTGGAAATGTTCAGCCCATGGGAGCGGGGACCCAGTACAACGAAGGTGGCCAAAATGGAGGCGGCTCCGGCTGGGCCTGCTCCTGCGGTGCATCCGGCAATACCGGAAAATTCTGCGCAGAATGCGGAAAGCCCAGACCTGCGGAGGGCTGGAGCTGCGTGTGCGGAGCCGTGAATAAAGGAAAATTCTGTCCGGAGTGTGGCAGACCCAGACCCGCCGGCGCTCCGCTTTACCGCTGCGACAAGTGCGGATGGGAGCCGGAGGATCCCATGCACCCGCCCAAGTTCTGTCCGGAATGCGGAGACCGGTTTGACGAAGGGGATGTACGCTGAGAATTGGCGGCAGAGAGTGTCTGAAAAGAGAAGCCTGTACTGACAGGAATAACAGAGAACAGAGTCCCCGGCACAGCCCGCAAAGCTGTGCCGGGGACTCTGTCTGATAGAGCCTTTATACCATTTCAATCCGGAGCAGTGCTTCTTCATGCAGTCTTAATTTCCTGAATGCTATGATAAAAGCATACAGACAGGAAAAGGAGGCGCTGATTATGACACTGATCCTTGATTTGTTGACAGTAACTCTGCTGATGGCAGCGCTGGCTGCTGTCGGCTTTTATTTTACAGGTGATTTGAACCGGCTTTTGATCCATTACCGGGAGAATGCCCCGTGCACGGGGGAGGAAGGGTCAGCGCCGTTTCTTTATGGTGAGAAGAACCACGAAAATAACAGCCAGCAGAACCAGTAGCACGATGGACACGATGAGGACAATGGCTGTGACGATGCTTTCGCCATCGCCTTTTTGTGTGACGGACTGCATTTCCAGATCATCCTGTGCTGAGGACTCCGGTTCGGATGGAATTTCTTCCAGGGATTCGCTTTCTGTTTCCGGTGTCTCGGTCTGACTTTCCGTTTCCTGCTCTACTCCCTGATCCTCCGGCGTGGGAGTATAGGAGTTCCCTTTATTGGGAGGAGCCGAGATGTCCCATTTTGAACCGCCTGAGGAGCCTCCGGAGGATGAGCCGCCGGATGAGCCGCTGCCGGAGGAAGAACCGCTGCCGGGTGTGGTCTGGCCTGAGGAGCTTCCATTGCCGGAGGAGTTTCCGCCGGAAGCAGAACCATTTCCGGGCTTTTGCTGGGTCAGGGCCGCATTCAGCGCCTTATAATGAGCGCTCAGATAGGAAAGCGGGTAGTAGACCCTTCCTTTGTCCTTGGTGAGCGCAGTTCTGGCAGGAATCATAACAGGATCGCCTCCCTCCCAGCGGACGATCAGAGCCACATTAGGGTTCTCGCGCAGGGCGGCCATCACGCCTTCCGGCATTTTGTCATAGGTTACGGCATTGACATTGACGGTATCCCCGGCCTTTGCCTTTTTGATCAGAGAAGCCACACTGTCCCAGAACTCCTTCTCATAGTCGGGCACATAGGTGCCGGAGGAGCTGCCGCCGCCCCCTGAGGAACCACCGTCGTCCTGCTTGTCATCGTCCTGATTGTCTGACGGCTTATTTTCTTTCTTCTGATCCACATAGATCACACTGAAAACAGAGAAACGGGAGGTCTCTGCGCTTACTGCCGCACCGGAGGAAGTGAAGGTGTCCAGCCTGGCAGGCAGCAGGGAAAGGGAGGCTTTGCCGTTTCCTTCCTCATGAATTCCTACCACGTAATAGGTGCGGCTGTAATCATCCGCCGGGCCCTTCAGATCTGCGGGCAGGGATAAGCGCAGAGTGACGGGATGGGAAAGCTGGCGGAGCGGGTAGTTATTGACAGCGCCCTTTTCCTTAATGGTTTTTTGTATGCTTACATTATAGCTTACTGCAATTCGTGCATCCTTTTTCTGATTCAGGACGTCCTTTTGCTGTTCCTGGCTCAAAGCAGCTTTTCCGGAATCCACGGTGAGACGGAATTCCTGAATCGTGCCGGTGCGAAGCCCTCTGGCCTCCTCCAGGCTCATGTGCTCCAGAAGCCAGCAGGCGTTGGAGAGGGTGGTATAGGAGCTTTGATCCATATCCAGATGAATGGAAGGGAGCGCCAGCATGGACTGATAAAAGGACTGAAGCACGGAGGGGGAGATCTTCAGATCCCGGTCTTTTTCCAACGTTTCGTAGGCGATTTTGGCATCCAGATAGGCGTTTGCCGTTTCTGTGCTGCAGGAGCTGTCTTCCTTGAGAACGGGCAGCTCACGCAGGATCTTTTCCATTTCGGCGGAATCCATTTTGCGGAAGGAAACGGTAAGAGTATGTTCGCTACAGCTGTCTCCTGCGTTATGGTGGAAGGTGTAGGACAGCTCCCGGAGCTGTCCGGTCACATCCTTACCATCCAAAATAAGACGGTCTACCGTATATCCTGGATCCGGAAGGAAGGAGAAGGATAGCTTTTCGCCCTCATGTACGGGAAGCCTGCCGGAGGAGTCTGGAGAGCTTCCGTCTTTTATTTCGTATTTTCCATTTGTACCGGCGCTCACGGTAAGCTGACAGGCCGGCTGTGTCTGTTCCTGAGCTTTCAGCTTACAGCTTCCGGTGACAGAGGTATAATTTTTCTCATCCTTTGGAGTGAAGGTCCAGGTATAGCTGTGCTCTCCCTCCTCCGGCTTCTGTCCGGCATCCCAGGCGATGGAGCCGGGGATACAGTCGTCCGGCAGAGAAAGGGCAGGCAGATCTCCTCCGACGATCAGGGGATCAGAGGAAAGAACAGGCTTTACCACAGGCTCTGCCTGGCGGATGTTCACCTGGAAGGTATGGTGGAATCCGCCCGGAACAGAATCGGAGGATCCCTTGACGGAAGGCTGAACGGTCACGTCCACACGAGTCTCGATAGCATCGGTAAAGGAAAGGGAGGAAAGATCATAGCCCTCCCGGATTTTGGCGCGGCCATCCTCCTGCCATTTCCATGTGTAGTAGAAAAGGACGTCTCCATCCTCCGCGCTTTCGGCAGGAGAATAGAGCGGGTGCTCGGATTTTATCTCCAAAGAAGCACTGTAGGTATCGTAGGTTTTCTCAATATCTTCTCCGGCAGTAATCGAGGGGGAGGAAATGGTGCTGGAAACCGTAAGGACTTTTCCGGTTACCGGTGTGCGCGGCGTAACCTCCTCATCGGACGCAGGGGCAAAAACCCAGCGGTAGGAGCGGCCCACATCCTGATTGGGGATAGCAGGTAGGCGGTAATCCTTCTGATTGGCCCAGCTCCCGTCGGCCTGTCTGTACAGGGAGATAGCTCGGTTGTAGAGAACCGGCCTTTCCTCCACCACCTTGCCGTCAGCCTGGAACTGAAGCATCAGCTGATAGGTCAGCGCCTTGTCAGAGCCGCCGATTCCCGCCTGCTTCAGCGCATGGTAGGATGCTTCGCTGGGACAGATGACGGCTGCAGAGGGGCTGCCGCCGGCAAAAGCTCCTGCGCCGTAACTAATCCCCTCCCGGTCAGGCAGATAGACGGTGGAGTATCCTGTGCCGCCAAAGGCGCCGGCTCCAACCAGGGACAGGGAATCCGGCAGGGTGAGTACGCCCTTCAGACCCGAACAGCCATAGAAGGCTCTGTCGCCAATGGAGGTCAGGCTGCCGTCTGAGGGAAGCACAAGCTTCGTGATCCGAAGCTCCGGATAGGCTGCCGCATAGGAGGCGGCCGCAAAAGCATCGGGGGCGATCCCGGTTATCTTCACGCCGTCGATGGAGGATGGAATCGTCAAGGACAGGGAGGAACGCTGTGCAGGTGTGAGCTGATCCAGCCAGGCCGTCTGAAAGCCTGTGATTCTGCCTGAGGCGTCCACGGAAAACGGCTGGGAGACGGAGGGCTGCTGTCCGCCGGAACCGTTTCCATCGGTGTTTCCGGCCTGTCCACCGGATACGCTGCCGTCACCGGACTGCCCGGCCTGCTCACCGGATGCGCTGCCGTCGCCGGACTGTCCGGCCTGCTCACCGGATGCGCTGCCGTCGTCAGATTGTCCGGTCTGAGCCTGCGGAGGCTGATTTTGACCGGGAGCCTGATTGTCACTGACAGAGGAGGAGACGGCGTCTCCATTCAGCATTGCGCCGCCTGCCTCCTCTGAGGAAGGAAGCTCTCCCGTCTCCGTAGCCAGAGCCTGATGCGGCATGCCGAAGGCGAGTATCGCGCACAGACCCGGCAGAGCCAGAAAACGTATCAAATTGAGGCTGGATTTTCCTGTTTTCTTCATATAACAGTCCTCCCTTCTGCAGCAGGATATTTATGGTTCCTATCCCTTTATAAAAAATAGACGGAACAGGGCATGGAAAAGTTTCGCCCTGCGTTCCTTTTTTACAACAGCTTCTTATTTTATTATGGGGGCTGTGAAAATAAAAAACAAGGAAGGAAATCTTAAGAATTCATGAAAGCTGCTAAAAAAACATAAACCGCCTTTCTTTTCCGGTTGATTGTGCTATCATAAGAACCGGGATGAAGTCCCTGTTACGATACTAAAGAAGGGGAGCGTAGCAGACAGCCCCCAGGCGTCCGGAAAACTGCGCCCGCGGTTTCCCGCCGCCCCGTCATTTACGCTCCGGAATGAGGATTAAGATGGAACATTTTGAAGTGATAAATAAAGGGGCTCTCCGGCCGGGGCCTCTGATGCAGCAGCTGGCGCAGGCAGAGCATCCGGAGAAGGTGCTGGAAAACGCCTATCCTTTTATGGAATTGATGAGCCGTTACCGCTGTGCCATGATGGAAGTGGAAACCAAGCTGAGAGTGCTGGATCAGGAATTTTCCATGGCTTATAACAGGAACCCTTTTGAGACGATCAAGGCCAGGCTGAAGAGCCCCATCAGCATTGTGGAGAAGATGAAACGGAAGGGGTATCCGTTGACCGTGGACAATATAGAGGCCAATCTGAACGATATTGCCGGGATCCGGGTCATCTGCTCTTTTCCTGACGATATTTATGCTCTGGCGGATATGCTGATCGGCCAGGATGACATCCGGCTGATTGAGAGAAAGGATTATATTAAGAATCCAAAGCCCAATGGCTACCGCAGCCTGCACCTGATCCTGGAGGTTCCCATTTTTCTTTCCACAAATAAAATATATATGCGTGTGGAGGTGCAGTTCCGCACCATTGCCATGGATTTCTGGGCCAGCCTGGAGCACAAGCTGAAGTACAAAAAGGATATTGAGGAGCCGGAGGAGATTGCAGCCCAGCTGAAGGAATGCGCCGATATTATCAGCAGCATGGACGGGCGTATGCAGGAGATCCGGAACAGAATGGAAAAAGGGTGAAGATAACAGATGGGAGAAGGAAAAAGAAGCAAAAAAGAAAGAAAGTACGTTGACGGCCGCGGCTCAGGGAAAAAATGCAGCCTGCCGAAGGCTGCCGCTGTGGGTGCGCTGATTTTTGTCCCGTATCTGGTGGCAGGGGCCATGCTTCCCTTCTGGAATTACAGGACGGTGAGCCCGGAAACGAAGAAGGCCTTTGATGCGGGAGCGTTCCGCCGGGAGGGAGAAGGGCCCGACCGGGCCATGCTTCTGGAAACGGGAACGAGTGCGTGGGAGCACAGGATGCGGCTGATGGACCGGGCGAAGGAGCGCATCATCCTCTCTACCTTTGACATGCGTTATGGAGAAAGCACGAAGGATATTCTGGCCGTTCTCTGGCACAAGGCGGAGCAGGGGGTGAAGGTTCAGATTCTGGTGGACGGCTTCAGCGGGTTCATCCGTATGGAGCCGGAGCCTCTTTTTGCAGCGGCAGCCTCCCATCCCAATATTGAAATCCGTATCTACAATCCGGTTTCTCCGCTTACTCTCCTTACCCCATGGAAAAGCCAGGGAAGGATGCACGATAAATATGTAATCGTGGATGAGGATGCCTACATACTGGGCGGACGGAACTGCTTCGATTATTTTATCGGGGACTATGAGACGGACAACAAGAGCCTGGACCGGGAGGTTCTGGTATGGAATACGAAGGCGGGCTCCGATCCGGCTCAGGGAAATACAGCGGATGCCGAGGGAAGAAGCTCCCTGTATGAGGTGGAGGATTATTTCCATAAAGTATGGGAGCTGCCGGTCTGCCGTCCTTTTCACGATGACGAAGGGATGCAGGAAAAGAGGAGGATTCAGGAACAGATTGCCATGCTGGAGGAGCGTTACAGGTGGCTGCATGAAGAACATGCGGAGGTATTTGGGGACGGATATGACTATGAAAGCCACACCAGGCCCACCAGCTGTATCCGTCTGGTCTCCAACCCTGTGGGAATCTACGGAAAGGAGCCCACAGTATTTTACACTTTGACAGAGCTGATGAAGCAGGCCCGGGAAAGAGTGATTCTCCATACGCCCTACATTGTGACCAACGACTATATGAATGAGACCCTTTCCGACGTGGCAGACCGTGTTCCATATGCGGAAATGGTGATTAATTCTGTGGAAAACGGTGATAATTTTGTGGCCTCCAGCGATTACCAGTACCACAAAAAGGACATTGTGGATCTGGGTTTTCAGCTGTATGAGTACGACGGAGGGATTTCCACCCACGGTAAATCATTCGTGATCGACCATGATCTCTGCGGCATCGGCTCCTACAACTGGGATCTGAGGAGTACCTATATGGATACGGAACTGATGCTGGTGGTTCAAAGCGAGGAGCTGACAGCCGACCTGACAGCCGCCATGGATGAGATCAAATATAACTGCCGTCAGGTGGTGGATGAGAAAAATTATATTGTGCCGGAGCATGTGACCGTAGCCAGGGTTCCCCTGTGGAAGCGTCTGGCCTGGAAGGCGGTCGGGTTTATTCTGCAGCCGTTCCGCTGTGTGGCATAAGAACGTGCTTCAGGGGGCAGGCCTCCTTTACGAATGGTGCGCGCGGTCAAAACCATGCGGGCATGGTTTTGACCGTGCAAACCGATATGGCTGAACTGTTGTAACAGTTCAGCCCGCGCCCATTCGCAAAACGCCCCTACGAAAAAAATAAAAAAGGGTATTGACAAATAATAGAAACCTGGTTAAAATGAGTATCGTTGCAGACGGGAAACAGAAACACCCACATGCGAGGCACAGGCCCAGATAGCTCAGTTGGTAGAGCAGAGGACTGAAAATCCTCGTGTCACTGGT
>CAUWLJ010000092.1:0-14474 GCA_963559585.1 uncultured Eisenbergiella sp. | reverse complement strand
CTTTTTTACTGATGAGACAGACAGAGGATTTGAACATAGCGGATTCAGATATCCAGAAGCTGTCTGGCAAGCTGCTTTTTCTTCTCCATTTCACCCTGGCGGGAGATCATGATTCTCTGGGCCTGGGGGCTTCCGGCTCCGTGCATGGATTCGGTCAGGTATCCAACTGCGGCAGTTCCCAGAGTAAGATTTTCAATCAGGCGGAAGATCTTCAGCCGCTCTTCAGTGGAGAAGGAGGAGGCGGCGGAAAGATACTTTTCTATCAGGGGTCCGGTAACCGGATTCTGACAATCCTGCCAGGCAGGGGCCGTTACCATCAGCCCTCCGGCAATATCCTGGGCAAGCCGTGCAATTTCATAAGGGAAGCGGGTAACGTTCTGCTTACATACATTGGCCAGCAGGGTATTAATGTCGTAAGAGCCGCAGGGAGTCTGACGGCCTTCGCAGGAGCAGGCGATTCCGCAGGCATAAAGCGTTTCGTTCAGGTGCGTCATCTCGATCAGCTTGTCCTTGATATGGGAAGCCTTTGCCACACCGCTGGAGTCCGCGGCAAGGGCAGATGCTCCGATGAGAACGTCCCCCACTCCTGCCTTACACCCTCCATAGCTCTGGCGGTGATAGCCGGCGAAGCGTTCCACAAGAAGCCCGGCGTACTGCGTTTCTCCGTCCATAAAGATCCGCTCATTGGGAACGAACACATCATTGAAAATGGTCAGAGCCTCCACTCCGCCGAACTTACAGTTTCCGGCGTCCGGACAGCCCTCCTCCAGCTTTCTGGTATCACAGCTCTGTCTGCCGATGATCATGGTAATGCCTTCTGTATCCGTGGGAACGGCAAAGGAGATGGCATAATCCCGATCCTCCTCCCCAAGGGAGATGGTGGGCATAACCAGTACTTCGTGGGAATTGCAGATTCCGGTCTGGTGTACCTTTGCTCCTCTGACGATCACACCGTCGGGAAGGCGCTTTACCACCCTCAGATACAGATCGGGATCGGACTGCTGGTGGGGAGCAAGGCTTCTGTCCCCCTTGGGATCCGTCATGGCTCCGTCCACAGTCAGATCCAGCTCCTGGCAGTGCGCCACAAATTTTTTGAAGCGTTCAAAATAGGAGGTTCCGTATTTCCGGTCGATGTCATAGGTGGTGCTGTATACGGCGTTCATGGCGTCCATCCCCACGCAGCGCTGGAAGCAGGAGGCGGTTTTCTGACCGAGAAGCCGCTGCATTTTAACCTTGTTCAGAAGATCCCCGCAACTTTGGTGGATGTGGGTAAAACGGTTGATTCTTTTCCCGGTAAGGTGGGAAACGGCGGTCATCAGCGCCTGATATTCAGGGGCTTCTGCCAGCTCGTAGGTCATTCTCACGGAATTCAGGGCCGGCTGGAGGATGGGATGGCCCACTGCTGTGGTCAGCTCCTCCCCCATGCAGAAGATCTGCATTTTCATCCGGCGGATGCTTTCTATGTATTGCTCGCCTGTCATCATGGTAAGACTCCTCTCTTATGGTATCGAGATCGTATAAACGGCATGTCGGTTTATTCTGTTTCAGAGGCAAGATAGGAAATTCCAAACTCATCGGCTTTTCTGGTAAGAGAAAGCTCTGGAAGCTCCAGAATCGCGAGCTCAGCCAGATACTGCACCTCACAGCCCGGCTCCATATGGCCTGTATATACGCGCCCGGGATCGGACACGGTCAGATGAAAATGGGGTTCGCCGTTGATGATCAGCCCCTGGGCGCTTCCCAGCTCAATGGGGTCGGTGTAGGAATAGTATTCATTCGTGGGCAGATCCTCCAGTGTGGTGATGGAATGGAGCTTCGCGCATCTTAACGAGCCGATGGCGGAGACAAGGATGCCGTTTTTTACCCCCAGGCGCCGGAGCTCAGACTGGACGCAGGACAGCAGATCTTCCCCCTTGGTCAGATGAATGAGAATGGTTCTTCCGATTTTGTCAGTGGTAAATGTACGCATATATACCCTCCCGTTTGATTTTGATGTGCCGGGTTTTATGCCCGGGCATGAAACAGCATCCGGCCTCCGGCAGAGGAATGCCCTGCTTTCCAGAACGGACGCTGATCTTAAAAAAATAATAGAAGAAGGGAAGAAAAAAAGCTTCCGAATTTTTGTCTCCTTACCGTTATTTTTTGACGTGAAATACTGAAGTGTAGTAAAATGAGAGGGGAAGTCTATGGGAGATTGAGCGAATGTTTCCCTGGCAGGACACATTGGGATAAAGACGGGAGGATGTATGACGAATTATTGTACCATTATCAGGATGCTGACAGAGGACAACCTGTATGGAAGCGTGGTGACACATGGCTTTGCCATCTGCAACCACTGGCACGGGGAAATGGAATTTATCTATGTGGAGGAGGGAAGGCTGAAAATAGAGGTGGGAGGAACACTGTATGAGGTTCCAAAGGGGCACATGATGATCGTGGGGGCTAATATCATGCACGCTTTTATGGAGACGGAGCTGGAGAGTGTGATCTGGGCGGCCAAGGTATGGCCCAGAAATATTCTGGGCTGTCTGGAAGGAAGGGAGGACGCAGCAGAGCTGTATAGAAATTCGCTGCTGATAAAAACCACGGACAAAATGAGGTCAGTTTTTCTGGAGCTGATCAATGCCGCTTACGGAAAGCTGAATGAATGCTACGCTTCCATCAAAGTGGCGGAGCTTACGGTGGAGATTCTGTGCCGCAGAAATTCCGTCAGGCAGTATATTTCCGGCGGAGAGGTAGAAAACTCAGAGAATATTTACAAGATGCAGCAGTTTGTGGAGGAAAATCGGCTGAAGGATCTGACCCTGACTATGGTGGCCGATCACATGGGCTTCAGCACTGCCTACTGTTCCAAGTACATTAAGAAAAAGACGAATCTGAACTTTTTGGAATACGTCAATTCCATCCGTTTAAGGGAGGCGGAGGAGATGTTGCAGACCTCGGATATGGGCATTACCGACATCTCCTATGCGGCCGGATTCAAGAGCATCCAGTGCTTTAACCGCACCTTTAAGAAGCACAGGGGAATGACGCCTACAGAATACCGAAAAGCGCTGAAAAACAAAAACTAAAACAAAATGGACAAAAAGTAAGTAGAATAGATTAATCTGTTTGTGTATATTTGCAGTGTGAACAGGAACACAAACAGACGAGATGAAAATTAATTGGTAAGAATTGCCGTGCGGCGGCTGAGACCTCTTTCATTTTGAGTTTGTGAGGGGGCTTCAGCCGCTGTTTTTATGAGTTCAAGGGAGCACACCCTGGCGGACGGGAGAAGCTCTTTTCTGAGAGAAAGGCCGTTTCCGCAATTTGCTGAAAACAGAGTATTCTGCGGTACAGGCCGCTTGACACAGGGAGGAAGGTATGAAGCTGTGGAAGGAAGAAAGGGAGCTTCGGCTTATGAGAGACGGGATGCTGCTGAGGATTCTGCCATGGGGCAGCCATTCCCTGCGCGTCATGATGTATCCGGCTCATATGCCGGATGAGAGAAGGTGGGCGCTGACAGAGGAGCCAAAGGCCTGCGAACCCAGAATCCAGGTGGAGGAATGTGAACTGAAGGCGCCGTGGGAGGAACAGGGATGCCGGACGGCGAAGGGTTTCATTGAGAACGGGAGCATCAGGGCGGAGGTGGACGGAGAAGGCCGGATTCTTTTCATGGATCAAAAGGGCCGGATCCTCCTGCAGGAATACTGGAGGAATCGAAACCGTCTGGAACGCTACGCGGTTCCTCAGGATATATCCGCAAGGGAGATGAAAGCTGTACCGGGGACGGTGGAATACAGGCTCTGCGCCAGATTTGAGGCGTGGAAGGGAGAAAAGATCTTCGGGATGGGCCAGTATCAGGAGGGGAATCTGGATAAGAAGGGGGAGGTTCTGGATCTGGAACAGAGAAACACGCAGTGCAGCGTCCCCTTTTATCTGTCCAGCAGAGGCTACGGCTTTCTGTGGAACAACCCTGCTGTAGGCAAGGCGGTATTTGGGAATAACCGGACTGAGTGGACGGCGGAGAGGACAAGGAAGCTGGACTACTTTATTACAGCCGGAGATACGCCGGCTCAGATCCTGGAGCAGTATACCGCGGCCACAGGCAGACCCCCTCTGATGCCGGAGCATGCGCTGGGCCTGTGGCAGTCCAAGCTCCGCTACCGGACGCAGAGGGAAGTGATGCGTGTGGTGGAGGAGCACAAGGCCCATGGCATCCTGCCCAAGGTGCTGGTGATCGATTTTTTCCATTGGACCAAGCAGGGGGAATTCCGGTTCGATCCGAAGGATTGGCCCGATCCGGCAGGAATGATAGATAAACTGGCGGAGGACGGGATACGGGTTATGGTTTCCGTATGGCCCACCGTGGATGCGGGGGCTGAGGGAAAACGGGAAATGGAGGATATGGGCTATCTGGTAAAAAATGACAGAGGACTCCAGATCCATATGAACTGGATGGGAGAAGCCAGATTCTGGGATCCGTTTACGGAAGAAGCCAGAAAATATGTCTGGGAGCAGTGCCAGAGGAACTATTACGGTAAGGGCGTGCGGATGTTCTGGCTGGATGAGGCGGAACCGGAATACGGGCCTTATGATTATGACTTGTACCGCTATCAGGAAGGACCCGCCCTGGAGGTGGGCAACTACTATCCTGTTCTGTATGCCAGAGCCTTCTGGGATGGAATGAGGCAGGAGGGACAGTCTAGGATCATGAATCTGGTGCGCTGTGCCTGGGCGGGCAGCCAGAAATACGGCACGCTGATCTGGTCTGGAGATGTGCATTCCTCCTTCCGGGCGCTGCGGGAGCAGATACAGGCCGGAATCAGCATGGGGGCGGCAGGGATCGCCTGGTGGACCACAGATGTGGGAGGCTTCCTGGGAGGCTGCCCGGCGGATCCTGAGTTCAGGGAGCTTCTGGTCAGGTGGTTTGAGTGGTCGGTATTCTGCCCGGTGCTGAGGATGCACGGGGCCAGGCAGCCCTTTGAAAAGCTGAAGGAGGAGTACCGGGACGGGGTGAGGCAGTTCACCAGCGGCCAGCCCAATGAGGTGTACAGCTACGGGGAAGAGGTATTCGGTATTCTGAAAAAGTATCTGCAGATCAGAGAGCAGCTTCAGGAATATCTGCTGTGTCTGATGGAGGAGGCCCATACAAAGGGACTTCCGTTGATCAGGGCGCTGTTCCTGGAATTTCCAACAGATCCCCAGGCCTGGGAGACGGAGGATCAGTACCTTTTGGGAAGAGATATTCTGGTGGCTCCTGTGGCGGAGGCCGGGGCGCGGAAGCGGACGGTTTACTTTCCGGGAAACGAGATCTGGATTTCACCGGAGGATCAGCTTCAGTACCGGGGAGGCAGCCAGGCAGAGATAGAAGCGCCTCTTGACCGTATCCCCGTATTCATTAGAAAAGGCGCCCGGGTAGAATTAAAATTTTAAGAGAGGAGTATTTCAGATGAAGAAGAACATAAAAGAAGGAATTTCAGGCTATCTGTTTCTGCTTCCATGGCTGATCGGCTTTTTTGGCCTTACCCTGCTTCCCATGATCGCATCCCTGTATTTTTCCTTCACGCAGTACGATATGCTCACGCCGGCCATCCCGGTGGGCACAAAGAACTATGTATCGCTGTTTCAGGATGAAAGATTTCTCAACAGTATCAAGGTTACTTTCAAGTATGTGATCATCAGCGTGCCCCTTCAGCTGGCATTTGCCCTATTGGTGGCTCTGATGCTGAAGAAGAACCGCCGGGGAGTGAAGGTATATCGGGCCATGTACTATATGCCCTCCCTGTTTGGCGGCTCGGTTGCAGTTTCCATACTGTGGAGACAGCTGTTTAACAAAGAGGGCGTATTTAACCAGTTCCTTGCCCTGTTTGGAATTGAGGGGAAAAACTGGATTGCCACGCCGTCCTCGGCGCTGAATACCCTGATCGTTCTGGCAATCTGGCAGTTTGGATCTTCCATGGTCATCTTCCTGTCCTCTCTGAAGCAGATCCCGGAGGATTATTATGAAGCGGCTACTCTGGACGGTGCGGGCAAGGTGGCGCAGTTCTTTAAAATCACGCTGCCGCTTCTGACGCCCATGGTATTTTTTAACATCGTGATGCAGGTGATCAATGCATTCCAGTCCTTCAATTCCGCCTATATCATCAGCAATGGATCTGGCGGTCCTCTGGACTCCACGCTGTTCTATTCGCTGTATCTGTATATCAAGGCATTCACCCATTTCCAGATGGGCTATGCATCGGCAATGGCATGGATCCTGCTTCTGATCATTGCGGCGGTTACGGGACTGATGTTCCTGTTTGCCAAGTTCTGGGTATTTTATGACGAATAAAAAGGAGGACTGTCATGAGCGTGAAAAAGAAGATCGGGAACGCAGCCTATCACATTTTCATCATTGCCTTTGCCATGCTGATGCTGTACCCGCTTTTGTGGATGATCAGCGCATCCTTCAAAGATACGCTGGAGATTTTTCAGGGAACCGGTTTTTTGCCCAAATCCTTTAAGCTGGACAATTACATCCAGGGCTGGAAGGGGCTTTCCGGAGTGACCTTTACCCGGTTTTATATCAATTCCCTGCTGATTGTAGCAGTTTCCATCGTGGGAAACCTCTGCTCCTGCCTGCTGGCGGCCAACGCCTTTGCCAAGGTCAGATTTCCTCTGAAGAATCTGTGGTTTGCCCTGATGCTGGGTACGCTGATGCTGCCCATGCATGTGAAGCTGATTCCCCAGTATGTGATGTACAATAATTTGGGCTGGATCAACACATATCTGCCTCTGATGATTCCCAAGTTTCTGGCAACGGACGGCTTCTTCGTATTCATGATGACTCAGTATATGAGGGGCCTTCCCCGGGAGATCGACGAGGCGGCCATCTGCGATGGGTGCGGACAGTGGCAGAGATTTATTCGGATCACCGTTCCGCTTTCCGTTCCGGCCATCGTGACCACTGCCATTTTTACCTTCATCTGGACATGGAACGATTTCTTCTCACAGATGCTTTATATTACCGGAATTGAAAAATTTACGGTGGCGCTGGCGCTCCGCCAGTTTGTGGATGCCACAGGGAACAGTTCCTGGGGAGCGTTGTTCGCCATGTCTACTCTGTCTCTTGTGCCGCTGTTTTTGATGTTCGTTTTCTTCCAGAATTATCTGGTGGAAGGAATTACGGCAGGAAGCGTGAAGGGATAACATTCATTTAATAACCGTGTGACGGCGAAAGCCGGCCGCATTTCAATACGGTTACAAAAAAATTATTAAGGGAGGTTTCAAAATGAAATTCAGAAAACTGACAGCACTGCTTGTAGCAGCGGCCATGACGGTCATGGCGGCGGGTTGCGGAAGCAAGACCACAACGGAAGTACCTGCACAGGATCAGGCTTCCGCGGAACAGGCGGCGGGAGATGCCGCTGCAGAGCAGACACCGGAAAAACAGGAGACTTCAAGTGCAGAGACTGTGGAGATCCGATTCTCCTGGTGGGGAGATACAGTAAGGAATGATCTGTACAATCAGATCTGCGACAGATTCGAGGCGGAGAATCCCGGCATCAAGGTGATGAGAGAGCCCATGTCCTGGGGAGATTACTGGACCAAGATGTCCACCCAGGTAGCAGGTGGAAATGCTCCGGACGTATTTGGTATGCATCCCCAATATGCGGCGGACTATGCTTTGAGAGGTGCGCTGCTGGATATTCAGCCCTATGTGGACAATGGAACCATCGACCTGTCCAAATTTTCCGATGCAATCATCGAAACAGGAAAGTACAATGATACCTTACATATGGTATCCATGGGAATCAGCTTCACCTGCTACCTTGTGAACAATGAGCTGGCAGAGCAGTACGGAGTGACTCTCCCTGCCTTTGATGAGGACTGGACATGGAGCCAGTTCAATGAAGAGGCGGCTAAATTTGTGGAAACGGCGGCAGGAAGCGGCGTCTATTTTGCCGGAGACAGTTCTGCCGACATCAACTGCCTGCGCTGGGCGGCCAGGGAAGCGGGCGGCGATAACTATACGGCGGACGGTAAGCTGGGCTTTGAGGCGGAGGTTCCCAAGCAGTGGCTGAATCAGTGGGTAACGCTGAGAGATATGGGAGCGATTCCTGATGCGGCAACGGCTTCTGAGGATGGCGCGGTGGCGCTGGAGCAGAGACTGTTTACTCAGGGAAAAGCGGTACTGCACAATGTTCCTATTAACCAGCTGTATTTGTACGCGGCGGCTATGCCCGACAACAATATTACGGCTGTCAGAATCCCCACCGCAGAAGATGGAACCAGGGCGGAGTATCTGGAGGGCGCACATTTCGCAATCTCCTCCAAGATTGATGAAGCGCATCAGGAAGCTGCCGCCAAATTGATCAACTTCTTCGTCAATACAGAACAGTCCATGGAGCTTTTCAAGATGGATCAGGGTGTTCCGGCCAACTCTGATATGGCTGAGTTTATCAAGCCCCTGCTGGATGAGCCCAACCAGAAGGCCATTGATTTTGCGCTGGCACTGATCCCTCTGTGCGAGACGGCAACACCTGCTGCCAAAGGCGCAAGTGAGATCGCAACAGCCTATCAGACTGCAGCGGATAAGGTAAGATACGGTGAATCTGATGTGGACAGCGCTGTGGATGGATTTATGAAGGAAGCTAACGCTATTTTGGAAGCAAATAAATAAAGCATTTCCGGAAGAGAGGAAATAAGGGAAAAGAAAGGGGAATATGATGAATAACGAAGATAAGGAGTTACTGAAGCTTTTTGAGCCCTTAAGAGTGGCGGATGTGAGGGATGGAATGGACTGGATGGGATACCATCATTACGGTTCTCTGGATTACAAAATAAGACCTCTGTACCGTACCAAGGCTGTGGGCATTGCCAGAACGGCCAGATATCTTCCCTATGAGGGGCCGGACCCCAAGGTGACTGGGGATGAGTATACCAAATGGTCAGGCTGGTATTACGGAAACGTATGTACCTATCCCTGGTTTGAGGAGATCGAAGAGGGAGACTTCATTGCTCTGGACGTGTCCGGTGTGGATGTGGGCCTGATGGGATCAGAAAATGCACTGGGAGCAAAGATCAAAGGGGCAAGAGGCTTTGTGACCAACGGCGGCGGAATCCGGGATACGGATGAGGTGATCAGCGAGGAGATTCCGGTATGGAGCTATTTCGTTTCCCAGAAGATGGATCAGGTCAGACTGCAGTTTGACGCCAAGGACGTTCCCGTGGCAATCGGCGGCGTGACGATCCGTCCCGGGGATGTGATCGTGGCAGACGGCGACGGCGTGATCGTTGTCCCCAGAAGGATAGCCTTCGATGTGGCCAAGTACGCGCACAGGGAGCTGTTCAATGATAAAAACGCCCGCAGAGAAAAGTATGAGAAGCTGGGCTGGGAGCTGGACGAGAGCGTGGTTAACGATCAGGAAGTATTCAAAGGCTGAAGCCGGAGAATGACAGGGGAGCCTTCTTTGCCGGATCGGCGAAGAAGGCTCTCTGTGAGGAAAGGGGCAGAAAGGAGACTGTTATGCGGATCGGCTGTTCTCTACTGAACGGCGGCGATATGAAAGCCGCCGCCGGGCTGGGGTTCGATTATGTGGAGTTTATGGGGAAATATCTGGTTTCCCTGCAGGAGGAGGAGTTTAAAGCGCTTTGCAGGCGGCAGAAGGAGCTGGCCCTGCCTGTTCTGGGGATCAACGGCTACTGCCCTCCCCAGATCCGTATGGCAGATCCGGGTTTTTCTCCTGACAGAATCCGGGAGTATGCCAGAAAATGCGCCGAAAGAGCAGCACGTCTTGGGGTTTCCTATGTGGGAATCGGTTCGCCGGGCTCCAGAGATCTACCGGTTGACTGCCGGAAGGGGAGCGCACGCGGTCAGATGAAGGAATTTCTTCAGATTACGGCAGAGGAATTTGCAGGATATGGGATGACGGTCTGTCTGGAGGCGCTGGCAGACTGCTACTGCAACTTTATCAATCGCCTGGAGGAGGCTGCGGTTCTGGTAAAGGAATGCGCTCTGCCGAATCTGGCTCTGGTACTGGACTTTTATAATATGGAGCATATGGGAGAGGCCGACAGGGAGCTGACAGAGTGGATGCCCCACATCGTTCACGCCCACATTTCCGATGATGACGGCTCTCCCTTTCAGCGTTCCTATCTGAAGCCGGAAAAGGCAGACCTGCATCAAAGAAGGATCAAGGGGCTGCTGCAGGCCGGCTACCGAGGCGGGATCAGCCTGGAAATAGATTGTCCGGTGGATCGGGAGAGAGCAGCTCTTTCTCTGGAAATCCTTCGGGCGGCAGGAGCTTGAGCCATCCTGCAAAGGGCGCTGCGACAGAAAGAAAAGGAAAGCATTCCGCCGGTTTTACCGATCCAAAGAGATAACAGAAAGGAAAAAGCTATGTATAAGAAGGATAGAAAAATCATCATCAGTGCGGCAATCACAGGGGCAACCCACGTTCCCAGCCTGTCTCCCTATCTGCCCTCCAGCCCGGATGAGATCATAGAAAGCGCCGTTTCGGCCCACCGGGCGGGAGCGGCTGTGGTTCATATCCATGCCAGGGGAGCGGATGGGAAACCAACCACAGATCACGGGATTTTCCGATACATTCTTTCTTCTATTAAAAAGGAGTGCGATGCGGTGATCGGAATCACCACAGGAGGAGCCAACGGTATGAGCGTGGAGGAACGCTTCTCCGTTATTGAAAAGTTTGCGCCGGAGATGGCGTCGGCCAACGGCGGCTCCATGAACTTCTGTTATAACAGGCTTCTTGCCAATGTGGACAAACCCCAATATGACTGGGAGCAGGAGTATGTGGAACGTACCTGGGACAATGTATTCCGCAATTCCTTCCGGGATATGGAATACTGTGTGCGTACCATGAATGACTGCGGCACATTGCCTGAGTATGAGGTTTTCGATTATGGCCAGCTGAACAACCTGAAGATTTTGAAAAATCAGGGGATCATCACACAGCCCATTTACATTCAGTTCGTGCCCGGGGTACAGGGAGGAATGCCAGCCAGCCACGAATGCCTGATGTTCATGATCGATCAGGCCAGAAAGCTTCTGGGGGAAGAGATTCAGTACAGCAGCGTGGGGGTGGGAAGGAAAATGTTCAAGATGGAAACCATGAGCGCACTGAACGGAGGCAACGTGCGGGTGGGCATGGAGGACGGGCTTTATATTAACCCGGCGGGAGACCTGGCAGAAAGCAATGCCCAGCAGGTGACAAAGATCAGAGGGATTCTGGAAGCTTTGGATTTTGAGATTGCCGACAGCAGCGAGGCGAGGGAAATGCTTCATCTGAAGGGAGCGCAGAATACGGCGTTTTAGGAGTAAAGTTTTGTGCCGGAGCGTCACAAAACTAAGAGTATCGCAGTTGAGAGACCGCATGCGTGCTTTCTCACCGCGGCCGGAGCAAAAAGCGCTCCGGCAGGGAGGTAAAAATGGAATATCAGATTGGACAGAGCGCAAGCTTTTCCAAAACCATCGGAGAATGCGATGTATACGCATTTGCAGGGATCACAGGGGACTTTAATCCGCTTCATGTGGATGAGGAAAAGGCGAAGCAGCTGTTATTCGGAAAACGGATCGTGCATGGAATGCTCACGGCTTCCTTCCTGTC
This sequence comes from uncultured Eisenbergiella sp., assembly GCA_963559585.1. Lineage (GTDB taxonomy): Bacteria > Bacillota > Clostridia > Lachnospirales > Lachnospiraceae > Eisenbergiella. The sequence goes on along the minus strand of CAUWLJ010000092.1, from coordinate 2,883 downwards.
CACGGTGATCGCAGGATTCATGCCCGGGCCGGGAACGATCTATATGGAACAGGACGCCCGCTTTGTGAAGCCTGTATTTCTGGGAGACACGATAACCGCAAGGGTGGAGATTGCGGAGCTGATGGAGCGCGGAAGGGCAAGGCTGAAAACTACGGTAACCAATCAGCATGGAGAGCTTGTGGTGGACGGCTCTGCGCTGGTGAAGCTTCCCGTTCAGAAGTAAGGGCAGGCTCTGGCGCACGGCGGATAAAAACAGAAGCGCGGCAGCGTGCGGGAATAAGGGAAAGGAATGGAGACTTATGATAGAAAACAGAAAGCATATTGTAATCGCAGGAGCGGGTGTGATGGGCTCCTCCATGGCACAGCTTTTTGCGGGCTGCGGTTATCAGGTGGCCCTGTATGACATCAGTGGGGAAGCGGTGGAAAGGAGCAGAGAGCTGATCCGGGTCAATCAGGAAGCTGCCGTCCAGGCGGGAGAACTGACGGAGGAAGAAAGAAGAGAGGTAAATGAAAGGATACACATTACCTGTGAGAAGGACTGCTTTACAGAAGCCGATTTTGTGATTGAGGCGATTATTGAAAAAATGGAGATCAAGCACAGCTTCTGGAGGGAGATTTCCGCCCTTACGCCGGAGAATGCGGTATTAACCAGCAATACGTCCGGCCTTTCCCTGACCCGGATTGCCGAGGCTGTAAAGGGGCCGGAGCGTTTCTGCGGAATGCATTGGCTGAATCCGCCCCATATCTGTCCCCTGGTGGAGGTGATTAAGGGCGAGAAAACCTCGGAGGAGACGGCTCAGGCCGTGTATCAGATGGCTCAGGATATCGGGCGTTTCCCTGTGATGCTGAAAAAGGAGGTTCCGGGATTTCTGGTAAACCGCTTCCAGTTTGCCGTTCTGCGGGAAGCTATGAGCCTGGTGGAAGCAGGAGTCTGCGAAAAAGAGGATGTGGATAAGGTGTTCAAATATGGGCTTGGACTTCGTTATGCCTGCCTAGGGCCCTTTGAGATTGCAGATTTGGGAGGGCTTGACACCTTTTACCGGATCGCAGGCTATCTGTTCGCCGATATCAGTGATACGAAGGAGGTTCATCCTATGCTGGCAGAGTTGTATGAAAAAGGAGACTTCGGCGTAAAGACAGGAAAGGGCTTCTACGATTATTCGGGGGGAAGGGATCAGGAGGTTATAAGCAGGAGGGACAGGGATTTTATGAAGGTTTCCAAATGTTTGTATCAAAAAGAATGATATCTGAAGGAACCGTTCAGCCTGCTGCCTGGGGGCGCTGCTGAACGGTTGCTTTCTGATAAAAAAAGTCTGAAAAGGAAATGGGATAGGATGATTGCAATATTATTGATAAAAAAGATAATTTCTCTGTTTCTGCTCATCGGTACAGGCTTCCTTCTGGTGAAAGCCAGGCTGCTTTCCGAAAAGGACAGCAGGGTGCTGTCGGCGCTCTGCCTGTATGTATCCATGCCCTGTATGATCCTGACGGCGTTTCAGGTGGAGCTGACAGGGGAACTGGTAAGAGGGCTGATGCTGGCGGTGATGGCCTCTGTGCTGGTGAACCTGGGATTGGTGGCGCTGGTTACGCCGCTGGCAGGTCTGCTTCGCATGAACGGGGTGGAGGCGGCGTCAGTGATTTACTCCAACGCCGGCAATCTGGTGGTTCCCCTGGTGACAACGCTTCTGGGAAAGGAGTGGGTGATCTATTCCAACGTATTTCTGGCGGTTCAGATGGTGTTTCTGTGGAGCCATGGGAAAATCATCATCTGCGGGGAAAAGAAGCCGGATTGGAAAAGAATCCTGAAAAATATCAATATGATTGCCATTCTGACAGGGGCGGTCTGTCTGGCGCTGCAGATCCGTTTCCCGTTTCCGTTCAGGGACGCCATGGATGCGGCCGGAAGCATGATAGGCCCGCTGGCCATGCTGGTGACGGGAATGCTGATGGGAAGCATGAACTGGAACCAGATCCTGGGACACAGGCGCGTGTGGGGGATAGCGGCGCTCAGGCTGGCGGTTGTTCCTCTTCTGGCGACCGTGTTTTTGAAATACAGCGGGCTTGCGGCAATGGCGGAGGAAGGAGAGAAGATTCTTCTGATCATCCTGATTGCGGTGATCACGCCCGCGGCGTCAACGATTACACAGATGGCCCAGATGGATGGGAAGGATGCAGAGTATGCGGGGATTATCAACGTGGTAACGACTGTTTTGTGTATTTTTACCATGCCTGTTATGGTGTCGTTATACCAATGAAGGAATTGATGAAAAAGGACAGAGAAACAGATTCAATGGAGTTGCAGCTCTGTCCTTTTTTCGATCCTGCCGGATGCCTTACTTCAACGTCTCACTATGATTCAGCACCAGCGTACTATAAAGAAACAGCACGTCACACCCTTCAAAATCCACCATACTGTTCAGAAACCCCGGCTGGATATACCGGATATCCACCAACGTAATCTGAGCGTAATCCTCAATCAGAAGCGGGGCGATGGAGGAGCCGAAGGAATCCCGGAAGAGCACGAGCCTTCGATCCGTCTTGGCCTGCGGATTCTGAATGGTGATCAGGGAAAGGGGGCCGGAGAGGAACAGTTCATAGGGGTCCTTTCCTTCAGCCCGCTGCCGATCATACATGGGAATCTCCCTTCCATTCTGCCAGTCGTGGACCCGGCAGGCCTGGATAGCGCTGCTGTCCAGATAGACCAGAGGCTCCGGCGCAAGGGGCAGGGCGGACTGGCCGTAATACACGCCGCGGAAGTTTTCTGTGGCAGTGACGGGCGTATACTGGGGGGGAAGAGGCTCCTGCCCCGCTTTCGCTCCGCCGGGCCTCTCCTCTGCCCCGTCGTTCTTTTCACCCGTTTCGCCGGGCCTCTCCTCTGTCCCG
>CAUWLJ010000091.1:0-14711 GCA_963559585.1 uncultured Eisenbergiella sp. | reverse complement strand
GGAACGGTATACGAAACTAAAACTACAAGTGAACTGATGGGAGATTATGAAAGTTTTATCAAAAAATATATCACTGTATTAGATAGTATAAATGATGTGCTAAGAAAAAATAGTTCTATTCCTCAAAGATATCATATTGGACAAGTGGTAATAAGCGGTCATATATTTGGAAATAAGCAATCTGATAGTGATATTACGTTATATGCTGAATTTGCGGATGATGGCGAACATATCAAAACTTACTGGATTGAGGATGTAGGAATTGGAGATGCAGAAATAATGATGTTACATTCCAAAACGACAGGACAACATTTTGAAGGGATTCCAGAAATTGCTGTATTTGAGAATGGGCAAAAGGTAGGGAAGTTATCCTCAGACATTACAAAATTAGAAAATTCCACACTACAATATTTGAAATACCATTTTGAAAAAATCTGAAATCTAAGCGCTTACATTCATCAATCCTATTTTACTTGGCCGGTATCTCAACAAGATTTTAAGATTTTCTATATTACCGGCTCTGCCGACCTGCCGCCGATCCCCAGAGCCGGTAAATATATCCTCCGCCTAAGCTTTACAGATTCCTCCTGATAATCCGCGTAATAATACCAACTGCCACTCCCCGCTCCTCATCCATCCGGGTCACCACAAAGCTCACATCGTCCTTCTTTCCGGGTGTACGGCTGTCATAGCAGGAATGGGCGACTGCATTTACCCCATTGGAGAGCCGGATATACACAACCCCCTTATATACGTCCGTCACCTTTCCGGCGTATTTCCCCTGCACCCGGCATTTCTTCAGATTCTCCCGGATCGAATTACCGGATACACTTTTTATATCGGCTGTCACACTGATGTTTTCCGGGTTTTCATCCCGATGCACCTTGAGAATACGCACCAGAACCCGGTCGCCAACGCTGAACCGCTCCCTTGCATCCCCAATCCAGTCCCAGGAAAGATCTCTGGCCAGGATGGGAGTATCAACACCGAATATCTCAACACGCACTACCTTTTCAGCGGCCGCGATCACCCTGGCCTGAACCAGACGTCCTTCATATACCCGGTGCATCCCGTCATTGTCCGTATCCAGATAGAAAATCTGCCGTTTCTTCAGCATGGCTTCCCTCCGGCTTGCCACCACGCTTCTGGTTTTGGAATCGATTCCCCGGACAATGAAATCAATCTCCGCCCCCAGCATATGGTTCAGAAGCCGGTTATACTGCATCATCAGCTCCGTATATGCCTGTCCGCTGGGAAAACGTCCCTGATTTACCAGCATCTCCTTCACGGGAATGACGATCCGGAATCCCTTGTAGTCAACTACGGCAACCGTTTTCCCGTTATCTGTCTGCTCCACGCCTCCAAGCTGGCCGGAAAGGATACGGCGGGTGCGGTAGGCATTGTGAATCTCATGCCAGACCGTATCCTCCCTGGCTTCTTCTGTCTCCACTTCATCTCCCGCTTCCACCGTCAGAACCGGTGCTTCCTGTTCTGCTGTACCGGGCCGTGCGTCTGTCTGCAAAGCCCTCGTAAGCTCCTCTGCCGCTTCTTCTGTTCCCGTATCCTCTTGCAGTGCTTCTTCATCGGTGGGCATTCCGCCTTCACCGGCGGGTATTTCATCCGGCTTATCTGTTCCGGCTGGCCCTGCTTCTTCCTTCACATCCTCATCCCAGTTCTCAGAAGCAAAGATTTCCGGCCCATTTTCCTGCCCCTTTTCCCCCTCCGCAGTACCTTCCATGTCCACCGGCTCCAGCAGAAGGGCTTCTCCTTCCTGCACAGAATCCGTCTCTGCCATATTTCCCATTTCCACCGGCTCTTCCGTCTCTGTCCAAGCCTCCGCTTTCACGACTTCTTCTGTTGCTTCCTCTGCTGATTCCTCCACCTGCGCCGTTTCCTGAGCTTCTTCCCATTCACTGTCCCTCAAACTCTCTGTCTCAACTGCTTTTTTTCTTGCCATACTGTTACCTCCCAAGGTTTTCTGTAGTAAAAGGGGCTGCTCACCCCTGAATCATGTTCTTATGTTTCTTTCCTCTTTTCACATACAATCGTTTCTTCTGTCAGGACGACAGGATAGACGCCTTATCCGCCGCTTCGTATCTGGGCCGGCTGCTTTTCCCGGCTCCGCTGGTTTCCTTTTTCTCTGCATCATCCGCCACTGGTTTGGGGACTGGCAGATCAGCAGGCTTCTTTTTTGCTGAAGCGGCAGTTCCTCTCTCTTTCTTATCTGACATTTCTCTTTTCTTCCTCTGCTTCGATTCCATCTGTTTCCTTCCGGCCGCCTGTTCCTCTTCTTTCCTTTTCCATTCCGGGATATGCTCCGATGCACTGCTCTCATGCAGTCGGCTGTAATCCGGATGTCTGGTATAATCCATCTTTTCCACCCGCAGCACCTTCTGGCCCCGCGCCATCACCAGCGCCTGATTCACCGGCAGACGCATCACCTCGTCCGGCGTCAGCACCGGGCGTTTTCCCACGCCGCTGGTTTCCCGGTAATCCGGCGTATAGCTGCTGATCTGCCAGGTTCCCATCTGCTTTGACCGGCTGCTCACCGCCACGCTGGCAATTCCCGTCCGGCTGGATATGTACTCCGCAGTCAGCTGATCCGTACAGCCCAGGAAAAGCTGGATGTCTGAATTTCCCAGAATCTCCTGCCACTGGTTCTGGGGATAACGGTTCTGCAGTCCGGCCAGGTTTTGGAACACACAGCTTAAGGATACATTCCGGGAACGGATCACGCTGGATTTTTTTGCCAGATCCGGGATCGTCCCGCAGGCAAGCAGCTCCTCTCCCAGCACATGCACCGGCACGGGAAGCTTCCCTCCCCGGCAGGCTGTATCTGCATAACGGATCAGGCGGATAAAGGCAAAGGACAGGAAAAGGGACGCCAGAAAATCATAAGTGCTGTCCTGGTCGCTGGTCACAAGGTAATAAACACACGGTTTTTTCCCGGGAAGCTCCAGATCGATCTCATCATGGCTGGTGATTTCCCTTACAGCCCTGGACTGAAGGATCTGCAGCCTTGTCCCCAGCCCGCTGACCAGATCCGCCTGTACATTGGAAGGGGCGTTTCTGAAAAAGCTGTAGGCCGCCCGGGCCGGATGGTTCAGTGGCAGAACGTCAAACAGGCTGTTCAGTACCTGAACCGGATTGGTCATAAGCTGATAGGCCTGCCCGATATTGTTCTGCCCTTCCGGGTATGCCGCAGCCACATACAGGCACAATGCTTTGAGCAGGTTTTTCTCTCCCGCGTCAAAAAAACGGTCTCCCTTTCCCCCATCGCTGGAATTCTTTATGACAATCTCTGCAAAAATCTGCGCCATAAGCTCGTCCCCTCCAATCTCCTTCAGGCACTGCCAGGAATCGGAATGCTCCGGATTTACCAGATTGAAAATCCTGACAACACAGCCAGCCTCTTCCGCCCAGGCACTCGTTTTTTCATACAGCTCTGCCTTTGGATCATTCACGATCAGGGATTCTCCTGCGGCTATCCCCTGCAGGATCCGGTTGAGACAGTAGGATCGTGTTTTCATACTTCCGCTGGAACCGAATACGGCCATATTTCTGTTCAGCCTGGTGTTCTCTGGTACAACCACCGCTTTGTCTCCCATCCTTCCCAGAATAACGCCATGATGACCGGAAAGATCTGCAGTCAGATCAAAGATTTCCCGCGCCTCCTTTTTCCCCATCCAGCCGGAGGTTCCATAGGTCCCCTTCTTTGAATAGATAAAATTTCTTTCCCGGTCATACTCACCTGAATCGCTGTATCCCAGATGCATCACCAGGACCAGAAGAAGGATCAGAAGGACTGCGCACAGCAGAATTCCGTACACACCGTAAGGCGGCTGGAAAACGGCTGATATACAGCTCATAAAGTCCGGGGAAGCCAGCTTTGGGGAAGATCCATCCCCGGGGCTTCCTCCCTTCTCTTTCCATGCGGCATAGTTTCCAAATAACTGGGCCAGATACCCTCCTGCATACAGGACTGCCGGCAGGGCGGCAGACAGGAGCGCCAGGCCGGTGATTTTCTTTTTAATCTCCAAAAAACCTCCTCTCAAACTTTCTGAAATCAATGGTTTCAAATTCCAGGGCTGTGCCCTTCAGTGCAAAGTATCTTTCCAGAATCTCCCGCTGGAAATCAAAACAGATGATTCTGCCTGTGCGGTTCTGGAACGCCAGCAGCTTTTGGAATCTTACGATCCTGGGCAGGTCGAAAAACCAGCCAAACAGAACCGGCGTACCGTCCTGGCCGTACCCGTCCTGCCCGGTCTTATTTTCCGTTTTTTCCTCCAGACCTGTGCGCATCAGTTCTTCCATTTCCTGCTTTTTTCCTGGACAGCAGAGCAGACGCAGGAGCGTCTCTCCATAATAGTCATTTGTCAGGAAATAAAAATGCCTGTAATTCCCATCAAACAGAAAATAAGCGCCATCCTTTTTCTCCGCCTGCATCAAAAGCAGAGCCGTTTCCATACGGTCTGCAAACAGAACCGCTTCCAGACCGTCCGTCCCATACTGCCCGCCAAGCCTGCGGCTGTTCACCTCCAGCTGCAGGAAAATCTTCAGCCGCAGTTCTTCCCGGCTGCCCCATTTCATCAGAGCATCCCCACAGTTATAGACCACATAGCCCTTTTCTTCTGTAAGCAGCATCCCGGTCATGCGGGAACTTCTGATCTTCACTGCATCCAGCCCGGTTTCCTTGATCTCCCTTGAGCCATAGTAACAGGGAGAGCGTATCCTCTCCTTTCCTGAAAACTCCCTGGAAAAAACAGCCGGTTTCTGATCCCTGAAAATTTCCACCCCGGCGTTCTGCATTGCCGTATACATGTCTGCCATGCGGGCCAGCCGCAGCCTGCGGGTCTTCTCGCTTTTCAGCCGGCTGGTTTCCGCCGTCCCCGTCAGGAAAAAAGCAAACCGCTCCGAGGATTCCTGCATCAGCAGCTCTTTCGCCAGCCAACCCAGCCGCAGGGTACGCAGCCCGTCCCGGTAGAAGGTGCGGAGCAGCCCCTTCTTTTTCAGTTTTTTCACCATAGAAGCTCTGTAGGCCGGTTTTCCCGGCAGACGTTCCAGCAGGTAAACCGGAAAGTCCCCGGAAACCGCCACCAGCTCCAGAAGCTGCCGTCCCTGGGTTCCCGGATCCGGAAGCTTTACCGTCCCTTTTCCATCCATGCATCACTCCTTATATATATCCTGTGTACCGAAGTCTTTAGAGGCTCGGTACATTTCTGCTCTTTCTTTCCCCCATCCAGGCTGAACGGCCGGCCTTTCAGCCTTCTGCCCGGCCAGTGCCAGAACCGGGAAAAATCAGCCTGGAAAAAGGGATATGGTTTTCAGCCAGCCTGGGAACAGGCTTTTCTCCATAACGGCGATCCGCGTCTCATCCTGTGCACCGCTTTCTGTTGTGTGGTATACATCACAAAGGAGACCCGAATCATCTGTCAGCAGGAAGGAGGCCAGCACATCCAGCACCTGTTTCCAGCCCAGGTTGTCATAATCACAGACCAGGCCGGCCGGCTTATCCCTGCTGTATATATGGATCATGCCGATCACGCATTCCCGGTACTTTGGGAAGGGGTTCTTCTCCCCATACGCCTCCAGACAGCCCTGCAGGGTATCCAGCAGATATTCGGCGCTTTTCTGGCTCCAGCGTCTGGGAAGCCGCCCCGGAATCCGAATCTGGAATACGCCCTCCTGCATCCCGGTCTCCATTCCCTGTACTCTCCCGGCAGGAGGCAGATATTCCCGCTTTTCCACCCTGCCTGAATCATACGCCAGATGGCGGAGTGCGCAGGCCAGTTTTTCCCCCCGCAGCGCTGCTTCCACCGAAGTTTTCCCATAACGCTCCAGATCCTCCCCGGCTTCCCCCATCAGGTACAAAAGTGAGAGCAGCTGTACCGTATCTTCTTCTGCCCTGCTGAGCCTGTTTTTTAATTCCTCCTGCATCTGTTACTCCCCCTCCTCCACACCCTGGTAATAGGCTGTCCGTTCATTTTCCACCGTACAGTATCCGGCAGTTCCCTGTATATGGAGCAGTTCAATCTGTTCCGGGCGCTCCACCAGCAGAATGCGCCTGGCAGGCTCCCCCATCTCCTTTTCCCTGTCTGCAGACAGCCGGTTCATCAAGGCTTCCTGCCCGGCCTGGACCGTTATGATCTCGTACACCTGGCCTCCGGCAAAAAAGACGATCTGTACCGGGTATTCACTGGCCAAATGGTATTCCAGATCCTCCCGGAAATCCAGAAGCACCCAGACCGCCTTCAGCAGCGCTGCGTCTGTCTCCTCAGGTCCTTCCCAGGGAATCCATCCCCCGGCCCCGTTCTCCCGTATCCGCTTCTGTCTGGAAAGCTGCTCCAGCATAGCCGGGATCTTCTCCTCCTTTCCCGGGAAGAATCCGCTGGCCTGCCATTCTGTCATTCCCGGATACATGGACACCAGGTTGAGTAATTCCGATATGTCCTGATACCTTTCTCTGCGTGTTATCATATTCTGCTCCAATCCGTGCGCTTTGGCACACTATCCGGCTTCCTTCTGTCTGCGTATCCGTTCTGCAATCTCCTTCAACTCCTTCCTGTCCGTTGTGATCAGATCCTTTTCCAGAGGACTGGCCCGGAAATCCACCACCACATTATTATTGTTGGTGGAAATCAATCCGCTCCCTCTGTCAAAATGGGTAATTTCCATTATCTCCGCATCGGACAGATGCAGCGCGTCCTGTACCCGCGCCGCTTCCTCTTCCTCCAGATTCAAAACAATCTTAGTTTTGCTGTTATTGATGATCCCTTTCCCGAACCGCCCGTTATCAGCAGACATAAAATCATACAAGTCCTGGCTGGCACAGATGGCGGCTCCCGCATAGCCCCGGATCGTCTTGTAAATCTCCAGCACAAAATCCCCTGCCAGCCGTCCTCCCTCTGCGGAAGTATTGGACAAAAGCTGCCAGCACTCATCAATAAACACGGCTTTTTCCTCTGTCCGGTCTGCTTTTGCCCGGTCCCAGACGTATTCCAGGGCGGTATACATCCCTACTGTCAGCAGTTCTCCCGTCAGCATAGAAATATCCAGAACGTTATAGGAATTGTCCAGGTTCACATTAGTCTGGCGGTTAAAGGTGCTCGCGGAGCCATTCACCAGACGGTTCATGATGTTCGCCATCCGTATGGTTTCCGGCGACTGCTTCAGGATCTCATAAACATCTCCCAGCACCGGCATCTGACGGTAATGGCCGGGAGTTTCCGGATCCTCCAGGGAGGCATTGTCGTGGGTGATCCCCTTTTTCTGATAAGCAGCGATCAGGGCCTCGTCCAGAAGCTGCCGCTCCTCGTAATTCATATCCGGTATGAGAAGCCGGAAAAAGATATGCAGGCGCTGAATTTTTTCTGCAAGCGCGGAAAGCTGGACCGGGGGCCCGTCCAGCAGGCTGCTCACGCCGCTGTCTATCCTGCGGATTTCCATAATGTTGATGCAGTACGGGCTTCCCGGTGAAATCAGAATATAGGAGCCTCCCACATTCTCACAGGCCCGCCGGAATTCATGCCCCTTTAACGGTGCGATAATAAAGACAGGGATTCCCTTGCGCCGCATCCGCAGGGCCATCAGCTGCATGGTAAAGGTCTTTCCCGCGCCGCTGGTTCCCAGGATGACCATGTTGGCATTTTTGTATGTGGCAGTATCAAACAGATCCAGTACCACCAGAGAGCTGTTATACCGGTTTACCCCCAGCATCACCCCATTGTCGTCGCACATCTCGTAAGAGATATACGGATAACAGGCCGCGGCGCCGCTGGACAGCACATTCCGTCTGCTGCGTTCATACAGCTTCTTCTCCATGGACAGAAGCGGCAGGGAAGAAAGGTATGCCTGTTCCTCCCGGTAATGGCAGCTCTGCACCTGCATATCCTGTGATAAAAGAAGCTTTTTCATTTCCGCCTCCTTCCATTCCAGCTCCTCCCGGGATTCCGCCATTATGGTAATCAGCAGGTTCATATAATAAAAATCTTCATGGTCTGCGATCCCGGATTTCAGGTAATATCCAGACCGGATTGCCCCGTCAATATCGTCATAATCCGTATTGGTATCACTTGCGTCCTTAATCTTTGACCGGTTGATGCGCAGCTGCTGTCCCACCTTCTGTACAATCTGGTCCTTGGGCTGTCTGGTCAGAAACAGATCCATGTCGATCCCGTCTCCGGCATTCACGATCAGGCTCAGCCATCCCGCCGGAACCTGGGTACGGTATCCTTCCGATGGAATCAGCAGCCAGGAATAATACAGCCCGTCAATACAAACCGAATCTCCTCTTGTGAAATCGATCTGCTTTGGTGCGCAAAATTCCCCGGCGGGTATGGTGTCCGCATTCTTTCTGCGGACAGCATAATCCGCCGCTACCTCTGATACTCTCTGCCGGAAAGGCCGGGAAGCGCTTTCTTTCCGGCACAAAATATCATACAGGGCATTTGCCGCTGCCTCATCCTCATTCTCCGGCAGAAACACCTCATTTCCACAGTTTCTCAGGTAGGCCGATGCAGTATGAACCGCGCTTTTCAGGAAAGAAACGGCTTCCGATTCCTTTTCCTTCTGGGACGGATTCCATGGTTCGTATTCAAATATCAGGAAGAAACGGCGGGTAACCGCTTCCTGTGCACTGACCTGCTTTACAAACTCAATATAATCCTCCTGCATCTGGATGCAGTGTTCATTGCTTTCCCGTTCCATCTCCTTTCTCACTGTATCCAGATGCCTGTTTATATCCGCCTTCCGGGTGATCACCTTAACCTGCAGCTTCACAGGGCTGATTTTTAAATAAGAAAGATAGGAATAGATCATGCTTTTCTGCTCCCCTGCGCTCCGGAGCAGGAAATTAACAGGGGCAATTTCAAGGATTTTCAAGTAACGGTGGTCTTTTGTATAAATGATCCCGTCCTGTATCTTCTCAACCGGAAGATAATCTGCCACCGGATTCAGGCAGCTTTCCGGAATCTTCCGCTCCCCTGCCGGCTCCGCTTTCTTCATAAAAACAGATATTGCTGATCTTTCCCCAGTCTTCCCGGTATCCGCTTTCTGCCTCCTTTTTCCCGCCTTCCGCAGTTTTTCCCGCATTTCATACTTCTTCAGTTCATCAAATTCCGCCGGAAAATCCTCTCTTTCTATTCTGCCCCGGTTCCGTCCCGGCATCTTTCGGAACGCCGCAGCCTGTTTTCCCGCTTTCTCTTTCTTTTTCCCATGGTCCACGTTTCCTGTCTGTTTCTTTTTTTCCGGCGTCCTGCCTGTTTTCCCCGGAACGCCGGCTCCATCCGGGCCGATCACACGGCGGCTGCGCCGGTATCTGATCCAGATCAGCAGAAAGGAGGACAAACTCTCCCCGTCAATCCCGATCAGGGCGGCCAGTGCCGCCGGAAGCGCAGTCAGGCACAGAAGAACGACCTTCGCCGTTAGTCCCAGAGGAAGGCAGACAAAAACCGGTATCCCAATAGCACATGCCAGGATACCGGCCTCCGCTGCATTCCTCAGCTTTATCATCCCGCCGAAGCATGTCCCGCTTTCAATGAAATTAGGCGGGATGATATACATATCACGTTCTGTCTGATCCATACCTTTTCTTCTCCTTCTTAATTACCCGATGATCCAGAACGGGCCGCCTGCACCTGCCCGGCGGCTGGCTTCATCCAGGATGACAGACAGCTCCCATGTCCGCTGGCTCCTGCTGCAGCTTGCCGGATCTGCCACCAGGATTTTTCCATCCTGTACACCGCGCAGCACAATAAAATGCCCGCTCTTTGTAAAATGCCCTTCCGCCATGATCGCCACGACCAGTTTTCCTGCCGTTAATGCATCGACAATCCGCTGGGGCTCAGAGGCAGAACATCCGGATACAGGCAGCCCCCAGGCCTCTGCCGCTCCGGGTATCAACGAATGGTAAGATCCGCTGCCTTTGCACCAGTAGCCGTGCTGATACGCCCACTCCGCCATCTCTGCCGGATCCACCCTGTCACTGGTCAGGGTGGATACCACAATCGCCATTGCCGCAGGCCCGCAGCCGCTCTTTCCGATCCGGTCTGTTCCATAGGGCTTATCCGCATACCGCTCATCCAGCTGGTTATAATAGACCACTTCCCTGCCGCCATTTGGGAATATGACTTCACCAAGCGAAGGAATCTGATGTTCTGTCCCATCCTCCACCATCTGCATCAGCCCATCCCCTAAAAACAGGCTCAGATTGGAGGCATAATTCTCCGCCAGTTCCATCTGCTCTTCGTCCAGTTGAAAAACCTGTCCGGCAAAATAATCCTCTCCATTGTAGGTAACCAGGTAAACGATCCAGTCTTCCTGAACCCTTATCTCCTTTCCTGTTTCCGGATCTGTCAGAATCCTTTCCCGGGTTTCTTCCTCTCTGGTCCAGGAAAACAGATGCTTTCTGTTCTTTCTCAGAACATCTTCCATATCTGAAATGGAAATCCGTCCGATCTCATCATTGTTTGCTGCACTGTACTGGGACAGAAACAGGTTGATGTTATAGACCACACCGTTTTCATAGGGGTTTTGAATCTCCATCTGGTCCGCCCCGGAACGGACAAAATCCTCCCCGATTTCCTCCAGCACATCCTCCAGTGCCTCCGCCAGAACAGCATGAACCGTATAAGTGATTGCGTTTACATGTTCCGTTATGGCCCGGCCGCTGTTCAGGACCGGTTGTTCCCTGTCCGCTTCCGAATAAGCAGACCCATATCCGTCAAATAACACACCCGGAAGCATAGTCACAAAAACTACTGGAAGCATCAGAAAAACCGCCAGTGCTGCGGCTGTTTTTCCCACCAGTTTCCGGTTTGTCCACAGCGCCGCAGCGGCTGCCCCGTAAGGCCCTCCGGCCGCCGCTCCTTTTGTAATGCCCGCTGCAGCTCTCCCCGTTTTCAAAGCAGCCTGTACGGTATGAGCCGCCGATGCGCCAAAGCGCAGAGCCTCCTGCGCCCCGTTTTTCTTTTCTTCTTCCGCCATCAGAGCTTATCCTTTCGTTTCGGCGCTGGCGGGAGTTTTTTTACAATGGACTCTTTATACGCGATCTCACCATCAGGCGCCATATAGGGCTTTTTCTCCACCGCGTCCTGGGCATACTGCTTATACCATGAGGTGCCGTCCGCAGCATGCACGGTTGTATGGGGCCCCTCCGGGGCGGTGTACTGTTCCGTATGATACATTCCAAAGGCAGTGCCGTCCGGATGCTTTTCACTGATTTCCGTTCCGGTAATCCTTCCACCGCCTATTTCCACGTTCTGGAATGACGGCACATGTTCTGCCCCTGTTCCCAGGGCGGCATATCCCAGGTATGAGGCAAGCGCCTGTTCTGCTTTTTTCCCTGCAATACTCCCCTGTGCCAAAAAGCTTCCTGTGGCTACCGTGCCAATCACCTCATTAGCAAACTTTCCCCCTTTCTGAAGGGATGAAAGATACATCTGTCCCCCAACCCCTCCAGCCAGTCCGTTCACCGCCGTTTCCACTCTGGAGGAGGCATGGGATTCCTGCCTGGATACTGCGGTGCGCACGGCTTCACCTGCCACCCTCCGGCTCACAACTCCTGCCAGTCCCCCGCTCATGGCAGCCATACCCTGCGCCAGGCCGCCGCCTGCCCAGCCTCCTCCATGGCTTCCGCCATTTGCCTGCGCGGACGCAGAATGGCGGCTGAATCCTCCGCCAAAGTAGGTGCTGGCAAAGTTTTTCAGGCCGCCGATCCCTTTGGCCGCTATCATAACCTCTGCCAGCATGCTGCTTCCTGTCTGTCCCACATGAAGCCCCAGACTTCCCATAAAAGAATCTATCTTCTGGGAAATTTTTAAAAATGCAACCGCACACAGGAACCAGACAAGCACATTCCCGGATACTGCCTCCCGGCCCGCCGCATCCACCTGTGCCTGCACCTCGCTCTCCGTAACGGCCAGCACCTGCCCGCCCCACAGAAGGAACAGGGAGGATGCCAGTATAAAAACTCTACCGCACTTTTTCCACATATCACTCCTCCTCGTGCCTCACAACGATAATGGATTTGAAATAAAACTCCCTGCCATGGAGGTAAACAGCTTCAGGCACCAGGCATTCATCACCAGCATAAACATCTGCCCTCCGAACATCCGGCACCAGCTTTTAAAAATGCCGGACGTTCCCTGAGACGCTCCCATGGCAAAGGCAACAGGGGCCGTAAATACAAGAACCCCCAGGAGCACATACCGTTCTGCCGCTTCCAAAAGAAGCTTCAGATAATTCCAGGCAAGGATCAGCACCAGAATCAGCGTGATCAGGGCAGCGCCCCCGTTCGCGCATACCCCTATAATAGTCAGCATTACACTGTTAAAATCACCAAAATTCAGCCCTGGAATTTCCGAATCCATAACCCACTGATAGGGCGTCCCTCCAATCTCTAAAAGCAGGGAGACAATATCATCCGAAAACCATGCCAGCCCGATAAAAAGCGCCGAGCGGATGGTCAGCCTGACCGGGTCCTCCGCCTCCAGCCCGATCCCGAGTCCGAAATTTTTAAACAGCTGCCAGACCAGATTTAACAGGATCAGACCGGCTGCCAGCGCCACAAACACCGTATACATGGTTTGGGCCGCCGGAAAGTACCGGAGAAAGGTATCCATGCTGCAGCCCAGCGCCCCAAGGACGGAGGAAGAAATCAGATCCAGGAAATACATAACCTGCTCCGCAGCCCATTCCACGATTCCGTCTAATATGCCCATATCCCTCTCCTCCTGTTTTTCTTATCCGTTCCACTGGCCGCCTTCAAAGAAGGGAGCGACATAAGCCATGATAAATCCCAGGCTGTTCAGTATCACCCATGTAATACAGATCCGTTTCAGCCAGGCACGGCTTTCATCCACCGTTCTCCCGCTTCTGGAAAAATTCATCAGCAGAAGGGCGGTGCTGGCTGTTACAATAGCCGTAAGCGTTGAGATCAGCAGGATCTGGTTGTACACATCCTGCATGATCTCCTTTGCCTTTCCCCACATGTCCGCGGCTGCAAATACAGGACTGGCATACAGGACTGACAGAACCGCGCAGGAACACAGGATCCCCGGGATCTTCCGGATCAGGCCGGGCAGCTTCTCCCATCTGATGCCATCTGGTTTTTTCCTTTTTCCTTTCATTTCAACCTCCTAAGCATCAGGGCAGAAAAAAAGAGCATCCCTGTGCTGGGAATGCTCCTCTCTCTGTCCTTTTCTAATATGATGTGTCTTTTGCCAGACACTTTTTCAGCATATCAAGTATAGCATATGAAGATTTGCGCTGGAATGGCAGAACTCTGCCAATATTCTGCCAGGCTGTTACGGTTTTATAAAACCTGGTTTTATAATTCGGATGCCTGAAAGGCTGAACTACAATGGTTCCTTATAGTACTTTACTATCTATTAAAATCCGCTCTATCTGCTCCCAAAGAGACAAGGATGGATTTTCTTTATAGTATCGATATCCTTTATATTCTTGCACTCTGCAGCCCACTTCCTCGTTTTTCCGCATAATAACTTTTGATCTGCGGATAGCTTGCCGGACATTATCCAAAGTTAATTTGTTCAAAGTTCGTTTAAAATTATTCTCATGCTTATACTGATCTAAATTTTCACCATAAGCTCTGTTTAACGGCATAAGATACTGACGTCGATGCATGAATGAACCATTGCAATCAGCCTTATGAAGAATCATCCAAAGTTCGAATGTAAAATTGCTGTATCCAAGATGATATTTAATATTTTTTCCTGTATTCTCAGCATCTTTCATACGTTCCAGTGCCGTTTTAAATTGCTTTACATGAATTTCTTCATCACTTTCATAATCAAAAATGTGCGTTATTTCTGTTTTTCCTACAATCGTCATACGCTTCACACGGGACAAGGGATCTTTCTGAATTTTACTGTCTAACTTCACAGTATACCTGGCATTTGGTTCTGCATTAATCATACGTTGCAGCCATTCCAAATACCACTGTTCAGTTTCGCCCTCGACTGAAAAATAGTAAGTTCTATTCTCCTTACGCATACATTACACCTCTTTTCCCCGGAATATTAATTCCTCAAAAATCGGCGTAAAATCGATATCTTTAATCGCGCCATAACGGTCTACAAAATAATTTTTCATATAATCCTCATTTTTACGGACACCACTTTTTCCGGTAGTGCCAAAATCCGAAAGAGAATAATGGCTGCTGACATGTGAATTGTCATCCCGTTCCACAAATTTAATTTCATCCCGCCGATAAAGATTCGGATTCAAAAAAATAGGATTATGGGTATTAAAAATTAGCTGTGCATGATTCACATTGATTTCATCGTTATGAAAAATATTGATGATATTCATAAGTGCCATCGGATGGATAGAGGCATCAAATTCATCGACAATCAATGTCCCGCCGTTCAATAAAGCATTTACTACTAACGGAAACATATTAACAAAGCGAATTGTACCATAAGATTCAAATAATTCTGCCGGAATAGCGGTTCCCTTTGTTGACTGTTTAAATACCGAACACAGCTTTGCTTCATTGTTATCGCCTTCCACTACATACCCAAGAGCATTGGAATTGATTCCAAAGTAAGCGGCTGCTTCATTCAGCGTTTTTTCTACATATACGGATTTTTTCTTTGGATCACTGAATTTCCGAATCAGCTGCATAGCGTCTGCACGATAAATGACCATAAATTTATGTTCAAGCCACTCGCTTATTAAAGCAGCCAGTT
>CAUWLJ010000090.1:0-14808 GCA_963559585.1 uncultured Eisenbergiella sp. | reverse complement strand
TCCCACAAAGTGGGACGCACATCTGGCAGAAAGCAATTTTCAAACACGCTCTAGTAAAGAAAAATAAGGTTGCTACTTGACACTTTTACCAAAGAGAAGTAGGATAAAAAAGGATTTAGCCGGACTTTTATGTGAAAAATGCCCGACAGGTGGAACGGGCTTTTTTTTATACAATAGGAAAGGAACTTTCCTATTGTATAAAAAAGGACGCTCCGCTGTGGATGCGCACTCGCGCGAGAGGCAGATATTGCCTGACGGCAATCGTGCTCGGCGCGGGTGTGCGTCAAGACGCACACTTTTTTGTACAATAGAGGGGGGAATGCAATGGAACTGATTGCTTTTTTGATTCTGTTTCCGTTTCTGGCGGCGCTTGTCATGTCAAGCATGAGAAAGAGCGGCCTGATCAGAAGATGCGTGCAGTTTTCGTTCTGCGGCATTATCGTGGCGGCGGTGATCCTGTTTGCGGTGGCAGGCCTGATAAACGGGGAAACCGTGTCCTATCTGCCCCACACCCACGGCATAGACATGCTGATGCTGGCGGTGGAATGGGCTCTCGTGGCTCTCGTTTTTTATTACAGCTTTAAATACCGGAAGTATTACTGTGCGCTTCTGTCCATCGCCCAGACCGCTCTGATGACGTGGCTGGAGTTAAGCGGACGGGTTTCCCTTCCGGGGGATCATATCCTGTCGGACAAGCTGACCATCGTTATGGCCCTGATGATCGGCATAGTTGGCTGTCTGATCTGCGTGTATGCCATCGGCTACATGAAGGATTACAACAGGCATCATCTGGACTATAAGGACAGGCGGTACTTCTTCTTTGCCATGCTTTTCGTGTTCCTGGGGGCCATGATGGGGCTGGTGTTCTCCAGCAATATGATCTGGATCTATTTCTTCTGGGAGATCACCAGCATCTGCTCCTTCCTGCTGATCGGCTACAACCAGACGGAGGAGGCCATGGAAAATTCCTTCCGCGCCCTGTGGATGAACCTGCTGGGCGGTCTGGGCTTTGCGGTGGGCATCGTCTATGCGGTGACCCAGCTTCAAGTGATCAATATTCAGGAGCTGGTGGCCTTTGCGGTGAGCGGGGACGAGCGGGCCTCCCTGGCGCTGATCCCGGTGGTGCTGCTCTCCTTTGCAGGGCTGACCAAGAGCGCCCAGCTTCCTTTTTCGGGATGGCTCTTAGGAGCCATGGTGGCTCCCACCCCCACCAGTGCGCTGCTGCATTCCGCCACTATGGTGAAGGCGGGCGTGTACCTGCTGATCCGCCTGGCCCCGGCTCTGGAGGGCAGCCTGGCGGGGCTTATGGTGACCACCATCGGCGGCTTCACCTTCTTCGTGACTTCCATGCTTGCCATCTCCCAGGATGACGGCAAGAAGGTGCTGGCCTACTCCACCATCTCCAACCTGGGGCTGATCACAGCCTGCGCGGGCGTGGGCATGAACGAGGCCGTGTGGGCGGGGATCCTGCTGATGCTGTTCCATGCGGTGTCCAAGTCCCTGATGTTTTTGTCCGTGGGAGCGGTGGAAAACTGCACCGGAAGCAGAAATGTGGAGGACATGCACGGCCTGATCGTCAAGCTGCCCGGTCTGGCCTATGTGATGATCATTGGAATTGCGGGCATGTTCCTGGCCCCCTTCGGCATGCTGATCTCCAAATGGGCGGCGCTGAAGGCCTACGTGGATTCCGGCAGCATCCTTCTGGTGATCTTCCTGGTATTCGGAAGCGCCACCACTCTTTTTTACTGGACGAAATGGCTGGGCACCCTGGTGGCGGTGCACCATCATTCCGAACAGATTAAGAATGTAACGAAAAAGAGCGAATGGACGTCGCTCATCAGCTTAAGCATCCTGATGGTGGGGCTGTGCCTTACCTTCCCGCTGGTGTCCACCTATCTCATCGAGCCGTTCCTGAAGGACATGTACCACACTTACGTGCCAAACCTGATCGGCACCGGCAACCTGTACATTATGATCATGATGCTGTGCACCATCCTGATCCTGCCCATCGCCGTGCGGGTGCTGACCCTGGGCAGAAAGAACAAGCTGGTGATGTCCTACATGGGCGGAGCCAACGCGGGGGACGACCGGAACTTTACGGATTCCTTCGGACAGGAAAAGCCGATGTATCTGGCAAACTGGTACATGCCTGACTATTTCGGGGAAAAGAAGCTTCTGAAGCCCTCGCTTCTGTTTGCTGCCGCGGCTTTGATTATCCTGATGATCATGACGATGGGAGGTGCAGTGGGATGAGTATATCCTGGATCCTGGCGATTGCCTATATCGTATGCGCCCCGCTTCTGGGCGCGCTGATGGAAGGGCTGGACCGCAAGGTGGCGGCCCGGATGCAGGGAAGGCGGGGGCCTTCCATCTGGCAGCCCATCTATGATGTGAACAAGCTGTTTGCCAAGCAGTCGGTGGTGGTAAACAGCGTGCAGGACTTTCTGGTCTGCGGTTTTCTGGTGTTTGTGGTATTCACCGGAGCGCTGTTTTTCTGGGGAGGGGATATTCTGCTGGTGTTCTTTGCGCTGACCCTGGCGGGAATCTTCTTCGTGATGTCCGCCTGCTCGGCCAACGCGCCCTACAGCTCCATGGGGGCGCAGAGAGAGCTGATGCAGATGATGGCCTACGAGCCCATGGTGCTTCTTACCGCCATCGGCTTCTACATCGCAACGGGCAGCTTTTCCGTGAAGGTGATCGCCCAGAGCGACGTGCCGGCAATCCTGCAGCTGCCCGGCTTCTTCGTTGGCTTTCTGTTCATCCTGACCATCAAGCTGCGCAAGTCGCCCTTTGACATCAGCACCTCCCACCATGCCCATCAGGAAATGGTGCGCGGCCTGACCACGGAGCTTTCCGGCAACATCCTGGCCCTGGTAACGCTGTCCCACTGGTATGAAAATGTGTTCCTGATGGGTGTGGTGGGGCTGTTCATCATCCATTCCAGCTGGTGGAGCATTCCGGCAGCCATTCTGGTATGCCTGGCTGTGATCCTGCTGGAAACGTTCATCGACAACGTGTTTCCCAGAGTGAAGTGGCAGGAAATGCTGAAATGGACCTGGTTCTTCACCCTGGCGGCGGGAGGCGTCAACCTTCTGATCATCATGTTAATGTAGAAGCGCAGGGGGAAGCCTGCGCGGCGGAATGAGAGGTAACCATGAAAGTATCAAAATCGCCCTGGCTGCTGCATTATGACGGCTCCAGCTGCAACGGCTGTGATATAGAGGTGCTGGCCTGCCTGACGCCCGTGTACGACGCGGAGCGCTTCGGCGTGGTGAACACGGGAAATCCCAAGCATGCGGATATTTTTCTGATTACGGGCGGGATCAACGAACAGAACAAGCCGGTTGTCCAGCAGCTTTATTCCCAGATGCCCAACCCAAAGGTGGTGGTGGCCGTGGGGATCTGCGCCTGCAACGGCGGGATTTTCAAGGAGTGCTATAACATCATCGGAGGCGTGGACACCATCATCCCTGTGGATATTTACGTGCCCGGCTGTGCGGCCAGGCCGGAGGCCATCATCGACGGCATCGTCAAGGCCGTGGCCCTTCTGGATGAGAAACGGAAGGCCCGCGCACAGGAAAAACGCCTGGAAAAGGCAGGAAAGGGGGAAGCGGGATGATCGACGGAGAAATTATGCAGGTGGATCGGGAAAACCTGGTCACGGAGGTGCTGAAGCTGAAGCACAGGGACTACCGCCTGATTCAGATCTGCGCCGCAAAGGAGGGGGAGGGGATCGACCTGACCTACTCCTTTGGCAGGGAATATAAAATGGTGGGGCTGCGCCTGCACATCCTTCCCCAGGAGGATATGGTGAGCATCAGCGACATCTACGCGCCGGCCTTTTTGTATGAAAACGAGATCCACGACCTGTTTGGCGTGAAGATCAAAATGATCAGCGTGGACTATCAGGGAAAGCTGTACCGGATTAAAAAGACGGCTCCTTTTCAGGAATAAAAAGAAGGGCAGACCGGCGCCGTGCGCCGCGCCTTTTGTAAATTGAGAAAGACCGCTTCGGCGGCGGAATGTGAGGAAGTATGGCGACAAGAAGTACAGTGCCCTTTGGGCCGCAGCATCCTGTGCTCCCGGAGCCGATCCATCTGGATCTGGTGCTGGAGGATGAAAAGGTGGTGGAGGCAGTCCCTTCCATCGGTTTCGTCCACAGAGGGCTGGAGAAGCTGGTGGAAAAGAAGGAATTTACCGAATATGTCTATGTGGCGGAGCGTATCTGCGGAATCTGCAGCTTTATGCACGGCATGGGCTACTGCGAGGCGGTGGAGCACATCATGAACATCGAAATCCCGCCCCGGGCCAGATACCTGCGCACCATCTGGTGTGAAATGTCAAGAATCCACAGCCACCTGCTCTGGCTGGGCCTTCTGGCGGACGCTTTCGGCTTTGAAAGCCTGTTCATGCAGTCCTGGAGGATCAGAGAAAAGGTGCTGGACATGTTTGAAGCCTCCACGGGAGGGCGCGTGATCTTTTCCGTGAACAAGATCGGAGGCCAGAGAAAGGACATGGAAGCTTCCATGCTGCGGCAGTTTGTGGCCGGCCTGGGAGAGATAGAGAAGGAGCTGAAAAGCCTGACCGGAACCTTCCTGGAGGATGCGGCGGTGAACAGCAGGCTCAGGGGAGTGGGCCTTCTGACCAGGCAGCAGGCCCATGATCTGGGTGCGGTGGGGCCCTTTATGCGGGCCAGCGGCATTGCACTGGACAACAGGAAGCTGGGCTATGCGGCTTACGGGGAACTGAATTTTGAACCCATCACCAGCGATGTGGGAGACTGCTATGCCAGATGCGACGTGCGTATCCGGGAGATCTTCCAGTCCATCGACCTGATCCGCCAGGCAGTCGCCAGAATCCCCGGCGGTGAGGTGGCCGTTCCCTTCAAGGGCTTCCCGGAGGGGGAATATTTCATGAGGGAGGAGCAGCCCAGGGGCGAGGCGCTGTATTATGTGAAGGCAAACGGAACCAAATTTATAGAACGCTTCCGCGTGCGTACCCCCACCTTTGCCAACCTTCCCGGCCTGCTGGAAACCCTGAAGGGCTGTCAGCTGGCGGATGTTCCCATTTTGATTTTGACCATTGATCCCTGCATCAGCTGTACGGAACGGTGAATGATTTGTGCCGGAGCGTCACAAATCGTCCTGATGGCAGATGTAAAGCCGTATGAGCTTTGCAGCGCCTCCATCGCTTACGCTCCAAAACGGTGATTTCTATGAAAAATATGCGGACTATGAAGTTTACAAAGACGGCGCTGAAAAATCTGTTCAGCGCACCGGCCACCAGGCCCTATCCTGAGCAGCCCAGAGAGTATCCGGAGAGGACGAGGGGGCATGTGGAGATCGACACAGACCTGTGTATCCTGTGCGGGCTGTGCAGCAGAAAGTGCCCTACAGGGACGATCACGGTGAACCGGGCAGACAAAACCTGGACCATCGGGCGCTTCGGCTGTATCCAGTGTGGCTGTTGTGTGGAGGTATGCCCCAAGAAATGCTTGTCCATGAAGCAGACCTATACCCAGCCCGGCGGGGAAAAGACGGAGGATACCTATATAAAGACCAACATGCCGGAGCCTGTGAAGCCTGCGGCGGCACAGAAGCCCGGAGCGGCCGCAGCGGCGGGAAAGCCGGCCGCAGACACCCCCGGAGCGCAGGCTGAGGCTGTCCCGGCCCAGGCGTCCGTCCCGCCTCGGAAAGCGGAGTGAGCGGGATGAGGTGCCGGATCACTGTGCTGGGCGTGGTGCAGGGAGTGGGATACCGGCCCTTCGCCGCCCGACTTGCGGAGGAAGAAGGGATAACGGGCAGCGTCCGCAACAGCGGAGGCGTGGTATATATTGAGGCGTATGGCAGGCAGGAGGCGGTGGAGAGATTGATCCACCGCCTCCGTTCCTGTGCGCCCCCGGCTGCCAGGGTGGAGCAGGTGCTGGCGGAGACAGTGGAGGACGGGGAAAAGGCGGATGCGGCTGCCGGGCTGGAAGGAGAGACAGGAATCCCGGCCTCCTTTGTTATTCTGGAGAGCGAGCAGGAAAACGGCGCGGATGTCCCTCTGCTGCCCCCCGACCTTCCCGTGTGCGGGGAGTGCCTTGGGGAAATGGAGGATCCGTCGGACCGCCGTTACCGCTATCCCTTCATCAGCTGTGTGAACTGCGGCCCCCGCTACAGCATCATGCGGCGGCTGCCCTATGACAGGGAGCATACCACCATGGCGGCGTTTTCCATGTGCCCGGACTGCGGCGCTGAGTATGTGAAAACGGGAGACCGCCGCAGGCATGCCCAGACCATCTCCTGCCGCTTCTGCGGGCCCCAGCTTCTGGTACGGACGGCAGACAGGCGTGAGGCACTGGCAGCTAAGACGCATTTGGCCGCAGGAAAAGGCCATGCGCCCTGTATTCCGGCAGCCGAAGGAGCCCCGGCTGCCGGGAAGCTCACGGATTCGTGGCGGGCTTCCTTTTCCGATGAGTTTCTGCACGGAGAGGAGGGCCTGCGCGTCTGCGTGGACATTTTGAAAAGAGGGGGCATTCTGGCTTTAAAGGGGATCGGCGGCTATCAGCTTGCCTGCCGCCCGGACTGCCTGGAGGCGGTGGAGCGTCTGCGCAGGCTGAAGGGAAGGGAGAAGAAGCCCTTTGCGGTGATGTTTCCATCCATGGAAAGGATCCGGGAATTCTGTCTGGTATCCGGGCGGGAGGAAGCTCTTCTTCTCTCACCGGCCCGCCCCATCGTCCTGCTGGACAGGAGGGAGGCGCAGGAAGGAGAGCGGACGGCCCATTTTTTCAGCGGGAAGCTGTGTTCAGAAAGCCGTTTTCTGGGCGCATTTCTTCCCTATACCGGACTGCATCAGCTGTTAACGGCGCAGGCCGGCCCTCTGGTCATGACCAGCGCCAACGCAAGCGGAGATCCGATTCTCACGGAGGAGGGACAGATGGAGGAGCTGTGGCGGGAAAATCCCGGTCTGCTGGACGGTATGGCCTGGAATACCAGGAGGATTCTTACCCCTCTGGACGATTCCCTGATGAGAGTGACCGGAGGGAAGGAGCAGATGCTTCGCCGCAGCAGGGGCTTTGTCCCCATGCCGTTTGTTCTGCCTGACGGCGGAAAATTTGAGAAAACGCTTCTGTGTATGGGAGGCGACCTGAAAAGCGTGTTCTGCCTGGCGGCGGGCGGCCGTGCGTATCTGAGCCAGTATTTTGGAGATCTGGAAAACTACCGCTGTCTGCAGGCGTACAGGGAGGGGATCTCCCGTATGGAGGAACTGTTTGGGATCCGGCCCCAGGCGGTGGTCTGCGACCTTCACCCCGGCTATGTGAGCCTGGCGGAGGGCAGACGGATCGCAGGAGAAGCTGCATTCTCCGGGGATCCCGTATCCCATGAAGAACGAGCGTTTCAGGAGAAACGCAGTTTTTCAGACGAACAAAGCTGCCCGGAGGAATACGGGCTTCCCGTCCTGCAGGTACAGCACCATCACGCCCATGCCGCCTCCGTGATGGCGGAGCACGGGCTTTCCCACTGCATCGGAGTGGTCTTTGACGGGACGGGCTATGGGACGGACGACCACGTATGGGGCGGGGAATTCCTGCTCTGCCGGGGGGCTTCTTTTCAGAGAGCGGGCCATCTGGAGGAGGCAGAGCTGTGCGGCGGGGACACCTCGGCCAGGGACGCGGCGCTGAATGCGGCCTGCCATCTGGCGGAGGCAGGACTTGTGCCGCAGAAGGAGACTTCTGCAGGAGCGCAGGGCGGAGAAGGCCGGTGCGCCGGAGAAGGGACAGGGGAGGAAAAGCAGGGATCCAGGGAAACAGAAACGGCAGAAGGCTGGAGAGACAGGCTGGAGATGGCCGAAAAGGCACTGCAGTATCATATCAATACGGAACAAAGCTCCAGCATGGGGCGTCTTTTTGATGCGGTAAGCGCCCTTCTGGGGATACGGGAATATAATACCTACGAGGGTGAATGCGCGTGCGCCCTGGAGAATGCGGCCTGGGAGGGAAGGCCGGAAAAGGCGGGCCCGCAGATCAGGCTGGATTTCCCCATTTGGGAGGAGGGCGGCGTGCTCATAGCCGGACGGCGCGGGCTGATACGGCAGCTTCTGGAAAAAGCAGAAGAGATGGGGAGGGCTGCCGGAAACTGTCAGCGGGAGAAGAGGGCAGAAGAACAGGAAGGAGAGAAAAAACGTGCGCCAGCGTACAGGCTGGCCTGGGCCTTCCATGAGGCTGCGGCTCAAATGACCCTTTCCATGTGCCGGCGGATCAGGGAAAAAACAGGGGAGGAGAACGTGGCCCTCAGCGGAGGCGTGTTTGCCAACGTGATCCTGCATGAAAGGTGCAGGCAGCTTCTGGAGGCGGACGGCTTTGCCGTGTACGTGAATGAAAAAGTGCCGGGAAATGACGGGGGAATCTGCCTGGGACAGGCGTGGATCGCCGGACGGATGAGTACAGACGGGGCTGCGGTGCGCGGCAGCCTCAAACAGCGGATGTTTGAGGCGTAAGAACATGGTTACTGTTCACAGCAGCCTCAAACGCCTGCCGTTTGAGGCGTAAGAATGTGATTCAGGAGTGAGCGGGCCTCTTTTGCGCAGCAAAAACTTTCAATAGGCCCGCGAAAGTTACTGTTTACTGGCTTGCCAGTGAACAGTAACAGAACATGATTCAGGGGGGACAGGCCGGGACCTTTCCTCTTGTA
Organism: uncultured Eisenbergiella sp.; assembly: GCA_963559585.1. GTDB lineage: Bacteria > Bacillota > Clostridia > Lachnospirales > Lachnospiraceae > Eisenbergiella. The sequence goes on along the minus strand of CAUWLJ010000090.1, from coordinate 6,136 downwards.
AAGGTGTCCTTCCTATGTTACCGTAAAAACAGTAAGGCAGGCACTACATCGAAATTTCTCAATAGTTTTCATTCTTAAACGTGAAGGGAAATTTGATTTCGTATAATCACAGAAAAAAGGGAGGAGCCTATGAGCAATATGTACAGCCTTCGTATTTATGATACAGAGCTGATGCGTTTTTCCATGGAAAAGAAGGGGCTGTCCGGTTTGGCAGCTGAAATCGTATCCATTAACGAAAAGCAGGCATATTTACTGCCCCTGGACATGGAACGTACCGGAGAAGGTGTCCTCCGCTGGCTGGAGAGACGGGTAATTCCCAAAAACCGCGCCTTTATGGATGAGATATTGAAAACACTGGGACTTGGCCGCAATGACACCAAGGGAATCATTGACGTATGTAGAGGGCTGTCTCTGAACGACAGCTATTGGGTAGTCCCGGAGGAGTTTGACGGAAGATTTTCCCAATATAATCTTTATGAGAACCGCTTTTCGGAGATTCTGGCGCTGGTTGCCTATACCGGCGCCGGAGGAAGCCGGCAGGCGTTCACCATGTCTCCGGAGCTGACAACAGGCGGCATGCTTCCCAAGGCATGGCGCTATGTGGAGCAGGAGGGAATCTGTCTGTACAAGGGAGGGACCGCCGGAGCATCCAACACGGGCAGGGAGCCGTATTGTGAGTATTATGCTTCTCAGATTGCGGAAACCATGGGCCTGAATGCAGTGTATTATGATATAGAGAACTGGAAGGGGATAACTGCGTCCAAATGTGCTCTGTTTACGGACATCGACACAGCATATGTCCCTATCGGACGCATTGTGCAGACAGGGGGAATTGCCGCCTGCCTTGACTGGTACGACAGCCAGGGGCCGGAGTTTTCCGACCAGATCCGAAGCATGCTGGTATTTGACGCACTGATCTACAATGAGGATCGGCATTTTGGAAATTTTGGCGTCCTTCGGGATAACCACAGCGGAAAAATTGTTGCGCCTGCGCCCATATTTGACAATGGCCTTTCTCTGTTCTGCTATGCAGGCAGGGAGGATTATGCGGATCTGGACGAGTATGCCAAAACCCGTTCCAATCCCTACAACATCTCCTATGAGGAGGTGTGCGCCGAGGTGATGGGAGCCAGGCAGAAGGAGCAGCTCAGGCACATGATCGGTTTCCGGTTTCAGAGGCACAGAAGTATTAATCTGCCGGAAGAACATCTTCAGGCAATAGAGAAGCATCTGGCAAGGCGGGTGCGCAGGCTCCTGGAGATTCCTGTCTGCCATCCTGAGCGGAAATGACGGGGAATCTGCCGGGAGCGTGCTGGGGGCATAGGAATCTGATTCAGAGGCGGCGCGGGCCGGAACCGCTCAGCCGTCCTCCCCGCCGCCCCTGGCGCACAGCTCCATGAAGGAGCGTGCAGAGGCGGTCAGATACTTGTCCTTGTGCCGTATCATATAGAAGAAACGCCGGAAGTCAAGCCCTTCCACCTCCACCGTCACCACCAGCCCCTGCTCCAGGGGCTCCCGGATCATCCGGTGGGGCAGGACGGCGATTCCCAGTCCGTTGATGACGGCATTGATCAGGGCCGTGGTGCTGCAGGCTTCCCAAAGGGGAGTGACCGAGAACCCGGCTTCCTCTATGACCCGGTTGAACACTTCTCTGGTGCCGCTTCCGGGTTCCCGAAGAAGAAATTCCTGCCTCTTGAATTCCTCCAGGCTGATCACCTGATCCTGCTTCCATTTCCCGTCTGCGGCGCAAATCACGCTGAGATGATCCTCCATGTAGGCCTCCGAAAGGATGGCGGGATCGTGCACCACGCCCTCGATCAGGGCAAAATCCAGCTCGTTGGCCAGAAGCCTCCGCTCCAGCCGGTCGGAGGGCTCGATCACCGCCCGCACCTGGGTCTGGGGACAGCGGCTGGTGAAGGCCTTCACGTAACCGGGCAGAAAATGGGAGCCGATGGTGATACTGGCCCCCACCCGGAGTACTCCCGCATTGTCCCAGCTTCGCAGGCCCTTCTCCATTTCCTCAAACAGGGCGGAAATATGGGAGGCGTACCGGAGAAAATGCCGTCCGGCCTCCGTGATCTGCAGCCGCCTGCCGATCCGGTCGAAAAGGCGGACTCCGTAATACTGCTCCAGCTCCCTGACGGCCAGGCTCACCGCCGGCTGGGTCATGTGCAGGGCCTGTGCCGCCCTGGTGGTGTTGCATCCGTGCTCGTATACGGAACAGAAAATTTTGATATGCCGCAGTGTCATGCCTGTCTCCTTATATGCTTTAACTTATGATCTGTATATCATTATATTATTTCCATTATTGGAAAGCAAGGAGTATACTGTCAGAAGAAAGGGTGTGATTTCTTTGGAAAGCAGTAAAAAACAGAAATTCCTGAAACTGTTTACTTCAACCTTCAAACTGAGCGCCTGCACCTTTGGGGGCGGCTTCGTGATCATCCCGCTGATGCGGAAAAAATTCGTGGAGGAGCTTCACTGGATCGAGGAGCAGGAGATGATGGATCTCACCGCCATCGCCCAGTCCTCCCCCGGGGCTATTGCGGTGAACGCCTCCATTCTGGTGGGCTACCATGTGGCGGGTATGTCCGGCGCGCTGCTTACCGTACTGGGAACGGTGCTCCCGCCCCTGATCATTATTTCGGTGATCTCCCTCTTTTACCAGGCGTTCCGGGACAACGTGATCGTCAACATGGCCATGGCCGGGATGCTGTGCGGCGTTGCGGCCGTTCTTTTCGACGTGGTTATCAATATGGCGAAAAGTATTTTCAAGCAGAAAAGGCTTCTTCCCGTGCTGGTGCTGGCAGGCTCCTTCCTGGCGGTGAGGTTCTTTTCCGTCAACATTATCCTGATCATCCTGGTATGCGGGCTGATCGGAGCCGCAGACACCTGGTATCGTGAGAAAGTGAAAAAGGAGGGTACAGACAAATGATCTATCTGGAACTGTTCTGGAGCTTTTTTCAGATCGGACTGTTCAGCATCGGAGGAGGCTATGCCGCCATGCCGCTGATTCAGAACCAGGTGGTGGACGTCCATCCCTGGCTGACCATGACCCAGTTTGCGGACATCATGACCATTGCGGAAATGACGCCCGGGCCCATAGCCATCAATTCGGCCACCTTTGTGGGCATACAGGTAGCGGGACTGCCGGGTGCGCTGATCGCCACAGCCGGGTGTGTGTTCCCCTCCTGCGTGATCGTCATGACGCTGGCCTGGGTGTACTACCGCTTCCGCGGCCTTTCCATGGTGCAGGGCGTGCTTGCAGGCCTGCGTCCCGCCGTGGTAGCCATGATCGCCTCTGCGGCCATCTCCCTGTTCATTCTGGCGGTTTACGGCCAGCGGGAGCTTCCTGCCGACCTGGGGAGCGTGGATCTGATTGCGGTTCTGATCTTTGCCGCAGCCTTCTTCATCCTGCGCAGGTGGAAGCCTAACCCCATCTATGTGATGGCCGGGGCAGGGGCGGCGGGGGTGCTTCTGTATGCGGTTGTTCCATAAAGCGGGCTGTATTTGTGGAAGGTGGGAAACCGTATGTGCTTATGAAGTCGGAGCGTCGTAAACAGCTTCCAGGTATCCTTGCCGCCCGGTCGCTTACGCTCTGGAAGGGAGGACTCTATGAAACTTTTCCGCACATGGCAGGCGGAGAGCTGCCAGCCTGCCGGGAAAAAAACAGGAGGCGGAATGATGGGCATCCCTGTCCGGTACCGCCCCCTGCTGGACGAATTTGTCTGCTTGTGCCGGGAAACGGCGGGAGAGGAGCTGGTGGGCGTCTACCTGCACGGCTCCCTGGCCATGGGCTGTTTTCATCCGGGAGCCAGCGACATAGACCTGATCGTGGTGACGAAGGGAGAATGGACGGACGAACAGAAGCTGTTTTTCATGAATCGGGTGGTGCGCCTGAATGAGAAAGCCCCTGCAAAGGGCCTGGAGCTGAGCATTGTGAAAAAGGAGCACTGCCTTTCCTTCCGGTATCCTACGCCCTTTGAGCTGCATTTTTCCCCGGCCCATCTGAAATGGTTTGAGCGGGATCCCGGGGATTATGTGGAAAAGATGAAGGGTGTGGACTATGACCTGGCGGCTCATTTTACCATTCTGAGACGGTTCGGCCTGGTTCTTTATGGAGAACCGGTGGAAAAGGTGTTCGGCCCGGTGCCGCGGGAGGACTATATGGACAGCATCCTGCGGGATGTGGCGGAGGCTGGGGAGGAGATCACGCAGCAGCCGGTCTACGTCATTCTGAACCTGTGCCGTGTGCTGGCCTTCTGCCGGGATGGAGCGTGCCTGTCCAAGAGAGAAGGAGGGCTTTGGGGCCTGGAGCATGTGGAGAGTAGGTTCCATCCCCTGATCCGTGAGGCATTGGAATGCTATGAAAACGGGCAGAGGATGACGCTGCAGAAGGAAAACGAAGAGAAGCTGGCTGTGTGCTTTGCGGAAACCATGCTCGAGCGTTTTTGAAAATTCATTCCCGCCATCTGCACGCCCCACTTCGCGGTATATTTGCCCCAAATTCGTTTCGCGCAGCCCGCTGCGCCGCGCTCATTTGGGGCAAATCTCCCGCAAATTGGGACGCACATCTGGCAGAAAGCAATTTTCAAACACGCTCTAGAGCAGATCCGGGATGAGGCGGGGCGGACGGAGCAGTGAGAGAGACTGAAACGGCGGAATGGAGGTAAAAATGGACGGAACGAGCAGAAAAGCGACCATGGAGGATCTGGAACGGATCTGGAATCAGAATATAGACGACCATCCGGGGGATCCGCGCTGGGTGAGATGGAAGGAAGCCTTTATGGATTACAACCGCACCGGGGCGGGAGCCACCTTTGTGGTGATCTGCGGCGGCAGGCCTGTGGGAGAGGGGACGCTGCTTTTCTCCCCGGAGGTTCGTGCCGTGAGAGGGAGACTTACCCTGGCAGACGGGAAGAGGACGGCAAACATCAATGGCCTGCGTATCAGGAAGGAGTATGAGGGGAAAGGCTTTATCTCCGCCATGGTGCGGGAAATGGAGCGATACGCCGCCTCCTGCGGGTATACGGCCCTTACCATCGGAGTGGATGCGGCGGAGACACGGAACCTGGGCATCTATCTGCACTGGGGATACGACACATTGGTGGAATGGGAAGCGGAGGATGGGGAGCTGGTTCTTTATTACAGGAAAGAACTGGGAAGGGATGCTTCTCCAGCTCATTCGCTGGAGCGGATGGGCGCGGACTGAGCTGCTGCATTTTCCCTCCATGCCGGAGCGTTTCAGCTTCGGCCGCAGCGAGAAAACACGCATCGTTTTCCTGCTTGCGATCCACACAGTTTTGTGACGTTCTCTTTCCCGATATACTTTTGGAGGATTCCTATGCAGTACATCAGTCATTACCAGTCTCCCATTGGAAACATTCTTCTGGCCGCCGATGAGATCGGTTTAACCGGCTTATGGTTTGAGGGACAAAAATATTTTGCCCATGGCTTAGAGGAAGAACAGGAGGAAAAAGAAATCCTATTGTTTGAAAGGGTAAAGGACTGGCTCGATCTCTATTTTTCCGGGAAAGAACCGGAATTTAGAGTGCCCCTTCATCTGAACGGCACGGATTTCCAGAGAGAGGTGTGGAAAATTCTCTGCTCCATTCCCTATGGCCATACCACGACCTATGGAAAAATCGCGCAGCAGCTTGCCGCAGAAAGGAAGCTGCCGCACATGTCTGCCCAGGCAGTGGGCGGCGCAGTGGGCCATAATCCAGTCGCCATCCTTGTCCCCTGCCATCGGGTAGTGGGAGCAGACGGAAGCCTGACCGGGTATGCAGGAGGCGTTGAGAAAAAAATAAAATTATTGACACTAGAGCGTGTTTGAAAATTCATTCCCGCCATCTGCACGCCCCACTTCGCGGTATATTTGCCCCAAATTCGTTTCGCGCAGCCCGCTGCGCCGCACTCATTTGGGGCAAATCTCCCACAAATTGGGACGCACATCTGGCAGAAAGCAATTTTCAAACACGCTCCAGAGAAAGCAGACAGGAAGCTGTTTTTTGCGCCGGAGAAAGGAACTGCATGCTGAAGCAGAGCCGGATTTCATAAAGCCTGCTTTAACAAAGCTGGCTTTGCTTCAGCAGATCCGGGGGAGCCCCTCCCCGATCAGCTCAGATACCACCCG
>CAUWLJ010000089.1:0-15109 GCA_963559585.1 uncultured Eisenbergiella sp. | reverse complement strand
TCAATAGGCCCGCGAAAGTTACTGTTTACGGGCCTGCCGTGAACAGTAACAACAGCTCAGCCCGGTATAACGGAACCGCCGCGAGGCTCAAGCTGCTCCCGCAGTGACCGGCGCACCTTTTTGCGGGTGATCTCCACCAGGCCAAGGGGAGTCATGTCGATGAGCACCGTTTTTACGGGATCTTTTTTCAGCTCTGCGGCAAGGGCGGCAAGGAGCTTCTGTTCGTCCTCCTTTTCTGCCATGTTGATAAAATCCACCAGGATGATGCCAGACAGGTTGCGAAGCCGGATCTGGCGGGCCGTCTCCATGGCGGCTTCCATATTGACGGAGAGAAAAGTATCCCTGCTTCCCTTCCTGGCGTTAAATTTCCCGGAGTTCACGTCGATAACGGTGAGCGCCTCGGTGGGTTCGATCACCAGATAGCCGCCGCAGCGCAGCCATACGCGGGGGGAAAGGGCCTCTTTGATAAGGGTGTCAAGGCCGTAAAGACTGCGCAGGCTGATCCTTTCATCCTGATAGAGGCGAATGCTGCAGCCGTATTCAGAAATGAAGGCCTCTGCCCTGCCGGGCCTGAAGCCGGAAGCGCCCGAGCCTGCCGGAGGAACAGGCGCTCCTGACGCCGTGGGGGAAGCAGATGCCCTCAAGAAAGTGGAAATCTCCTCATAAAGTCCGGGGTCATCGGTGAGGATCTCCTGACAGTCGCTGCTGTAGGTGTCCTGGATCCGGGCCAGCCAGGCGCTGGGCGGACGGTACAGGCAGCTGCAGCAGGTTCTGGTGCGCGCAGCTGCCAGAACCTGGGAAGCCAGGCGGGAAAGCGTCTGTACTTCCCTGGCACAGGGAGAAATATCGGCAAGCTCCCCCGCGTTTGTCCTCAGGATCAGGGTGCAGGAGGCAAGAATGTCTTCCAGTTCCACGGCGCGGCTCAGCTTGTCCTGCAGCTCCTGCCTGATTTCCATGGAAAGCTTCCCCGAAAACTGGAGCTTCCCTTTCCGCACGCCCGGAAAGATGACGCAGTAGCGTCCCGACAGGGAAAGCTCGGTGGTGACCACAGGATCCTTGGTCTTTACCGCCTCCTTTTCCACCTGCACCAGGATCTCGTCGCCGGCCAGGATGCGGCCGTCATATTCCCGGTTCATCAGATTAGCGCCCCGCAGCGTTTTGAGGGGCAGAAACGCGCGCCGGATGTTTTCCTTCTGTCTGCCGCTCCCATGGGTGAGATCGAGAAAGGCGGCCCCTATACTGTTGACCACGTTGGTCACCTTTCCGATATAGATACTTCCCAAGGCACATCCGCCTTCCTCTGCGGCGGGAAAAGCGTTCAATTCCACCGGTTTCCCATGAGAATGGAGCATGGACAGGATCTTGTCATCTTCTTTTATCAGGATCAGTCTGGAATCAATCACAGGATATCCTCCCCGATCTCGTCCATGGGAACCAGCTTCGGCTCCTCCTGGCTTTCCCTGTTGGTGTAGATCTCCATGCGGGTGAGCTGCCAGGAGGACTGGGGGGCTTCTCCGGTGACGAACTGTCCTGCGCGGGCAAAATCCCAGAGAGCGTCAAGAAGCAGCGAGGGTTTGACATTTCCTGCACTGCTGGCGTCTACCAGCATTTCCAGGCCGCCGTCCTCACGGAGGAACAGCTCATATATTCCGGGGCGGATATTGACCTGTGAGGTTCCCTTTTTGGTCTCCTTGGTGACGAGGATGGTCTCCTGGGCCAGAAAGGGGGACAGAACGGATGCCAAAGGCGTAAAATCCCCTTTTTCCTCCTTCCAGGCTGCCTTATATCTGGCGGCGGCCACGCTGGCCATGGCGTTTCCGGCCTGCTTTGGCAGCGCCCGGATGTTCAGGATGCGGATACCGGGAACGCAGGCGGCGTTCAGACGGCGGAGCATGTCCTCGCTGTTGGTGACGCTGTTTACCTCAATATCCATATATTCCCCGAAGCTTTCCACGCCCAGTCCCAGTGGAGCGGCGAAGCTCATGATCTGATGGGGGCTGAAGCCGGTGGTATAAGCCACGTCGATGCCGGCCCTGCGCAGCGCCTTCTGGAAAAAGCGCATTACGTCCAGATGGCCGATGAAGCGCAGAGCGCCGTATTTTGCAAATTTTACCCGAAGCTTCATGCCTGTACACCTCCTTCTGCCGGATGAAGCGTATCATATTCCCGCAGGGTCTGTGCGGAACCGTCCTTGATGACGCCCTGCTCATTTCTTTTTTCATAACAGATGCCGCCTCCGAAACGGGCCGCACCGCAGCCCTGGCACTGCTGCTTGCAGTTGGGCGTCACCTGCTCTCCCAGCGCTCGCTGCCATTCCCGGTAAAGGAAGTCCTTCGTTACGCCGCAGTCCAGGAAATCCCACGGAAAGATCTCGTCCTTATCCCTCTGTCTTGTGGTATAAAAGCCGATGTCCAGGCCGCATTCCCCAAAGGCTGCAAGCCACTGGTCGTTTTTAAAATATTCTCCCCAGGAATCGTAGAGACAGCCCTTTTCATAGGCAAGGAGGATGGCCTTTGCCACTCTCCGGTCTCCTCTGGCTAATACGCCCTCCATCACGCTCACGTCGGACTCATGCCAGTTGTATTTGATCCGCTTCTGATTCAGCTGCTCCCGCACGGAACGCTTGGTAAGCTGAGCCTTGGCGATAAATTCCTCTCCGGTGTTCATCCGCGCCCACTGGAATGGGGTAAAGGGCTTGGGAATGAAGAAGGAGGTGCTGGCCACGATCTGTACGCCGCCGTTCCTTTTTTCCTTGGGAACGGTCTCATAGTAGGTGGCTGCGATCTTGTCTGCCAGCTCGGCGATTCCCCGGATATCCTCCTCCGTCTCGGTGGGCAGGCCCAGCATGAAATAGAGCTTCACACGGTTCCAGCCGCCCTCAAAGGCCATGGCGGCGCCCTTCAGGATCACCTCCTCGGTGAGCCCTTTGTTGATCACATCACGCAGGCGCTGGCTTCCCGCCTCAGGGGCAAAGGTCAGGCTGCTCTTTTTCACGTCCTGCACCTTGCTCATAATATCCAGCGAGAAGGCGTCGATACGAAGGGAGGGCAGGGAAATGTTCACCATACGCTCCCGGCAGGTTTCCATCAGGAAGCCGACCAGCTCCTCCAGCCGGGAGTAGTCGCTGGAGCTTAGGGAGCTTAATGAGATTTCCTCGTGGCCTGTGTTTTCCAGCATTTCCACCGCGTACTGCTTCAGCATGTTCACACTCCGCTCCCGCACGGGACGGTAAAGCTGTCCGGCCTGGCAGAACCGGCAGCCCCGGATACAGCCCCGCTGTATCTCCAGAGTAACGCGGTCCTGGGTGATCTTCATAAAGGGAACCACAGGCTTTTTGGGGTAATAGGTGTGGGTGAGGTCCATCTGGATCTGCTTGACGATCCTTGCGGGAACCCCTTCGGTATTGGGTGTAAAGGAGGCGATGGTGCCGTCCTCCTTATATGCCACGTCATAAAAGGCGGGAACATACATGCCGGGAAGCTTTGCCGCTTCCAGCAGGAAACCGCGCCGGGTCATATTGCTCTTCTTGTACTCCTTATACAGATCCAGAAGCTGCCTGTAGATGGTTTCCCCTTCCCCGATATAGAAAATATCAAAAAAGTCTGCGACAGGCTCCGGGTTGTAGGTGCAGGGCCCGCCTCCGATTACGATGGGATCTTCTCTTCCCCGGTCAGCCGCCAGAAGGGGAATACCGGACAGATCCAGGATCTGCAGGATGTTGGTATAACACATTTCGTACTGGATGGTGATTCCCAGAAAATCAAAATCCCTGACGGGATCCTGGCTTTCCAGGGCAAAGAGAGGGATCCTCTGCTCCCTCATGATCTGATCCAGATCCACCCAGGGGGAATACACACGTTCACACCAGGTATCCTCCCATTGATTGAACATGTCATACAGGATCTGGATGCCCAGATGGGACATCCCGATTTCGTAAACGTCCGGAAAGCACATTGCAAACCGCACGTCCACCTTTTCCCTGTCCTTGATGATGGCGTTGACCTCGCCGCCGATGTAGCGGGCGGGCTTTTCAACCTTTAATAGAATTTCATCACTTAGCGCCAAATGATGTGGCTCACGACAGTCTTTGGTTGTACCATTCATATAAATTTATTTTCTCCCAATCTTATATTTTTTAGCTTCCATTTATACTGTAACAGATTTTTCTTCCGGCTGGAAGATAGAAAATGATGATTTTACTCTGATGAAAGAACATTTGCTTCCTTCCGTTCTGCTTTTTCGGCAGAAAATAAATATTATGCCATGCCGATATGACTGTTACGGAAATAAACACATATCCTTCAGCTTTCTGTCAAGCATCCTTCAGCTTTTCTTGCATTTTCAGGATTCTCGTTGTAAGCTATAAAAGCTGTTATACTATCAAGAATCAGGGGGAAAAAGCGATGACCTATCAGGAGGTACTCGACAACGCCCGCACATGTATGGGCGATTACTGCAAATCCTGTCCGGTCTGCAACGGACTGGGCTGCAGGAACCAGATTCCCGGCCCCGGCGCAAAGGGCCTGGGAACCGGATTTATCCGCAATTATCAGAAATGGCAGGAGATCTGCGTGAACATGGATACCATTGCAGAAGGAGGGGCTGCCGATACCACTCTGGAACTGTTTGGAAAGAAATTTCAGATCCCTGTATTTGCAGGCCCTGTGGGAGCTGTCACACTGCATTACGGCGATAAATACAATGACCTGGAATACAACGATATTCTCGTTCCCGCCTGTGTGGCTGCCGGGATTGCAGCTTTCACGGGAGATGGCACCAATCCGGCCGTTATGGAAGGAACCGCCAAGGCTCTGGTCAAGAATGGCGGCTGCGGCGTGCCCACCATCAAGCCATGGAATATGGACACCATAAAAGAGAAGCTGGAGCTGGTAAAGCCCGCGGATCCCTTCGCCATTGCGATGGACATTGATGCAGCAGGCCTTCCGTTCCTGAAAAATATGGATCCGCCTGCAGGCGGCAAAACAGTGGAGCAGCTGAAGCAGATTGCAGAATGGGCAGAAAAGCCCTTCATCCTGAAGGGAATCATGACCGTGAAGGGGGCGGAAAAGGCTCTGGAGGCAGGAGCCTCCGCAATCGTTGTTTCCAACCACGGCGGCCGCGTGCTGGATCAGTGTCCCGCAACCGCAGAGGTTCTTCCTGCTATCGCCGATGCAGTAGGAGGCAGGATGCCGATCCTGGTTGACGGCGGTATCCGTACCGGTATGGATGTGTTCAAGGCTCTGGCTCTCGGCGCAGATGCCGTTATCATTGCCCGTCCCTTCGTAAATATGGTTTACGGCGGAGGCGCGGAAGGTGTCCAGGTGTATGTGGACAAGCTGAAGGCAGAGCTTGCCGATGCAATGGAGATGTGCGGGGCGAAAACCCTTGCCGGTATTAAGCGTTCCATGCTTTACGGATATTGACCGCGGATTTTGATTAGCTGATATGAAAAGCAGCCATCTTTCACCGGCCGGTGCGGGATGGCTGCTTCATTTTACACAATAGAAAAGCAGCAGCGGGTCAGGCAATAATGCCTGAATGGATAGTTGGTAACTGCAGCGGGTGGTTCATTTATTCTTTTCCGGGCATCAGACGGTCCAGGAAGGCGGTAAGCCTGGGGTTGTCACGGGAAACGGCCTCCTCGATCTGCACAGCGTCAATACCGCCCACGCTGACGTCCTGGGTCTTGCTGTAAAAATAGACGCCAAACAGAAGGGCCGCCACCAGGAAACGGAGACTGAAGGAGGAAGCGGGCAGATTCGTCTCTCCCTCCTGTCCCGGGTGAACAGGCAAAGCGCTGGTGCGGTAACCGTCCCCCTCCTCTGCCGCTGTCAGCACACCGTCCTGATACAGGGCATTCAGATAGCTGCTGCTTCTTCCATACAGGATTTCCTCCCGGGTGCGGATCCTCTGCTGATTGCTGCGGTTCTCCTCCCGGATCAGACGCATGAGCTCCAGACGCTTCCGGGTCTGCATATCCTGATTCATACTCTCTCACTCTTTTCAACAGGCTTTGTATTAAAATATGAACGGAGGGCACCGCACATGCCAAAAGGATCCTGCAGAAGGAGGCAGGCCCTTACTGATGCTTCCGGGGCGCGCTCTGTGCGTCGGACAGTTTTCTGTACTGCCTGATAAACAGGATGCTGGTCACGGTCACTGCCACGAAGTCCGCTACAGGCTCGGCAAGGAAAACACCGAACACCTTGTCGGAGAAGAACAAGGGCAGAACGAAGATCAGCGGAATCAGCAGGATGACTTTGCGCAGGAGGGCAAGGAACACGGAGGTCACTGCATTGCCCAGAGCAATGAAGGTCTGCTGGCAGGAAAGCTGAATGCCGAAAAGGAGGCTGGCGGCCATGTAGATCCGGATCGACCACATGGTGTATTCGGCCAGAGCGGCATCACTTGTGAAGATTCCAATAAAAATCTGGGGGACAAACATGGACAGGGCCCACAGGGTGGTGCTGAATACCATGGCACTGACCAGAAGCAGACGGAAGGTCTTTTTTACCCGGTCAAGATTGCCCGCTCCATAGTTAAAGCTGATGATGGGCTGAGCGCCCTGGGTCAGTCCCTGCAGGGGCATCATGCAGAACTGCATAACGCTTGCCATGATGGTCATGGCTCCCACCGCCACGTCTCCGCCATATTTGAGCAGAGAGGTGTTGAAGCAGATGGAAAGTACGCTCTCCGTAAACTGCATGATGAAGGGGGATAAGCCCAGAGCAATGCAGGGAAGGATGACGGGAGCGGAAAGCTTCAGATTCTTCCTGCGGATCCGGAGATGGCTTTTGGAGGACAGCAGGAATTTCAGCACCCACACGAAGGAAACGCCCTGGGAAAGGATGGTTGCCAGAGCCGCTCCGCGCACGCCCATATCCAGCCCGAAGATGAAAATGGGATCCAGGATGATGTTGCACACTGCCCCGATGGTGACGGTGAGCATTCCCATGAGGGCGAAGCCCTGTGCATTGATAAAGGCATTCAGCCCCAGGGCGATCTGTACGAAAAGCGTTCCTGCGGCATAGATCTGCATATAGCTCCAGGCATAGTCGATGGTATTCTCACTGGCTCCGAACAGAAGCAGGATGGGCCTGCCGAAAATCAGAAGCAGGACGGTGAGCGCCGTGCCCACAAGAACCAGCATGGTGGTACAGTTCCCCAAAATCTTCTCAGCGGCATCCTGATCTCCCTTTCCCATCATAATGGAAGCTCTGGGAGCGCCGCCCATGCTGACCAAGGCCGCGAAGGCTGAAATTGCCACGATCAGAGGCATGGTTACTCCCACTCCTGTCAGGGCATTGGGGCCGATGTCCGGGATATGTCCGATATACATTCGATCCACCATATTATACATGACATTAATGATCTGGGCGATAATGGCAGGAAGCGCCAGCTTGAACAAAAGACCTCCTATCCTTCCGCTTCCCAGATCTGCTTCTCTTTTTTTCTTAGCTTTCATTTTCTTCCTCCTTGTGAGAGTCCAGCAGGCATTTACTGTCCGTTTGCTCAAAGCGTTAATAAACAATATAAAAGGGAAGGAGGCAAATGTCAACCTCATTCCCTGACTTCTCATTCCCGTACTTCTTGTCTCTGTGCACTGGCAGACGGGTAAACGCAAGGGGCTGTGCAAAGAAGTCACCTCCTGGCAAGCTCTTCCATAATTTCCTCCCAGGTCAGCCCTTTCTCAGCCATCAGAACCATCATATGATAAAGGAAATCGCAGATCTCGTATTTGATTTCCCCCGCGTTTGGATTCTTGGCGGCGATGACGATCTCCGTTGCTTCCTCCCCCAGCTTCTTTAAGATCTTATCCAGCCCCTTGTCGAACAGATAGTTGGTGTAGGAACCCTCCCTGGGATGCTCCCTGCGGTCCTGGATCACGGAAAAAACCTCCTCAAAAACCCTGGCGGGATTGTGGCCGGAAGCATTTTCTTCCTCCTCCAGAATGGTGTGAAAGAAGCAGCTGTAGGCTCCGGTGTGGCAGGCGTTCCCGATCTGCACCACCTTCGCAAGCAGGGTGTCCATGTCACAGTCGGCCTTCAGGCTCTTGACGTACTGGAAATGGCCGCTGGTGGCTCCCTTGACCCACTGCTCCCTGCGGCTTCTGCTGTAGTAGGTCATTTTTCCGGTCTGCAGGGTGGCCAGGTAGGCCTCCTCGTTCATGTAAGCCTGCATGAGCACCTCTCCGCTGCGCCAGTCCTGGACGATGACAGGCAGGAGGCCGTCGCTGTTTCGCTTAAAATCCTGCCAGGCAAAAGCCGGGCGGGAGGACGGAGACTCCATACCGTTCTGCTCACAGAGCTCCTTCAGGGCCGGGATCTCATTCAGGTTGGCATTTACCAGGGGGCCGGCGATTCCGCTCACATTGGGCAGCTTCAGGATCCCGATCAGCTTATCCAGGGCGATCTCCGGCGTAAGGACGCAGACGGGAACCGGGGAAAGCTCCTGTGCCTCCTCAACCCCTCCGCTTGGCAGCGCCGTCTGGCCGGTGAGCAGTACCCCGCTTATGTACTGCTCCAGAAGGCGTGAGTGGGTGCTGATTTTCTCCGTGTTATCCAGGGCGGCCAGCAGTCTGTCGGAGCCGAATTTCAGGGAAACCTCACGGGTCAGGTCGATGTTATCCTGCCTGGAATAGTCCAGAAGGGCCTGGCGGCAGCCTGCATAGAGGAGCTTTTTCACATCCTCCATGCGGCGGATATTGCCTGCGCCGATAACAGGGACGGCCACGGCGGCGCACAGGCTTCGGATCAGATCCAGCGCTTCCTCGTGGGCCTGGTCACCGTCTGACAGATCGAACACAAGAAGCTGGTCGCATCTGCAGTCCTGGCAGGCTCTGGCGAGGGCAATGGGATCCTCGCTTATCACCGTATGATCCTCCGTCCCCGCCACGGCACGCTGCTCATACAGATAAATACAGGGGATAAATTGTATCGTTTTCATGGACTAACTCCTTTCTTACAGGCTTCCCTTGGTGCTGAGGACTCCTTCGATGCGCGGATCCGTCTGGGTGGCCATGTCCAGAGCCTTGGCGAAGGCCTTGAACATGGCCTCTGCCATATGGTGGCCGTTCAGCCCGGAAAGCATGCGGATATGCAGGTTCATTCCCGCGCTGTAGGAGACTGCGTAAAAGAATTCCCGGATCAGCTGGCTGTCCAGCTCCCCGATCATGGGTGAGGGAAACTGGCAGTCAAAGGCGAAATAGGGTCTGCCGCACAGATCCACGGCGCAGAGCGCCAGCGCGTCGTCCATGGGCAGAAGGAAATACCCATATCTGCGGATTCCCTTCTTATCGCCTGCCGCTGCGGCAATGGCCTGGCCCAGTACAATGCCCGCATCCTCCACGGTGTGATGGCCGTCCACCTGCAGATCCCCCTCCACACGAAGGGTCAGATCGAACAGGCCGTGCCGGGCAAAGCCCTCAAGCATATGGTCAAAGAAACCGATCCCTGTCTGTACATCGGCTTTTCCGGAGCCGTCCAGGGTGAGGGTAAGGGAAATGCCGGTCTCTCTGGTGGTGCGGCTGAGGGAAGCCGTCCGGCAGCAGGGCCCGTTTTCGTGCAGAACACGGGAGGGCGTGGAAGCTGCCTGGATGGGGGGTGTATCTGGCGTCTGCGTCATATCTGTAATCCACCTTTCTGCTTTGGATTGTAGGGTATCCTGGCATCTGCCGCGGGGGCAGATGGCCCGCTGCCTTCAGCGGGATTTTTGACCTTTGCGGGCAACGCGGGTCACGCCTGGGGAGCTTCAAACCGGACGCTGATGGAATTGGCGTGCGCCGTCAGCCCTTCCCGTCTGGCGAACAGCTCTATATCCTCCCGGGCGGCCTCCAGAGCCTGCCTGGAGTAGGAAATGATGCTGGTTTTTTTCATAAAATCATCCACATTCAGGGGGGAGAAAAATTTGGCCGTGCCGTTGGTGGGAAGCACATGGTTGGGGCCTGCATAGTAGTCTCCCAGAGGCTCGCTGGAATATTCTCCCAGGAAAATGGCGCCTGCGTTGCGGATACGGGTCATCAGGGAAAAGGGATCCCGGGTAAGGATTTCCAGATGCTCGGAGGCGATGGCGTTGGCGGTTTCCACAGCCGCGTCCAGGTTGGGGGCGATGAGGATATAACCGTAGTTGTCCAGGGAGCGGCGGATGATTTCGCTTCGCTCCAGGGAGCGGCAGAAGCCCTCCACCTCCTGTGATACCTTTGCCGCCAGCTCCCCGCTGGTGGTGATCAGGATGGCGCTTGCCAGCTCGTCATGCTCTGCCTGGGAAAGCAGGTCTGCCGCCACGTATCTGGGATTGGCGGTTTCGTCCGCGATCACCAGGATCTCGCTGGGCCCGGCGATGGAATCGATGCTCACATGGCCGAAGCAGGCTTTTTTGGCAAGAGCCACAAAAATATTTCCCGGCCCGGTGATCTTATCTACCTTGGGAATGCTTTCCGTGCCGAAGGCCATGGCGGCAATGGCCTGCGCCCCGCCTACCTTGTAGATCTCATCCACCCCGGCGATGCCTGCCGCAGCCAGAGTGCCCGGATTCACCCTTCCGTCCGGTCCGGGAGGGGTGGTCATGATGATGCGGGGAACGCCTGCCACTTTGGCGGGAAGCACGTTCATCAGTACGCTGGAGGGGTACGCAGCCTTGCCGCCGGGCACGTACACTCCGGCCGTGGAAACGGGAAGCAGCTTCATGCCCAGGATAGAGCCGTCAGGCCGGGGATCGAACCAGCTGGTGCGCAGCTGCTTCTCATGGAAGGCGCGGATATTGGCGGCTGAGCGTTCCATCACCTGGCAGAACTCCTCTCCCACCTGTCTGCGGGCTTCCTCCATCTCCTCCTCCGTCACCAGAAGGCTTTCTTTGGTAAGCTCACAGTGATCGAACCGGCTGGTGTAGGAGAAAACGGCCTCGTCCCCCCTCTCCCGCACGTCGGCGATGATCCCTGCCACGGCCTCCTCGTACTGGCCGTAGCTGCCGGGGCTTCTTTTCAGCAGGTCATTCAAAAGCTCCTGCGTGGTATGTTCCGATAGTTTTAAGGTTCTCATAAGTTATCTCCCTGTTGAAAAAGGTATTCCTGCTGCCTGCGTTGCGGCTGCCGGACGATTTGTCCCTTACAGCCGGCTGCGAAGCGCTCCGATCAGCGACTTGATCCGTTCCGGCTGCATCTGCATACTCACCTGATTGACGATCATGCGTGCGGACAGGGGACAGATCTCCTCCAGCACCATAAGGCCGTTTTCCCGCAGCGTGCCTCCCGTCTCCACGATGTCCACAATCACATCCGACAGGCCTGCAATAGGCCCAAGCTCCACCGAGCCGTTCAGCTTGATGATGTCCACGGTCTGATTCTTTTTATTATAAAAATATTCCTTGGCGATGTTCGGATACTTGCTTGCAACCCGGATCCGTTCATGATGCTTCAGAAGTTCTCCTGCCGCAGCAGGGCCGCAGATGCACATCCGGCATCTGCCGAAGCCAAGATCCAGCACCTCATACACGCTTCTGCCTTCTTCCAGCAGGGTATCCTTTCCCACCACGCCGATATCGGCTGCGCCGTATTCCACGTAGGTGGGCACATCAGGCCCTTTGGCGAGAAAGAATTTCAGGCGAAGCTCTTCATTGACGAAGATCAGCTTCCTGGAAGCCTTATCCTTCATTTCCTCGCAGCTGATCCCGGTCTGCTCCAAAAGCTCCAGCGTCCTGCGGGCAAGACGGCCCTTGGCAAGGGCAAAGGTCAGGTATCTGTTTTCTTCCATGCTTCAGGCCCTCCCATCTTCCGATTTCACATGTGCTGCGGGCATTCTCACGATTCCGCCCTCTGCCGGGAAATAAACGGCCTCCCGGTACAGCCGGGACGCAGCCCTCTCCATCCAGGAGGAAGGAAGGCGGAATCCGCTCCCGTCCGGAGCAGGCTCAGCCTTCTCCTCTCCGAAGGCCTGGATCAGCTCCGCTCTGTCTCCCTTCTGACGCAGGCAGACGGCAAGGGCTAAGGCGTCAGAAAAACGTTCCGGGTCGTAGAAAATCAGCGATCCGGAGGAATGAAGCTCCTGGCTTCTGCCCTGCCTGGACAGCGCCTCCAGCAGATCGTCCACCAGGATCACAAAGCCGATGGCCGGTGCCGGCTTGCCGAAATGGCTGAGCAGCCGGTCGTATCTGCCTCCCTTTGCCACCGCGTCGCCCACACCGTAGGTATAGGCCTTGTATACGATGCCTGTATAATAATTGTACCGGCTCAGCAGTCCCAGATCGAAGGAAACGTAACGCTCCACGCCGTATGCGCACAGCACGCTGTACAGCTCCTCCAGCCGTTCAATGGCCTGAATGGAGCTTTCATTGGTGACAAGGGCACGGGCCTGAGCCAGCGTGGGCGCCTGGCCGAACAGATCATAGACCTGAAGCAGGATCCGGCAGTAATCCTGACGCACCGCCTTACGCTCCAGAAGCTCTCTGGCTCCGAAAATATTCTTGCTGGAAATCAGCTCCCTCAGCTCATCCTCCGTCTCCCTGTCCAGTCCTGCCTGGGAGCAGATCCCTCTGAAATACTCTACGTTGCCGATGCTGATCTGAAAATCCGTAAGTCCTGCTGCCCGCAGGCTCTCCGCCAGCATGGCGATCATCTCGGCGTCTGCCTGGACGGAACAGTCCTGAATCAGCTCCGCTCCCACCTGGGTGGCTTCCTTCCATTTTCCCTGAAGGCTGGAGGCGTTTAAAAAGGTGCTGCCTCTGTAGCAGAAACGTAAGGGCAGACTTTCATCCATGAAATATTTGGCCGCACAGCGCGCCATGGAAGGTGTGAAGTCGGGCCGCAGCACCAGAGTATCCCCCTCTTTATCAAAAAATTTGAACAGCTCCCTGGAAGGGGTGGTTCCGATCTCCCGGCTGAACACGTCAAAAAATTCAAAGGTGGGCGTCTGTATGTCCTGACAGCCAAAAGAACGCAGGCACTGGTGAAGCCTCTCCTCCACCGCCAGCTTCTGCAGATATTCCGTGCCGTAAATGTCGCGGACGCCCTCCGGGGTATGTACCAAAGGCTTGCTCATAGATGGGTGGTCTCCTTTTCATGATTTATTACACTTTACTATAGTAACGTGATAATATACTAAAATTCAGCTACCGTTACTATACTAGACCGCCCGCAGGCTGTCAAGTATTTCTTTCCACTCATCCTCTCCGGGAAGGGCGTCCCCCATATTTCTTCCGTTTAACTGCCACAGCGCCAGCCTGTCTCCCTCATAGCACAGCTTCAGGGAAAAGAAGGGAACCTCCTCCCTAAGCAGGCGGAAAAAGATCAGATCGCCCGTCCACAGGTTCAGCTTATGCACCTCATCCCGGCTGACCCACTCCAAAGCCCCCTCATCACATTCGGAAAGCTGACCCTCAAAGCCGTCAGCCGTGTAAAGGCACATATACTCTGTCCCCCATTTGTCGGAGACGAAGGTAACCAGACCTCTGAAGGAAAAGGAGGTAAGCACAAGGCCCGTTTCCTCCCTGGCTTCGCGCAGCAGGCAGTCCTCGGGACTTTCCCCTTCCTCCGCGTGGCCGCCGATTCCCACCCATTTATGCTCGTTTAAGTCATTTTTCTTCTTGATACGGTGCAGCATCAGATATTTGCCGCCCTTTTCGATGTAACAGAGTGTGGTGACAGGACTTTTCATATGTAAAACTCTCCTTTCCAGACCGGGCTTCCTCTCCTATTCCGGCCGATCGTCCAGATCCTTCTGGATCATGTCCAGGTAGGGAACCAGGACGCTGCTTTTCCTTGGCAGAAAATAGGCCGGGTTCAGCTCGTCCCGGCGGAAGCTTTTGCGCCCGCCCCCGGCCGCCCTGTCCCAGAAGTATTTCAGATGGGCCAGAGGCAGGTAATAGAATTCATTTCTGTGGGAATAAAAGATGAGGAAAAAGGCGATGCCTCCCTGTTTCTCAAAGGCCTCCATAAAGTCCACCTGGTGCTGATGGATGTTGGCCAGCGCAAAGGTGTCCGCCGCGCACTCCTTGGCGTCGAAGCAGACGGGAAGCCCCTGGACGGCGCCGATATAGTCCACTGTACTCTTCTGGTCAAAATAGGCCAGGGTGATGTGGCGCTGTTCTTTGTCAATTTTAATGGGGGTGATGGGCGTGGGGATCTTCTGGATGAGCGCCAGGCCGCATTCCTGATACTTTTCGTTGGTGCGGTTGATCAGCTCCTCCAGGGTAGAGCCCCGAAGCCCTCTGGAATTCCATGTTGCCATTTCTATTCTTCCTTAAAACTGTCAGGCTTATTTTTTCTGCGCCCTTCTCTATCCTGATGTGTGCCGCCGCAGAGGAAAAGCCGGAACCTTTCAAACTCCTCCGGCTCCGGCGCTGTGAAGCTCCGGCGGCTGAGAGGCGCAAACTCTCCCGCCATCTCAGGGAAGGTAAGACGATAGGCGTGCAGCAGCTGGGAACGCACTCCGGCCTGCCCGGAAAGCTTCCGGGAGGAAGGTGTCCCATATTTGGAGTCCCCGATCAGAGGATGGTACAGGGCGGCCATCTGGGCGCGGATCTGATGGGTTTTTCCGGTGAAAAGCTCCACCTCCATGTAGGTGGCTGCCCCGTACTCCTTCAGCACCCTCCACCCGGTGCGGATGGGAACGGCATCCCCCTCATCCGGCCTGGCGTCATAGATGGTTACCTGGTTGGTTTTTGCATCCTTTACAAGCCAGCTTTCCCGGATTCCGTTCTCTCTCATCCTTCCCGCCGCGTAGAGACGGTAATATTTATGAACCGTGCGGTCGCGCAGAAGGCGGCTCATCTGCTGGCTGCCTGCCAGGGTCTTGCCGCAGATCACCAGGCCGCTGGTATTGCGGTCAAGGCGGTTGCAGACGGAAGGCCGGAAGGTACGCAGCTCCTCCCTGGTAAGCTGTCCGGAAAAGAGCAGATAGTCGATCAGCCATTCGTTCAGGGTATAGTCCCCCGCCGCCGCCTTCTGGGTGAGCACACCGGAGGGCTTGCCGGCCAGAAGGATGTGGGCGTCCTCATACAGGATGGGGATGGCGGGAAAGGAGGACGCCTGCCTCCCTTCCCCGCCGGAGAAGAGGCTCTGTTGCTTTACGGCGCCGGCACGGCCTTCCTCCGAAGCCTCCATGCGGGAAATTTCCGC
>CAUWLJ010000088.1:0-15598 GCA_963559585.1 uncultured Eisenbergiella sp. | reverse complement strand
TGAGTGCGGCGCAGCGGGCTGCGTTAAACGAATTTGGGGCAAATATGCCGCGAAGTGGGGCGTGCAGATGGCGGGAATGAATTTTCAAACACGCTCTGGCCGGCCTGTGAACAGCAGCGATTTTTGTGGAAAATATCCACGGCACATGATATATTGAGAGTACCGTACAGACGCCCGGGAATCCGGGGCGGAAAAAAATGCAAAGCAGCGGAAATCACCCACATGGAGGAGCCTATGGACACACACACCGAACATCGGGTCTGGAAAACCACCAGCCCTTATCCTTTTGAAGCCTTTGGAGCCGGACTGGCAGAATACACGGCCACAGGGAAGCCCCCGGCCCAGGGAAATCAGGATGTACGCTATGCCCTGCGCCTGCAGAAGGAGCGTCTTGAAAGCCGAAGCCTTCTTATGAAATATGAGTTCACACCCCGGGGCCACTTTGCAGATGCGCCGGGCCCGGGGCGTGAGTGGCGGGACGACCTCTATACCAGCCGTATGGAATACCGCACCTGCCGCATGACCAGAAGCTTCTGCCGAACACAGAGCGGCTCACAGCCCCGCAGACTTTATGAAAGCAGCCGAAACTGCATCTTTTATCAGACCATCACCGATGCAAACCACTACGATTCCATGGAGGACGAGCCCTATGTGTGCCCCAGCTGCGGCGCCCCGGGCCGGATTGGCGGGCTGCAAAGCGGCTGTCCCTACTGCGGCACCTTCTTTCAAATGTCCGACCTGTTCCCCAAAACCACCAGCTTCTATTTTGTGGAGGATGTGGGCGGTACGCAGACAGAGGTAAAAGGCAGCATGAAAACGACCATGCGCCTGTGCATGGCCGTCTTTTTCCTTGTGAGCCTGTTCCATATGCTGACCCAGGGCACCTTCTCCATCCCTATGCTGATCTGGCAGACTGTGCTGAGCCTTCTTCTGGGAGCCGGATGCGGCTATCTTCTCTACTCCCTGAAGCTGGGGGCACAGCTGATCCGGGGTACAGGAAAGGCCCTTCCCAAGATCGCCCACACCACAGGCTCCTCCGCACGCTTTGTGGAGCAGATGCGGCAGTACAGCCCGGAATTTTCCTATGAATACTTCTCAGGCAAGGCGGTGTCCCTCCTGAGAATGATCCTGTTTTCAAAGGACGCCGAAAAGCTGTCCGTCTACGCAGGCCCTCCTCTCAACGGCCGTTTTGACTCCATCGTGGACGTCTCCTATTCCGGCGCCTGTGCACTGCAGCATTTCGGGGTTCAGGGAGAAACCTGCTCTGTCACCGTGGACGTTTTTCTGGATACCTATACCGATCAGGGAAGCCGTATCCGTGAAAAAGAGGAACGGTTCCGCGTCACACTCTGCCGGAATATCCGCAGGCCCATCAATCTGCACTTTTCCATTCAGGCCATTAAATGCAGAAGCTGCGGCGCCAGCTTTGACGCCGCAGTCCAGAAATACTGCCCCCACTGCGCCACGCCCGTCTCCCTGGCTGAGGAGGACTGGATCGTGACGGCGGTGAGCCGGATATAGTGTGAAAATAAGCCTGATGCCCCCGCCGCTTACGCTCCGGAATGAGGGTGAAAATAAAGCTTAAAACGAAGCTTCAGCCAATAACCGTCCTACCGGGTAAGCAGATCGCACAGCGCCTGCCAGGCGGTGACAAACGCCTGCTCCGTATCCGTCCGGCCTCTCCTGGCCGCATCCTTCTCCAGTCCCTGTAAGCCTGCAAAATCCGCCAGATGGGGCTCCAGGCTCAGAAAACCGGTAAAGCCTCTTTCATCCAGGGCGGTGAGGATCTCCTTCACATGGCCGTCTCCGCTTCCTGCAGGAACCACCTCCCCGCTTCCCATGCGGGCGTCCTTTACGTGGATATAGAACACATAGTCCTTCAGCAGCTCCCAGGCCTCCAGGGTATCCTGGCCGCACTGCACGAAGTTGGCAAAGTCAAAGACAGCCTTATAGGAGTCCCCGTAAAAACGCTGCATCAGCTCCAGGCACCGGGGAGCAAGATCTCCGTAAATCCCCTTCTCATTCTCATGAAGCAGGGTCTTTCCATGCCTGGCGGCCAGCTCCACCATCTGCTCCGTCCTGCGGAATACCTCGTCCCGGTATCCGGCTGCATCTGCTCCTTCGGGAAGATAGAAGCTGAAGCACCGGATCAGATCCGTCTCCCACACATCGGACAGCTCTATGATGTGCTCCAGCTTTTTCAGATGGGGGGAAAACTCCTCCTCAATGCCGATCTTACCGATGGGGGAGCCCACTGCTGAAAGCCGGATTCCCGCCGCGTCCAGACGCTTTTTCAGGCCTTCCGCCTCCTGAATGGTGTAGTCTGCCACACCTTTTCCATCGCCGCTGCGAAATTCAATGGCTCCTATTTCCAGCTCGGAAAGCAGGGCAGTCTGCTTCTCCACAGAGGGGTCGATCTCATCCGCAAAGCAGCTGATCCTGTTATTCTTTAAAATGACACGCTCGTTCATTGTTTCCTTCCATTCTGCCGCCCGGGCAGCCTTTCCTTTTATCTGTCGGTCCGCAGGCCGGCCTGCTTTCCTACAATTCCACCGGCCTGTGGCTGCGCGCCGATTCATAGGCGGCCAGCATCAGCCTTGCCGTATCCTCAATCCCGTCGATCTCCTGGGCAAAATGCTCATTGGTTTCACAGCACCGGTAGAAATCGGCAATACAGTCCGCATGGCCGCTGCCCCAGTAGCTTTTTCCCAGGGCTTCCTTTTTATCCAGCTGCGGCTTCTCCACCCTGCCGTCCCGGTGCAGAAGGGTCACATCCAGATCCTCGATGCGGATGGTCATGTTCTCACAGGCGATCTCAATGAGGGGCGGCACGTCGTCGCAGTAGGCCGTGGTGGCGTAGAAGGAAGTCGCCGCCTTCTCATAGCGGATATAGGCCTCCATGGTGTCCTCCACCTCAATGACCCCCTTCAGATGGTGGTTGGCAATAGAGGCCTCCACCCACTCAGGGGTTCCCAGGAACTGGCCCAAAAGATCCAGGGTGTGGATGGACTGATTGATCAGGGCGCCGCCGCCCTCGGTAGCAAGGCTTCCTCTCCAGCCGCTCTGGGTGTAATAGGCTTCTCCCCGGCTCCAGGTCACCAGCCCTCTGGCGCCTTTTATCCTGCCCGGTGTCCCCTCTGCCAGCAGACGCTTCACATACAGAATACTGGGGTTGTAGCGGTTCTGAAAGCAGACCCCCAGCTTTCCGGATGCCTTCTGCGCGGCCTGGGAAAGCTCCTTCCACTGCTCCGTGCTGATGGCGGGAGGCTTTTCCATGAATACGTTCACCCCTTTTTCCAGGGCATAGACCGCCATGGGCACATGCAGATAGTGGGGCGTACAGATGTGAAGCACATCGGGGTGGATGTCCTCCAGCATTTCCTCCAGAGAG
Source organism: uncultured Eisenbergiella sp. (assembly GCA_963559585.1). Lineage (GTDB taxonomy): Bacteria > Bacillota > Clostridia > Lachnospirales > Lachnospiraceae > Eisenbergiella. The sequence goes on along the minus strand of CAUWLJ010000088.1, from coordinate 12,207 downwards.
GCATAGGCGCGGCCGCCGTACTCCCTGGCCATCGCCTCCGCACGCTCGATTTTAATGTCGGCAAAGCCCTCCAGGCTGCAGCCTTCCATGCCCGCCGAAGGGCGGCCCTCCGGTACGCCGGAGGCCATTTTACTCACGCTGCGGGCGTGCACCTGCGCAATGCCGCCGCAGCCTACGATTGCAGCCCTCATTTGCTTCCGTAAGTCCCTTCCGTATTAAAAGTGGTTTCCGTCACGTTGGTCTTTTCCTTTGAGGAGCTGCGCAGTTCGTTCAGTTTTTCCAGGAACAGGTCTTCGTCGAAGGGAATCTGTACCGGCCGGCCCAGCCAGCTTGACAGGTGCATGGCATTGGAAAGGGTAAGTCCGTTGATGCCCTCCTTTCCTTCCGCTACCAGGGGAGCGCCGTGAAGAATGTGGGCCGCAAAAGCGCGGAGCACACCCACATGCTGCAGGTTCTCTCCGTCCGTCTCCACCTCCACAAAATGTCCGGCAGGCTTGGCAAAGCCCTCCGTGGCGGTGTAGCAGTATTCCCTCTCATTCACCTCCAGCTCATACATGGTAAGCTTATCGTTCTCGCACACCAGCTTGGCCCTCTCCAGCGTGATCTCGAAACGGTTGGTGCCGGGAGCGTCCCCTGTGGTGGTGACGAACACGCCTGTGGCTCCATTGGCAAATTCCAGATAAGCGGTCACATCATCCTCCACCTCAATGTCATGCCATTTCCCGGTGTGGCAGAAAGCCTGCACCTTCACGGGAAGCCCGCAGATCCACTGAAGCAGATCCAGGTTGTGGGGGCACTGGTTCAGCAGCACGCCGCCGCCCTCTCCTGACCAGGTGGCGCGCCATCCGCCGGAATTGTAGTAAGCCTGGGTGCGGTACCAGTCGGTAATGATCCAGTTCACACGCTTGATGGCTCCATATTCTCCGCTGTGAACGATCTCGTACATTTTCCGATATACATGGTTGGTTCTCTGATTGAACATCATGGCAAAGGTACGGTCTGATTTCTCCGCCGCCGCGTTCATCTCTCTCACCTGCTTGGTGTACACGCCCGCAGGCTTCTCGCACATGGCATGAAGCCCGTGCTCCAGTGCGCTGATTACCAGCCTGGGGTGGTCGTAATGGGGCGTTGCCACCAGAACCGCGTCACAGCAGCCAGATTCGATCAGCTCGTCTCCGTTTTCAAAAATCTGCACGGTCTGGGGCAGGTTTTCCCTGGCCCACTCCCTTCTGCTCTCCTTTAAATCCGCCACTGCCACAAGCTCCATCTCCGGCACCTTTCCCTCCACCAGGCTGCCGCAGTGGCCGCTTCCCATATTTCCGATTCCGATAATGCCTAATCTTACTTTTTCCACGGTTTTTCCTCCCTTACCTGTACCCGGCCTTTGCCAGATTGTCATAGCTTGTCTTCAGGCAGTCAAACGGGCTTGTCTGGCACACATCCTGCTCCACCAGCAGGTATTTGCAGCTGGTTCCCTCCAGCGCCTTCAGAATGGCAGGGAAGTTCAGGTTGCCCTCCATCACGGGGGCCATCACCTGATTGAAGCCGGACACATCCATATCCTTCAGATGCACGCAGGGGATCCTGTCCGCCAGCAGGCCGATCCAGTGGCACACGTCCCCGCCTGCCGCCGCTACCCAGTAGGTATCCAGGGTAAAGCCCAGCTCCTTCTCCGTGAAGGAATCCATCAGATATTCGATGATCCTCACAGGCTGCTTCCTGTCCGCCGGAGTCACCTTCTGGAACTCAAAATTATGGTTATGGTACATCAAAAGCTTTCCTGCCGCCGCAATTTTCTTCGCAGGCTCCTTATAATCGTCCACAAAATGATCCAGCCATTCCGGGGTGCGGTATTTGTCAGCCATAGCGCCGATACCGATGTAATCACAGCCCATGATATTGTGCTCCTCGATCACCTTCTCCGTATCGTACAGGATCCTGGACGGATCCGTGTGGGTGAGCACGATGGAAAGGCCGTTCTCATCACAGATTTCTCTCACCCTCTCCGGGCGGATCTCCCTGCCAATGGCGGAAATCTGCACCGTGGTGTAGCCCATTTCTGCAATTTTTTTCATGGTGAAGGCAAAATCCTTCTCGTTCTGGGTATACGCTCTTACCGTATACAGCTGCGCTCCTGTTTTCATCCCATCCTCCTTCCGCCGCCTCAGAGCGGCGCTTTCTTTTTGAATGACAGAAGCAGGCGCAGAAAGCATCTCAGAGAAAATCAACGCCGGATTTTCCTGTGGCACCATTCCCGCTGCCGCTTCCGTTCCCTGCTTTCACTATAGTCCGCAGGCAGTAAGATAGCCATTGCATATCTGCACTTTTTTCTTGCAAATATAGCGGTCATGGAGTATCCTTTTTCTATTAAAATACGGCTGCTCGTCGAAGGGAGAAGGAAGGATAAGAACGAATGGACACGCAGGTACAAATGAGCACGGAGCTTGTCAGCTTCGGTTATAAAGAATCGGCAGACCGGACAGGAAAATACGATCTGCACTGCCACAATTTCTATGAGCTGTATCTGTTTCTGGACGGGGACGTGGACTATCTGGTGGAGGGGACACAGTACCGGCCCACTCCCGGAAGCCTTCTGCTCCTGTCCCCCCATCTGTTTCATGGGGTGAAGGTCAACACCGACCGGGTATACCGCAGATTTTCCCTCCATTTCCATCCGGACATCCTCTCCATGGACAGGAGGGCGCTGCTGCTGTCCGTTTTCTGCGGCCCCGCTGACCGCCACCGGAATCTGTACTTTGAAAATGTGGAACGCTTCGGGATCCCGTCCTGCTTTGAGGCCCTGGAGGACTGTGCCAGACGGAGCATGGGCGGCGGCCCCTTTTCCCCGGAAACGGAAAAAGAGGACAGCGATGTCCTCCTTTCCATCTGTGTGGAAGCGCTTCTTGCCAGGATCCTCACCATGTCCTCCCAGACAGGCCCCCTTCCCGCCAAGGCTGCCGGCAAGGATACGGTCTCGAATGTGATTCTCTATCTGAACCGCCATCTGAGGGAGCCTGTCACTCTGGATCAGCTTTCGGAGCGTTTCTTCATCAGCAAACACCATCTGAACAAGGTTTTCCGTCAGGCTACAGGAACTACGGTGATGGATTATCTGCTGCACAAGCGGGTGATTGCCGCGCAGCAGCTTCTCATCGGCGGCGTATCCGCTCAGGAAGCCGCCGCCAGGGCCGGGTTCGGCGATTATTCCTCCTTTTACAGAAACTATACCCGTATCCTTGGCCACTCTCCCCTGAAGGACCGGGGTGTGATCCCCTCCTTTTCCTCCCCCGCCGCAGCCACCGGCGAAGCAGGGAAGGCCGAGGGAATTGTTTTCATCCAGCCTGCGGCAGCGCCGCAGGATCAACCATAGCCGCACAGGCGGGCAGGAAGAGGAAGCCTCCTGCCCGCCTGTATATATGATGTATAGAAGGTGCGTCCCGCCTTCATGAGCGTCCCGCCTTTTGCCCCGATAAGCATTCCGTCTTTACAGCCGCTTCGTCTCCATAATGCGGTCAAACATACGCGCACAATTCAGCGTCAGGGAATGGGGCACCACGGTGCTTTCCCGTTTTCCTGCCCGGATGCAGTCCATAACCTCCCTGATCTCATAGACAAAGCCGTTTCTGGTCTGCTGATCCCGAAAATGCAGGCTCTCCCCGCCGTCAGCCGGATAGAGAAAGGCTTCCGAGGCGTAGTGAGGATGGGGAACGACGATCTTCCCACGCTCTCCATACAGCACGGCCCGCTCCTCCAGTCCGGCTGCGAAGCTGCCTGTGAGGGCAGCCGCACAGTCCCGGCACCGGAGCGTCACATGGTCTGTCAGATCCACCCCCGTCGGCCCCCAGACCGCAGCCACCGTCATCTCCTCCACCGGCTGATCCAGAAAAAAGTCTGCCAGCTCATAGGCGTACACCGTCACATCAAAGGCCGCTCCGCCTCCCAGCGCCGGATTCAGATAACGGCTGGAGGCATCCGCCGGCGCCAGAAAACCAATGGCAAGCTCCGCAAAGGAGAGTCTGCCGATCCGCCCCTCCTCCAGCCACTCCTTCGCCTTTCTCACAGCAGGAAGGAAGCGGCTCCACATGGCCTCCATCACGAAAATCCCTTTTTCCTTTGAAAGGTCAAAAACGGCCTCCGCCTGGGAGGAATTTAAGAACATGGCCTTCTCGCACAGGACAGGGATGCCGTGCTCCAGGCAGAGCATGGACAGCCTGTAATGATCATCCGGTGTCACTGCAAGGTACACGCAGTCCGGCCGTTCCTCTGCAAGCATGCGCTCATAGCTGTCATAATATGCCCTGATACGGTTGTTTCCCGCAAACCGCTCCGCCCTCTCTGCCGATTTGCTGGCCACTGCGGCCACCTCACAGCCGGGGATCAGACTCACCGCTTCACAGAATTTTACGGCAATACTGCCGGCTCCCATAATTCCAAATCTGAAGGCTTCCATACCGAACTCTCCTTTTCCTATCTGAAGCACATCCGAAGGCTGCTGCGAACCTGTCTCAAAACGCCCTGGAGAAGCTTTTTTCTTTTACGCCTCCAGCAGCTCCTTCACACATGCCGCGAGCCTGTCGCATTTGCAGTTGGCAAAGAAATACTCCTGGAATTTCTCTCCGGCAATGGCGCCCTTCACCAGCTCCCTGTCCAGCTTCTTCAGGATATCCACCAGATCGTTATGTGTGATCTTCTTCACCTCGTCCAGGATCTTCTTGTTGCGCTGCTCCGGAATCACTCTGTCCTTCGGATACCCCTGTCCGCTCTCTCCCTCGAACAGCTTCTCAAAGACGTACTGCAGGTTCAGCTCTGCTCCCCATCCAAAGCCCTTGGCAAAAGGAAGGGCGATGGCGTTTCCGTCGTTGATCTGGGCGAACATGTACGCATCGGAGGGATCTACCACGTGTCCGCAGAGCACGCCGGGGAATGCGTTGCAGGCCAGCATGGCTCCCTCTCCCGTTCCGCAGCCTGTGATCACATAGTCTGCCGCGCCGGAATTGAGCAGGATCGCCGCCAGGATACCATTCTGCACGTAAGTGAGGGAATGGGGATCCTCTGCGCCGTACATGCCGTAGTTGAACACCTCATGTCCCATGGGCTCCACCACTTTTCTCAGTACCTCCTCCACCTGAGCATTCTTGGCCGCCTGGCTGTTTTCGTTGATCAATGCAATCTTCATCTCTTTGTCCTCCTTTTTTCAGGCCCGCAGCCGGGAACCCCTGAAGGGGCGTTTTCCCGGACGTCCGGCTTTCCCGGCCACGGGCCGGTCTGTTGTGTTATCCTTTATCCTTATCAGTATACCGCCTTTTCTCCCGGCCCACCTGTCTTTTCTTCTATGAAATCATGCAAAACTTTTCCACTCTGTTCCTTTTTCGCTTTTCTGTGCTATAATGACAAATTGGAGCCGGAGTGTCCGGGAAAGCGCTTCCCCATTCCTGCCCCGGCGGATCCGTGCCTGCACGAACCCGCATCACCTATACCGGCTGTCACAGCCGGAGCAATGGAGGTCTTATGAAAAACGCAAATTCATCCGCAGCCACTCTTATGACGGAAGGCCCGATCTGGAAAAGGATCATTGCCTTTGCCATCCCTCTTTTTCTGGGCAATCTGTTTCAGCAGCTTTATAATACAGCCGATTCCCTGATTGTGGGGAATTTTCTGGGCAGCGAGGCCCTTGCGGCAGTGAGCTCCTCCGGAAGTCTGATCTTTCTACTGGTTGGCTTCTTCAACGGTATTGCCATCGGAGCGGGTGTGGTAATTGCCAGATATTACGGAGCCAGGCAGCTTGAGAGGGTGCAGAAGGCCATTCACACCACCATCGCCTTCGGCCTGGTGTCCGGCGCTACACTGACTCTGGCGGGAATCCTGCTGACGCCCCATCTGCTCATCTGGATGGGGACTCCGGCTGACGTGCTTCCCCAGTCCATCCTGTACTTCCGCATCTACTTCTGCGGTTCCCTTGCCTTCGTCCTTTACAATATCTTCGTGGGAATCCTGCAGTCCGTGGGGGACAGCCGCCATCCGCTGATCTACCTGATCATTTCCTCCCTGGTGAACATTCTGCTGGATCTTCTGTTCGTGGGTGTCCTGGGAATGGGCGTGGGAAGCGCGGCGGCCGCCACCATTATCTCCCAGTTCGTCAGTGCCGTGCTCTGCCTGATCCATCTGACCAGGAGTCCGGAGGAATACAGAGTTCATTTTAACAAGATCCGCTTCGACCTCTTTTACCTGAAGCAGATCATTCAGAACGGCCTTCCCTCCGGTATGCAGAACTCTATCATTTCCATCGCAAATGTGGTGGTGCAGGCCAACATCAACAGCTTTGGGAAGATGGCCATGGCAGGCTGCGGAGCCTATTCCAAAATCGAAGGCTTCGGTTTCCTGCCCATCACCTGCTTCGCCATGTCGCTGACCACCTTCATCAGCCAGAATCTGGGGGCCGGAGAGTATGGCCGGGTAAAAAAAGGGGCCCGCTTTGGCATCCTGTGCTCCCTGTGTCTGGCAGAGCTGGTGGGAATCGCCATCTACATTTTTTCCCCTACGCTCATTGCCGGGTTCAACAGCGATCCTCAGGTGGTAGCCTTCGGCGTCACCCAGGCCAGAACCGTCACACTGTTCTATTTCCTGCTGGCCTTCTCCCACTGTGTGGCCGGAATCCTGCGCGGGGCAGGCCGGGCTGCCGTACCCATGCTGGTCATGCTCTGCTGCTGGTGCCTGATCCGTATCAGCTATATCACCATAGCGGTCAGGATCTTTCCCGTCATCGACGTGGTGTTCTGGGCCTATCCCCTCACCTGGACGTTAAGCTCCATCCTGTTTCTGATCTATTTCCTGAAGGCAGACTGGATGCACGGCTTTGACCGGCAGTCCCGTTCCTGAAACGTCCTGACTGTCCGGCCACATTTATGTCCGGCCGCATTTATGTCCGGGGCGGTCTGGCTGTCCGGCGCACCTTTCTGCCGGAGGCGGTTCGTGTCGCCCGGTGCAGCCTATCTGCTGTGGCCGCCTCCTCCATGGGACACACCTCCGCTGGATCTGTGCCCCCCGCCTCCCCCGGAGCCGCCGTTGTTCTGCGGGATCCTGCGCTGTGTCACAGTCTTATGCAGAAAGATGTCATCTCTGCGTCTCAAATCAGGCCTGCCGCCCTCCACGTAGGTATTCAGATTCACCGTTTTTCTTCCTTTATTCAGGTTCAAATTCACGGCTATAAAAATTCCGGTCCCTACTGCAGCGGCCAGGAGCGGTGCCCAGAACGGAATAGAAATCCTTCCCTTCCCTTTCATTTCCTGTGCAAACAGCTCCACATATCTGGCGTACGCACTGTAAGGCTCGCTTTCCACATCCGCAAGAGCCCGGTTCAAAAGCGCATCAATCTCGCTGCGGGAAAGCTGATCCATGGCTTTCCCGCAGGTGCTCAGCCAGGAATATACACTTCCATCCGCCTCTCTGTACCAGTTGTCCACCAAAATCACACCGTCTCCATGAGGCTTGTTGTAGCCAAAGCCGTGTTCGTCGTAAAAATTGTCCGCATAAACCATCACATACTGCCAGGGCTGCAGATATCCCTGGCTGTCCTCATACTGTCTGGCATACTCCTCCAGGGATTCGTTCAGAGTGACCAGCACAATGTCGCAGCCCGTCTCTGTCTCCTTCTCCCCGATCAGTTTTCCAAGCCGTTCCTCCTCGTCACTGCTCAGAACCTCTCCGTAATCGAATACCCGCTCTTGTGTCAGGCACTCCTCATTGGTGCGCGGAGGGGCCTCCTCTCCTTTCCTCCACACAAGCAGAATGGCCAGCAGAGCCCCCAGAATGGCAATAGCCAGGAAATAAAATTTAAAGTACGAAACATATTTTTTGAAATTTACGTCTGCCATCTAAACCACCTCCAGGATTGCCTTCAGAAGGAACAGAATGGCGGACAGGCACAGAAAAAAGGTTCCTCCGTAAACCGCCGTGCAGACAGGGGAAACAGGAGCCTTCCCAACCACCTTTCCGGTCTGTCCGTTGACAAAGCAGTCATAATCCTTCTCCTTATACCGGTAATGATACCACCAGACGGGAAGCAGGGCATAGCTTTCTCCTTCTCCGCTCAGTTCAATCCCCTCCTCCTGTGGGATCACCGCAGCATAGCCCGACAGGGTGCTCTGGATATGGGCCCGGGCGTCCGCTCTGGCCTTCTCCTCCGCCCTGGGCCTAAGCGTCCCGGCAGGCTGGTTGTAGACCTCGCCAAGGAAGCCTGACATGTACTCCGGCGCAAAGGCTTTCAGTTCTCCATACTGGTAAGGCTCCATCAGATCCATCACCTCATCCGGCAGGGAAAGGGACGCATCCACGGGAATCCTGTCAAAATCCACCTGCATTTCCCTGTGAATCTGATAGTAGGAGGTTTCTGTATATTCCGTGTCCCCCCGCCTCCATACCCGCACCCTGGTTCCCGTCCCGCTGTAACGGCAGTCCGCCTTGATATCATACAGCCAGAAGGGGACATAGCTTCCCTCCATCTTCTCCACACTGGACTGGGCCAGAAAGGAATCCGGAGCGAATACTCTCCGCTTCAGTTCTTCCTCCATCCGGTTCTGTGCACCCTTTTTCCCCAGGCGGAAGGGCAGAATGAAACGGGGCAGATAGGTCTGTGACGTCCGCTCCTCATAGATGGTATAATGGCCGCAGTATTCACATTTTACCGCAGACCGATACTCTCCGGGTTCCAGAGGAGCGCCGCAGTTCCCGCATGTCTCCATGCTCTTTCCCGCTTCCCTCTCCTGTGTCTCCTCCCCATCACAGTACGGGCAGTGCATCTTCCCCTGCTCCGGGTCGTAAAGCACGTTTCCTCCACAGCTTTTGCATTTAAAGATCATTCTCTCCTCCGTTTCTCCGTCTTCTCCCGGCGCAGTCTTTTCCTGAACCGTTCCTGACATTGCTGTCCACAGCAGCCTCAAGCAGCAGGCGTTTGAGGCACAGGAACGTGATTCAGACCTCCTGACTGCCGCTTTGTAGTAACAACAGCAAGATGAATTTGACAGATCCGCTTCTATTGGATAAACTAAATTCGGAGTATGTTTGAAGCAGGCCCACAGTTCGTGCGGTGGGAGCGTTCAAGCATCTCCTGTCTGAACCGACAGACAGCAGGAACAAAGCAATCATATCTGAGCAATCAAAGACAGGAGATTTTTATGAATCCGATCAATCCAATGAAGCTGCTGCAGCTGAAGGCTTCCTGGGAGCAGTTTAAAATGCGCCACCCTAAATTTCCGCCCTTTCTCGCCGCCACGGCCCGCAGCGGAATCGCGGAAGGCACCCTTCTTGAAATCAGCGTCACCACAGCTGACGGCCGGAAATTCAGTTCCAACCTGAGGCTGACCGCAGAGGACATGCAGCTTGTGAACGAGCTGAAGGAAATGATGGGTACAGGGGTTTAAAAAAGCAGTCCCCTGTCCTTTCGCTATCCTCTCCTGCGCCCTCCATGCCTTCTTCCGCAGTTTCTGCCCATCTTTTCTCTTCTGCGCTGCCACCTGTATCTCCAGATCTGACGTCTGATCAGCAGAAAAACCGCGCTTCCCAGCATACCGGCTGCCAGAATTCCAAGAGGAATGTACCACCAGACGAATCCTCTCTCTTTCCTCTCCTTCACCGTATCCGCCTCCGCGTCCGTTTCCTGTTCGGGCGGAATTTCTTTCTTTACCGCCAAAATCTCCGGCAGAAGAATCTCCGCCTGACCGACCTGATGATCTCCATAATAAAACGTCATACTGGCATTTTGCCCCTCCCGGGCATTTTCCGTATCATAGAAAAGCTCTGAAGCAAGCTGGGTAAATTTAATTCCATCCGGAACCACCACGCAGCAGTCCTCTGCAAGCTGTACAGGTATCTCCTCCGTTCTGGAGCCGGGCTTCTCCACACCGCCTGTCCTTTCATGGATCTGTGCCGTCACCGGGCCTGACAGGCTGCTGCCCACATCCAGCAGCTTAAAATTCTCGAATCCAAAATCAAACAGTGCGGCAGTATCCACATAAACCTGGCGTCCCTGCGTCTTCATGGTAACACAGATCAGCTCCATGCCATCCCTCTGAGCGCAGGTCACCAGAGTATTTCCCGCAGCTACCGTATAGCCCGTCTTCCCGGCAAATGCCCCGTCATAGTGGTATTTCCCCCCAATCAGCATTTTATGGTGGTTGGACATGGGGATCAAATCAGGCTGTCCGGCAGAGGGCTGAATCTCATAAAAATCGGTTCCTGATATGGTTCTGAACAGTTCAAATTTCAGCACCTCTCTGGTAATCAGGGCCATATCATAGGCGCTGGTCACATGCCTTTCATCCGGCAGTCCGTTGGGATTCACAAAATTGCTGTCCTGACAGCCAAGCTCCCTGGCCCTCTCATTCATCATAGCCGCAAAATTTTCAATGGAGCCTCCCTCATGTACTGCAAGAGCATAGGCCGCATCGTTGGCGGAGGCGAGCAGCATACCGTACAGGCAGTCCTCCACCGTCAGTTCTTCATCCTCGTCCAGGGCAATATGTGACCCCTTATCCTCCATATAAACCGCTTCATGAGGAATCCGGACCATCTCGTCCATCTCACAGTTCTCCAAAATAATCAGGGCCGTGAGAAGCTTGGTAATACTGGCCGGATAATATTGGGCATGTATATTCTTACTGTAAAGAACCGCTCCTGTAGAGGCCTCCATCAGAATCCCCGCTTCCCCCATAATGGAAGGCCCCTGAGGCCAGGAAGCCTCCTCCGGCTCTCCTCCGGCCATATCTTCCTCCATCGTATTCTCCACTGTCATGTCTTCCTCTGACGCGCTTTCTTCCAGAATGGATTCTTCTGCTGCGCTTTCCTTTGCAGCCTCTGCGGTCGGTAATGTATGGGAAAAGACCATGGCAGCGCACAGTACCGCTGCCGCGGTTTTATAGATCAATCTGTTTTTCACAGGGTAATAAACTCCTTACTTTCTTTCGTTTCGGGTTCAAAAATTCCTCCGGCCATTTTCCGGATGGAATAAGTCCGCATTAGTTACTGTCTGCTGGCCTGCCGCGGACCGTAACTATTCTGCCATTCCTCCTGCCTTCCATAAAATTGTTTATAAAAATCCTGACTGCCGTCATAGGGAAGGAAATAGAAAATCTCTAAAAATCTGATGTTCCATTCCCTGATCCGTTCTCCGTCTCCGCCCTCCTTAAGCTGCTCCCGAAGCCGCTTTACCAGATCATGCCAGTCCTGAACAAACTGCTCGTACCGGGCAGTCCCGGGAATCTGCAGCCACTTTTTCACCTTTATCTTGGCTCCCCCAGTACGGCTGCACTCATGAATCTGCAGGAAATACCGGAAGGAATCCCCCTCATAAATCCGCCCCAGCGGAAACAGCCTGCAGAAGCCGGGACGGAACGCATGGATGCCGCACCTCCCCTGTTCATTCAGAAAACTGCATTTTTCTTTTTCCCCGCACATCTTCAGATTGGGAAGGATCACTCCATCTGCCACATTCAGCTCTGCTCTTCCCTCCCTCAGCAGTCCCTCCAGCGCGGGATACCCTCCGCCTGCAAGCTGCCATATATCAAAGGGATCCAGCAGGATCGAATTTCCCATACCCTGACAGCAGTCAGAACAGCCCTGACAGTCATTACAGCCTACCTTTACCAGATCGTTTGCTCCATACAGTTTTCCGTCGGAAACCTGTTTCATATCGATTTCGCGTTCCATTTCATTCCTCATTCTGCAGGCTCTGACCGCGCCTGCATATTCTGACGGTTCCGTCTGCTCCGGCTTTTATTTTAATGGGCGGCTGTCTCCAGCCAGCTTCTGTTTTCCGTACTCTGTCCCCAGGCGTCCAGGGCAAGCCGGTAAGCGCTGTCCACTTTTTCGGTGAGCTGCCTTAAATCCTTCCGAATCTGGATCTGCCCGGACTGCAGAGACTGAGTAACAGACTCCACATGTTCCATGCGGTTTTCAAGGCCATTTACCTGGCTTTGCAGATCCTCCACCTTCGTCTCAAGGCCGTCTACCTGTGTCTGCAGATTATCCACCTTCGTCTCAAGACCGTCTACCTGCGTCTGCAGATTATCCACCTTCATCTCAAGGCCGTCTACCTGTGTCTGCAGATTATCCACTTTTGCCTCAACACCGTCTACCCGCGTCTGCAGATCACTCACTTTCGTTTCAAGGCCGTCTACCTGTGTCTGCAGACTATCCACTTTCGTCTCAAGACCG
>CAUWLJ010000087.1:0-15657 GCA_963559585.1 uncultured Eisenbergiella sp. | reverse complement strand
CGTTTCAAGGCCGTCTACCTGTGTCTGCAGACTATCCACTTTCGTCTCAAGACCGTCTACCTGCGTCTGCAGACTATCCACTTTCGTCTCAAGGCCGTCTACCTGTGTCTGCAGATTATCCACTTTCGTCTCAAGACCGTCTACCTGTGTCTGCAGACTATCCACTTTCGTCTCAAGACCGGCCAGGCGGCTGTTGATTGGATCAAGCTTTTCCTCGAGCTTCTGATCCATGATATCGGCTATTGCCTGTAAAAATTCCATATCCACCATAAATATTTCCTCCTCATGTACAGATCAAAAGTGCAGGAATATGCAGGGTTATCATTATCAAATTGTCAGGGTTCATCGGGTCTTTGCATGGAAGCATGCTGATACAGCTAAAAGATACCAGAACAGGCAGCCGGTTTTCCTACGCACCGTCTGCATGTTCTATCAGAGTTTCAACAGAACCGTTGTGCTTAAAAGCATACCCGATATCTGACCCTATGTCAATCCCGTATTACGTTTTTACACCTCAAACGGCAGGCGTTTGAGGCTGCTGTGAATAGCAGCAACCGTTCAGCCGCGCCCGCTAAGCAACAGGCTGCTGAAGCAAAACGCACCTCCAGGGCTTCCATTTCTGTCAGTCATTATCAGGAAGAAGCTTGATGCGCACCATGATGCTGCGTACCTGCTCTCCTTCCTGCAGAGCAATATCCTCCACCGCCGTCTGTGCAGGCATAGAGCAGTCCTCGTCCTCCAGCTCGGACAGGATCCAGTTATATGCCGCATCTGCCGCATTGTCTATCGCATCCTCCATATCCCCTCCCTGGGCCGTACAGCACGCCAGATCGGGAAATGTGGCCGTATAACCTGTTCCATCCTCTTTTGGGGTAAATACCGCAGGGTATACAAATGTCATGACAGAACCTCCTTGATTTTCTTTTTTCTCAAACGGCGGCAGCCCGCAGACTGCCGGGCCGCACTGTCTCCTATTACTATAGCCAGACTGAAAGGGACTGTCAAACCCTTTTCCCGGCTCACCTTCCGGCCAGTTCTCTGCGAAACTCCTCCACTCCTGCCTTCCCCTCCGGCGTCACGGGCTTGATCCATTTTCCGGTTCTGGTATACCACAGCTCAAAGACCAGCCTGATCAGCTCGTCCGTATACAGGAAGGCGAATACGGCCAGGAAAGGAAGATGCAGCACCATGCCGGCAATCCAGGTGGCGGGCACGCTGATCAGAAACAGACAGGATACCTCCAGCACCGTTCCGAAAACCGCCTCTCCTCCTGCCCGGTAGCAGCTGTTCATAATATAATTGCAGGTGCGGATCGTTCCCGCCGCCAGATAGATCAGGAGCATGTATTTTCCATAGAAAAGAGCCTCCTCCCCCAGGCCGAACAGGCTCAGGAGCGGCCGGTTAAAGATCAGCCCCACAAGGCAGATACAGAAGGTAATCATGGGGCACAGCATGGCAAAGCCCTTCGTATACTGATACCCTCTCATAAGCCTGCCCGCTCCCACCTCCTTGCCTACCACCACGGAGCTGGCATCTGCCAAGCCGCCGAAGAAGGCAAAAACGAAACCCTCCAATACGCGGAACGCCGCCATGGCCGCAATCGCCGCCTCCGACTGCCTGCCGATCACCACGTTCATCAGCATCTGGCCCACCCCGTAAAGCAGCTCGTTGCAGATAATAGGCACGCATTTGGACAAATATACCTGTATAAAACCGTCTCCCCAGTAAAACATTTCCCGCAGACGAAGCCTGACCGTGCTTTTCCCCCGAAGGAGGAAGATCAGAAGCCCTGCCACATTCACAATACCGGAAAACAGGGTTCCCACTGCCGCTCCCGCCGCTCCCATCTGAGAAAAACCGAACCGGCCATAGATCAGCACCCAGTTTAAGCAGAAGTTGGTAACCAGCGCAAGGGCCGAGCAGATCAGCGGTGCCCTTACCCTCTCCGTGGAACGCATCAGAAAACTGATAATCATGGCCAGAACCTGCAGCGGATAGGCAAAGCCCACAATCTGGATATAGGGCATCCCGATCCGGACGATATTTTCCTTGTCCGTATAAATCCGCAGAAGGAAGCCCGGATTCAGCACCGCCACACCTCCGTACAAAAAAGCTACCATCAGCATACACACCATGGAAAGGCCAAAGGTACGGTTGATGCCCTTCTCATCCCCTGCTCCCCAATACTGGGCAAAAAACAGAAGGGATCCCCCCGCAAAGCCAAAATAGCTGGAAAAAAACAGGGAGGAAATCTGGGAACAGATCCCCACTGCCGCCACGGAAAGCTCTCCCTGGCTTCCGATCATGATCGTATCCACCATGCTGGCCGTGGTAGACAGCAGGTTCTGCAGCGCAATCGGCAGCGCAATGGTCAGAACCGCCTGAAAAAATACGTTCCATTGAACATGCTTCTCTCTCATAGCTTCTCTTCATATCCTCTCACTTTTTTCGGCAGACTGCTGCCTCTCCCCGTCATCCAGCATACGGAAAAAATACCAGCGGTGGCTGCTCACGCTGTAGCGCAGCTCATAGGTCCGCCTGCTTCCGTCTATGTTGGATTCACAGATGAACTGCTCCATCTGCACTCCCACATACTGGATCGTCCTGCGGGACACCACCCTGTCAATGCCCACCCGGTGTACGCAATGTGTCATATCCGCATACCGGAACCACTGCGGATGAAGCGTTCCTGTCGTATCGCACAGGGATGCCACCTGTATGGGAAGGCTTCCCCTCTGCCAGATTTTCTGATCTGCCCTGCTTTCCATCGGCTACCTCCATCGAACTTTTGTTCTTTTTCAGGATAGCACATTTGTTCTGTTTTGTAAAGAAAGCCGGCCCGTTTTACAGAAATTACTAGAGCGTGTTTGAAAATTGCTTTCCGTCAGATGTGCGTTCCACTTTGTGGGAGATTTGCCCCAAATGAGCGCGGCGTAGTGGGCTACGGTAAGCGAATTTGGGGCAAATATGCCGCAAAGTGGGGCGTGCAGATGGCGGGAATGAATTTTCAAACATGCTCTAGTAACAGTTCCGCCCTATCGGTTTGTTCGGTCTTTCCACAGCGGCTGTCAGTGCTGTCGGGTTCAAGCCTCCGGTTCCTTCCGCCGGCCATGGACGCAGTGCACACTGGCGGTACATTTCCCCGCCTCCCTGACACCCGCTTTTAAGCAGGAAGAATCCCTGCGGAAAATACCGGAAGGCTCCTCCGCAGGGAAATAGATTTCATGAAGCTGTTTTTGTATATGTCCATTATAGATTATAATAGGAAAGTACGCTGTTGTAAACCGATATGGTTGAACCGTTACAGATTTTTAAAGCAGTAAAATGTGAAAAGCAGTGGTTTGAGGCGGAATGCTCATGGTCTGGGCCTGGGCATGGGTGATACGCACCACCTGACCCGGTTCCAGCCGTTCAAAGGGAACGTTCTGCCCGAAGCGGTTCACGATAACGGTGTCCTCCGTCAGGTTGAACTGGGTCTGGTCATCCGGATCGGAAAGATCCTGGGTGACAAGGGAACGGTTTCCAAAATCCACCTTGGTAATACGTCCCGTCGTGACAGCCGGGGGCTGGGGCTGAGGACGCGGAGGCGGTTCGGGTCTGGGCGGCCGGGGAGGCTCCGGCCTGGGCGGGATGGGCGGTCGGGCCGCATCCCGCTGCACCGCAATAAACAGGGCCGTGGTCTGAGGCGGAATGCTTCTGGTGACCTGAGGGGAGGTAAGCGCACTGATACGCATACCGCGCCGGATACTGCACAGGCACATGGTCTGCCCGAAGCTGCCAAGGATCATGGTGTTCCGGTTGACATTCAGGCGAAGCTGCCGGGCAGAACCATCCGGCAGTGTGTGGGATACCAGTATGTACCCATTGTTCTCATTCAGGCAGAAGGCTTCTTCCACAAGGGCATTGTCAATACGCATAACAGTTTTTCTTTCTTCTTTTTCTATTATGGTATGCAGCGGATCGGGGGATTGCCATTCGGCTTACCGGCGGGGGCCTGTCTCCCTCCGGTAAAAGGAAAAAGGCCAGGGGCAGCGCTCACCCCTCCCCATATTCCCGCACAAGCTCCACTCCCTCCTCCAGCTTCACCTGCTCCTGCGCTCCGTTCACACACAGGGTAAGCTCTGTCGTCCTTCCAGGAAGGATAGACAGGCGTTTCACGCGGCCCTTCCTCCACTCCATGGAAAGGGTTCCGCCGCTGCGCAGGCCCAGCCCGCTCACAGAACCGCCCGAAGTCTCCTCCGTCACCGCAGGAAGCAGCTCCAGCCTGTCCGGCCTGCTGTAGGCCAGCATCTCCAGCACTGCGGCGCAGGCCCCCAGATTGCCGTCGATCTGAAACACATAGTCCCGCTCCCCAAGGGGATGGTTGTCCATCAGGTTAGGATAGGTTCCCATGGTCAGGATGGCCTGCAGATTCTCGTAGGCCTTTTTTCCATCCCTGAAATGGGCCCACAAGCCGATGATCCAGGCTCTCGACCAGCCGGTATGGCCTCCTCCGCTGGCAAGCCGCCTCTCCAGAGAAACCTTTGCCGCCTTCATCAGCTCAGGCGTGCGGTCCCAGGAAATGGAACTGCCTGGGTAAACGCCGTACAGATGGGAAATATGCCGGTGGCCGGGTTCCGGCTCGTCGTAATCCTCCATCCACTCCATGAGCTGGCCCCATTTTCCAATCTTCAGGTCAGGGAACCGGGCCATCACAGCTTCCGCCCGCTCCGCCTTCTCTGCTTCCAGGCCAAGCGTGCGGCAGGCCGCTATATAGTCGGTAAACAGCTCCGTCAAAATCTCCGTGTCCATCACCGCGCTTTCACACAGCACGCCCAGGGTTCCGTCCTCCCTGCGGTAGGTGTTCTCAGGGGACATGGAGGGCGATGTTACCAGCTTCCCATCCTTTCCTTCCACAAGGAAATCATAGAAGAACAGGACGCACTGCTCCAAAACGTCAAAATGCTCCTTTAAAAACTCCTTGTCCCCCGTATACAGGTACTGCTCCCAGATATGGGTGGCCAGCCATGCCTCCCCCATCACCCAGAAGGTGGAGGTGATACAGTGATCCTGAGGTGCGCTGTCCGCATACAGATCCGTATTGTGGTGGGCCACACTGCCCCGGCAGCCGTACATCCGCTCCGCCGTATCCCTTCCGCTCTCCTTCAGCCGCTCCAGAAGGTCGAACAGAGGAAGCTGGCACTCCGTCAGGGAGCCGCTTCCCGCGGGCCAGTAGTTCATCTGAGTATTGATATTGATGGTAAATTTGCTGTCCCATACGGGATACATCTGATCGTTCCAGATTCCCTGCAGGTTGGCGGGAAGGCTGCCCGGACGGCTGGAGGAGATCAGCAGGTATCTGCCGTACTGAAAATACAGCTCCATCAGCCCCATATCCTCCTGCCCTGCCTGCACGCGGCGCAGGCGTTCATCTGTGGGAAGGACTTCCACGGGCAGAATTTCCCCGGAACTGGTTTCCCATGTGCCTTCTGTCCTGTCAAAGTGCAGCTTCAGCCGATTAAAAAGAGCCGAGAAATCCTCACAGTGATCCTCCGTCAGCTTCTTACCGCCCTTTGCCGCAGCCTCCTCAAGCCTGAACAGGCAGGCCGCAGCCGGATCCTCCTGCCGGAAGCTGGTTTCCACATCCAGATACAGCCAGGCTTCTCTCACATCCTCCGCAATCAGGTGCTCTCCGATCACCCGGACGCTGCCGCCCTCCGTTTCCAGACGCAGTGCCGTACAGAAAGAGATCCCTTCCTTTCCCGTGTCGGCGGTAAAGAGGATCGTATTCCCTCCCCGTCTGGACACTTCATTTGTACAGTTATGATTCCTCCCCAGAAGGCAGTCGAAGGAAAAGGCTGTCTGCCCATCCTCCGTCCCCAGATGGATCACCATACACTGATCCGGCGCGGAAACCAGGATTTCCCGGTAATAATTCGTCCCCTCCGTCTGGTAGGAGGTGCGCGCCACGCCTTTTTCCAGATCCAGCTCCCTTCTGTAGCAGGAGATTTCCCCTGTATGGTGCATATTGAGATAGCATTCTCCCGCAGGCTGGTAGGATCTCTCAGAATTGGGCGTGCCGGACAGGGCATACATGGCCAGACGCTGAGCCTCCTGTATGTTTCCCTCCCGGATCAGACTGCGGATCTTTGGCAGATTTTCCCTGGCGTCCGGGTTTACCCGGTCCAGATGCTTTCCGCTCCAGATGCTGTCCTCGTTCAGCTTCACCGTTTCATGGACAGGCCCTCCGTATACCATACCTCCCAGCCTGCCGTTTCCCACCGGCAGAGCCTCATGCCAGAAGGCGGCCGGCTTGTCGTACCACATTTTCATATCTGCTCCTCCATGATCTCCACATCAAACTCTCCTGCCCGCGACCACTCAGGAAGCTCCTGCCCGCTGACCTTCCTGCCGCCGTACCCGCTCTCCCAGCTCACGCTCCTGTCCGCATCCCTGTAGGTAATACGGGTCAGGCAGTATTCTCCCTTTTCATATCCGTATCCATCCCCCGCATCCTCGTACCAGGTAAATGTACCGTCCGCCCCAGGATAGATCTGCAGCGTCACTTTTCCCTCCGCAGTCCGGGCCGCGCTCTCCCCCGGCTCTGTAACCGGCAGGATGGAGCCTGCGCGCACGTACACCGGAATGCTGGTAATGTCAGCAGGAGCGGTAATCTCCTGGCCGCCCTCGTATTTCTTTCCGTCTCTCAGGTCATACCACTGCGTTCCCTTCGGCAGATAAACCTTCCTGGTTTTTTCCCCGTTCTCCACCGGTACTCCGCCCGGCAGATAGTACATGGGCTCCGTCACCGGACATACCAGAAGGGCGGGACCGAACAGGTACTCGTCCGACACGTCAGCCGCCCGTTTATCATCTGTAGCAGTATCCCCGGCGATAGTATCGCCAGCGGCAGCACCGCCTGGAAAATCAAATACCAGAGGCCGCATCATGGCCGCGTCCTCTCTCCACACGCTTCCTGCCACAGAATAGATATAAGGAAGCAGTCGGTATCTTAACCGGATGGCCGCCAGAATGGCTTCATAGAAGGGCTCTCCCTCTCTGCCAAAATTCCAGGGCTCCCTGCGGCAGTCCGTGCCGTGGCTTCTGAAAATGGGCAGAAACGCCCCGTACTGGAACCACCTGGTATACAGCTCCCTGTAGCCGGGATCTGCATTTCCCTCATCAAACGCGCCGTCCCAGAACCAGGGCGCGCCCTTTTTCACAAAGAAGGCCCCGATGTCCAATGTCCAGTAGGGAATACCACAGGCACAAAACTGCAGCCCGGCTGCGATCTGGCGGCGCAGCGTCTCCCAGCGGGCACAGGTATCGCCGGACCAGAGGATGGTTCCGTACCTCTGGCTGCCCAGGTAACCGTTCCTGGTCAGATTCATCACCCGTTTTTCCTCCGTGCTGCCCCGCTGTCCCTCATAGATTGCTCTGGCATGGTACAGTCCGTAGGCGTTGGTCTGCTCCGGCGGCATACAGCTTCCCGCCGCCTCCACAAACTCCCGGTACATCTCCTCCGGCACCGGCTTCACGGGCCTGCCCCACTCCGGCGTCACCGGCTCGCTGGAATCACACCACCAGGCGTCCACGCCATGGCGGAACAGCCCTCTTTCAGCCTGCTCCCAGTACAGCTTCCTTCCCTCCTCACTGAAGGCGTCATAAATCTCGCTGGCCGGAAGCAGCTGGCCTTTGTCCAGAAATTCCTGATAATTGCCGCACTGCGCGCTCATATTTGGCCAGATGGAAAGCATGAAATGCACATCCTTTTCATGTAGCTCCTTTATCATACCGGCAGGATCGGGGAAGCGCTCCTCATCGAAGGTTTTCTGTCCCCACAGATTCCCTTTCCAGCTCATCCAGTCCAGAACCATGCAGTCCAGCCCGATATGGTTCCGCCGGAAACGGTCTGCGGTATCCAGAAGCTCCTGAGCATCCACATACCGCTCCTGGGACTGGATATAACCGAAGGCCCATCTGGGCAGCATGGCCGCTTTTCCTGTAAGCCTTCTGATCCCCGCCGTCACCTGGTTCAGATTCTCTCCTGCCAGGAAATAATAATCCAGGAATTCGTCCGCCTCCGTATACAGATAAGAGCCGTATCCCGTGTCGCTGAAAATGGCCGGGCTCTGGGTGGAGGACAGAATGCCCCAGCCTTTTTCCGACAGGAGCACCGGAAGGGCGATTTTCAGGTTGGCCTGATGCAGATACTGAGTGGTTCCCCGCAGGTTCCAGACGCCCTCCTCCGCCTGCCCCAGGCCGAACAGCCGCTCTCCCTTATCAAAGGACAGCTCCAGTCTGGTATGATATAATTTACGGTCAAATACCCGGTCCGCCTCCCGAATCCGCCGTTTCACACCGTCCGGGGTCTGAAATTCCTCCACTCTGGTATTTTCATTGATCACCGTGCGGTAGGAATCGAATTCCTCCACCACATGACTCTCCCGTTCCCTCTCGGCAAGAAGGAGCGAACCGTCCTTTTTCCGGTAGGTAATGGAACCGGTCAGGCGGTTCACGGCTGCCTGAAGGAATCCGGTATCCACCAGGATCTCTCCCTGCGTCTCCTTCCAGTCCCAGACGCAGGAAGAGGACAGATCAGAAAGCTCCTCCCCCTGCTTCGTGCCAAAGTTTCCGTTTTCTGTATAGGAAATGCGCAGGATACCCGCCTCCTGTGGAATGATGCGCAGAATACCCGCCTCCTGCTCCAGATACAACGCGTTTTCCTCTCTGTGTACGTTACTGATTTCTCGTTTTTTTGCAGACGCCGCTTCCAGCATGTTTACCTCACCTTCCGCTGTCCGGAACCGGACAGGCTTTTGCCTTCCTTTAAAAGCCGCTATACAAAACAGGCTTCTTTTTTGCTCCAAGCTGCCCCTCCTTCAGGCTCCAGCAAAACTGCCTTGGTAAAGAAGCAGAAATTTTTTTTATTATTTCATATTGCAGAGGAAAGGACAATGAACTATCATGAGAAAAATTTGATCTATTCTCAGGTATCCTCCAGCCGTTCCCGCAGCATATTCAACAAATCCGTGTGCTGTGCATGGACAGCCGCCCGGAAATGATCTTCCCCCCGGATTCCTTTGATGTGAAAATATTCTCCCTCCGATTTAAAAAACGGTTTTTTCAGGGATGAGAGGTACAGGAAACTGCCCAGAGGACGGAACCTGCCAATATCCTCCTCTGTAAGCGGTTTTTCAAGATAAAAGTCCCAGGCGAACCACCCGGCTTCATGGCAGACCTCCTCAGAAGGCCGTACTTCTGTCACACGCATGGGAAAGGGCACCTCCAATCTCTCTCGCCGCTTCTGTCAAAGCGTCCAGCTCTTCCTTTTTTGTTCCATAAGAAATGCTCACCCGCAGGGTTCCGTCCTTTCCGCTTCCGATGGCTTCATGGATCAGCGGAGCGCAGTGAAGCCCGTCCCGGACGAGAATCCCGTAATTTTCCCAGAGAATATAGGAAAGATCTGCCGGTCTCAGCCCGTTCATTCCAAAACTCAAAACCGGCCCTCTGGGCTCCTCTCTTCCGGGGCCAAACAGGCAGAAGCCGTCTGCCCGTTCCAGCCCCAGAAAAAGACGCTCCATATCCTCCTGCTCTTTCCGGTAAATCTGCTCCACCCCGATCCCATACACATAATCCGCACCGGCCTTCAGGGCCGCAATGCCGGGAAGATTCTGTGTTCCCGGTTCATATTCATATTCGCCCGGCCTATAGGCCAGCCTTCCGCTCTCCCGCCCTGTTCCCCCATATTTCAGGGGCGCAGGCGTCAGTCCGTCTCTGATATAGACGCCGCCTGTTCCCTGCGGCCCCAGAAGGCCTTTATGTCCCGTGAAAATCAGAACGTCCGCCCCCCATTCGTCTCCGCATACCTGAATACAGCCCAGGCTCTGGGACACATCCCCTATAAAAAGATACCCTTTTTTTCCTGACATATTCTGAAATGTCCGCCATCGGCTGGACGGCTCCTGTTACATTGGAGCAGTGGCTGACGATCACGGCCCCTTTTCCCTGGGGGATTTCCCGCAGGGCGGAAAGCTTCAGAAAGCCCTTCCCATCACAGGGCAGAATCCTTACCCGGTCAAGAATACCGGGAAGATTCCACAACGGGCGCAGAATACAGTTGTGCTCCGTCTGTGCCGCATAAATCCGGCAGTCCCTCCAATCCATCCCACGAAGGAACAGATTGGCGCCCTCCGTTGCCCCGGAGGTAAGAATAATCCGTTCCGTTTCCTTCACTCCCAAAAGCCGCCCCAGGCTTTCCCTGCATTCCTGCAGGATGTCTCCCCTCCCCGTCCCCAGGCTGCTTCTGCCCTGTCCCTCCGGCACTGCCTGGGTATACCGGATCAGCGCATCCACCACGCACTGCGGCTTCGGCCAGGAGGTCGCCGCATGATTCAAATAAATCATACTCATCCTTCCTCAATCCGAAACTTCATCACCTGGGAAACCGTCTTCAGTTTTTTCTTATAATTACCGAAAATCAGTACCTGATGATGGCCGAAGTCCGCCAGCGTGTGCATGAATTTTCTCGCATCATCCATCTGGATGTAATAATAAGGACTACAGTATACCTCCTTGTACTCTGAACGCAGGATCTTCCCTGTTTTCACACACATGATATCTCCCTGGGGATTGAACCGGCCCAGCGTCACCTCATCCTCCTCATTTTCTGTAAAGTCCACCTGCAGCTTTCCTCCAAAGCCCTGACCGGTAAAAGCCCACAGCTTGTAGGTGAGAGGCCGGCTTCCGTACCCGTTCATACAGAGCGCGGGCACTGCATGGTGCAGAAGGAGTATCTCATCCGATTCCATGCTGGGATTTCCCATAAAGGCAGGCCTGAAGGCCGTATACTGCAGAATGGTCATGGCAAGCAGTGCGTTCAGATCCTCCTCGCAGCCGCTTGGTATCCCCTCCTCTTTTAAAAGGGAGTGGCAGATACAGGGAGTAAATTTCCGGTTCTGCGGGATTTCCGAAGTGCACAGCTCATGACAGGAGGTAGAAAATGCGTTGCACTGGTATTCATCCATCATCCTCCTGGCGGCCAGATAATACTTGATATCGTTCAAAAACCAGTCCGTGTTTACCTTCACATCCGCCGCCCCGGCAATGATCCTCTCTGCAATGAGACGCGCCTCCTCGTCGGTAATGGAATCCATATACCGGAAAATATCATAGAACGGAAGTTTCACTACCTCCATGCCGTATCTCTGCCGGATGATCTCCGGGTCGCGGATCAGGCTCTGCATTCCGAATGTAGGCAGTCCGCCTGCAGTCAGCACCAGCGCCCGGGTGTTTGCAACCGCCTTCCTTACCCAGAGAGCCTCGGCAATCTCGTTCAAATCCTCCATATCCAGCGCCACATAGGCTTCGATCCCGATGGATCTGCAATAGGCGGCAAAGTCGATCCCCTCATTTCCATTCTGCAGGATCACCACCGGCTTCCTGTAACGCTCCAGCTTGGGGATTCTCCAGTTCAGGCACAGAAAGAAATCCACCTGCTCCAAATCCTCCTCCACCTTCGCAAAGGTTTCTTCAGGAACCACAAAATTCTCTGTGTACCGGACGTCTATAGCCGGAAGAAAAGCGATCCTGTCCGTCGCCTGCTTCAACAGCTCCCCGGCCGCCAGAAAAGCTCTGTCTGCCGCCGCATTCTCCTTCTCACAGGTCATATCCTCCGCTTTCCCCGCCCTGCAGGGGCCTTCCCAGAAATGAGTGTGGGTAAGACACCCCACCAGGGGTCTGACGATTAATTTGGTTTCTATTGCTTTCCGTTTCATGTTTACCTCCATGCCGAAGCGTTTTAGCTTCACCTGCGATCCATACAGTTTTGTGACGCTCCGGCGCAAAACTGTTGATCCTCCCATTTCCAAAGGAGCAGAGAACCCACAGAAGGATTCTCTGCTCCCGCCAATACAGCTATTCTTATTCTGTGTCAATCACCATTCTACTTCTCATTCGCCGCGATCAGTTCATCATACTGCGCCTTCAGCTCCCCGTAGCTGGCGTTGCCGTACTCCTCAAGGGTACTCATTCCGATCTGCTCCGCCTGTTCCAGCATCTCCTGGAACGCCTCTTCACAGGCTTCTTCGGATTCTGCCATGAAAATATTGGTCTGCTGATTCTTCACCATTTCGCTCAGCTTCGCATCAATGTTTGCTTCATCAGAATCCACCTCAAAACGGATCATGCCGATCACAGGATTTCTGTTCACATGGGCCGTCAGGTTCTTTCTGTCCTCAGCGGTCTGACTTTCCGAAGTGGCTTCTGCGATACTGGTCACGATTCCATTGTGGGAAATCCATCCCCAGTATTTCAGTCCTCTGGGCTGAAGCACGGAGTTGTCGCCCTGAAAATCATAGTTGAAGGTAGGATAGCCTGCATCATCCAGCGTGTAATCTTCTCCTTCCATTCCCCACATCAGAAGCTTCATTCCTTCATCGCTGTAAGCATAGGCCAGGGTTTTGAAAGCAGCTTCCACATTCTGGCAGGAGCGGGTGATATACAGACCGCGTCCTCCTCCGCTGGTGGTATCGAATACCGTTGC
The DNA here is from genome assembly GCA_963559585.1 of uncultured Eisenbergiella sp. GTDB lineage: Bacteria > Bacillota > Clostridia > Lachnospirales > Lachnospiraceae > Eisenbergiella. Next base: position 3,134 of record CAUWLJ010000087.1, on the reverse strand, counting down.
ATCCTCTCCCAGTTCGCCGGTGACAAGGCTGAAGGAAAAATCGTCTCCGTTTGCCGTAATCGCCGTATTGTAGTTGTCCGCATGGTTATCGTAGCCGAAATTGGCAAATACCTGGCCGCCCACGCAGATCTCTTTGGTTTCGTCCTCTGACTGATAGGAGAAATTCTCTGCGGTCAGATAGCCCTTGCGGTACCATTCGTTGATCTTCTTATAATAGTCCAGCAGCCCTTCCTGGCGAAGCCACCACTGAAGGCTTCCGTCCGCCGCTTCCACATAGCTGTTTCCCTTCAGTCCCATCTGCTGCAGCAACCAGTTGAACTTATGAGCGCTGTTGAAGGAAAGAGTAACCATATCAGGATAGGCCTGATGCACTTTCTCAAATGCCGCATCCAGATCATCCAGCGTCTGGAAGGAAAGCCCCAGCTCCTCCGCAATATCCTTCCGGTACATGAATCCCGGGCCCTCTGTCAGAATATCCGACCACTGAGCGTATTCGTAGGCGGGAGAGAATCCGCAGCCAATGGTGTAAAAATTGCCGTCTGAGGCCTGGTTCACAAACTGATATACCGGATCTACCTCAAACTCCACATCGGGGTACTGCTCCTTCAGCTCATTCAAAGGGTAGCAGACCTGGGAATCCGCCAGATACTGATATCTGTAGGAGCAGACGATATCAGGCATATCCCCGGAGGCTACCAGAAGGGACAGCTGATTGTTGTCCGCAGCCCGGATTACTTCGATATTCACGCCCAGCCTTTTCTCAAATTCTTCCGGAACCGCTCCCTCCCAGGTATCGTAGGGCCACCAGGTTTCGTCAATAAACATGGTGAGCGTGGGGGTCTCTCCGCTGTCCCCACTTTCCCCGGCTGGAGCTTTTTCCTCTAAAGCCGCCGTTTCCGGCGCTTCGGTACCGGCAGGGGCTGACGCTCCGGTATCCTGTGTCTCTGATCCGCCGCAGCCTGCCAGGGAAAACGTCATTGCGCCGGCCAGCAGGAGCGCTGCTGCTTTTTTCATTTTCATACTTTCTTCCTCCTTTTTCTATGTTCCTTGTCTATGCTCCATTTTCAGAACATCCTGTCATTATTCCTTCACCGCCCCAATCATCATTCCCTGTACAAAATACTTCTGAAGGAACGGATACACACACATGATCGGAAGCATGGAAACCACCATGGCCGTCGCCTGAACGGTAAAGGATGTGGCGGCGTTGGCCTGTGAAATCTGCCCCGCAGCCGCCGTATTGGCTGAAGAGGCCACAGTTTGGTTGATGGTCGTCATCATCTTGTAGGCCAGCGTCTGCAACTGGGGGTTTTTCACTGCATAGTACGCGCTGTCCAGCCAGCTGTTCCACTGTCCCACTGCGGCAAACAGCGCCAGGGTAGCCAGAAACGGCTTGGAAACCGGCAGAACGATGCTGGTAAACACTTTTCCCTCACTTGCCCCGTCGATCTTGGCCGCCTCTATCATGGACTCCGGGATTCCGTTGAAGAAGTTGATTCCCGTCATCACGAAGAAGGCGTCCACCATTCCGGGGATCACATAAACCCAGAAGGTGTTCAGAAGTCCCAAACTCTTTAAAAGCACATAGAAGGGAATCAGGCCTCCTGAAAAGTACATGGTAAACACCACCAGGAAACGGTAGCCCTTCCGAAACATCAGGTTGTTTCGGGAAAGCGCATAGCTGAACAGGCTCGTAAAGCCAGTCCTCAGCACTGCGCCCACCACCGTTCTCGATACGGAAACCAGAAAGGCATGCTGCCATTCCGAATCTCCCAGAAACAGTCTGTAATTGGCAAGCGTAAATTTTCTCGGCCACAGATACACACCTCCCTTCATCAGATCAATTCCATCGTTGAAGGAGCAGATGACGGTATAATAGAATGGATACAGCGTCACGATCCCGATGAGAGCCAGCAGGATATAGACGGCAACATTCACGACCCTGTCCTCTGTCAATTTCTTTTTCATTCTCCATTCCTGCCTTTCTGTTTAGAACAATCCCTCACCGGATACTTTTTTCGCCACAAAGTTGCTGATTACCACCAGGATAATAGAAATCACGGACTGCACCAGATCTACGGCGGTTGCATAGGAAAACCGTGCCTGTGCCATTCCCATCTTGAACGCATAGGTCTGAATGATCTCGGATGTGGCATTGTTGACAGTGTTGCCCATCAGGAAGGACTGCTCAAAATTGGAACCCACCATTCCTCCCCCAAGGAAGCTTCCGATGGAAAGGATCAGCACCGTTACAATGGAGCCCTTAATACCGGGCAGGGTGATGTGCCAGATCCGTTTCAGCCTTCCCGCCCCGTCGATGCTCGCCGCCTCATACAGCGTACTGTCGATGCCCGCGATGGCCGCCAGAAAAATAATCGCCCACCAGCCGGAGCTTTTCCAGATGGAAAGCGCCACGGCCGTCCCCCAGAAATAATCCGGATCTGTCAGGAAAGGGATACCGCTGGATACGATCCCCAGTTTTACCAGAATCTCACTGATAACCCCGCTGTTCTGGGAAAGCAGGGCGCTGCTGATGCCGTATACCAGAACCCAGGAAATGAAGTTGGGCAGGTAGCTCACCGTCTGCACGATCCTCTTGAATGGCTTGTTTCTGCACTCTGAAATCAGAACCGCAAGAAGAATAGGAACCGGGAATGCAAAAATCATTTTCAGTGTACTGATGGCTATGGTATTGCGAAGCAGTTCAGGAAAACGGTAATCCGTAAAGAACTCTTTAAAATATTTCAGCCCCACCCATTCGCTGGTAAAGATTCCAGCAACCCCGGAGGTGATTTTGTACGATTTAAACGCCAGAATAATGCCGAACATGGGAAGGATGGAAAAAATCAGAAGATAAGCCACGCCCGCCAGGGCGAACAGCTGGATCTCCTTCTGTCTCCAAAACCTTCCGAACCCTTTTTTCAGTGTATGGCCCCTGCTCTTTGTATTCATTCTTATCTTCTATCTCCTTTCCCTTTTGTCTACGTCTGCATTATAGCATTGTGCATCTTATACATGAAACAGCATATTTTTTGGTTTTTTTTATCCTTTTCGTTTCTCATTCCCCATAACTGCTCATCCTGACTTTTACACTTTCAGAGACAAAAACCCCTGCATTTCCCATAACAATGGGA
>CAUWLJ010000086.1:0-15785 GCA_963559585.1 uncultured Eisenbergiella sp. | reverse complement strand
TAGACTACTTGTGTCCATGCGTTCTTTCCTTTCCGTCTCGCTTGATTTGACCACCCTTTTCCCGATTGGTTACGGCAGATGTTGTCATCTCTGCAATACGAGACATACTCAAACTTATTGATTGTTCGCCCCTTTGCTCCATTTCCATTACAGAAACTTCCTCACTACTATGGGCTCGGCTGACTTCTCACAGTTCGTTGTTACTAGGCTAATGGAACCTCTGTGAGACCTCCACGCTTAAGGTGCACGCTCTTTCCTCTCATCTATCCGCCACATTTACTCGTACTTCCAGCAACTTTTGGACTTCATCTTCTTTTGCAGACTTATCCTTATTTCCGAGCCTCATATGTGATTTCTGTCCGTCGGACCAAGAGTTTGCCTACAGCTTCCTTCAGATTCCACCTCACGATGGACACCCTTGCTGTTCGGCTATACACTTCCTCGTTGCCTAGGCGTGTTCGGGACTTTCACCCATTAGAGCGCGCCCATGGCGCGCAAACAAAAAGGAGACCGCAAAGGCGGTCTCCCAAAACGGAACAATCCTGCGTTTATTTTACCACTCTCACACGGAAAACGCCGGGGATGGCGCGGAGGAGCTGGATAATATCATCGGATGGCTTCTCCTCCACGTCAAGCATGGTGTAGGCCACCTCCCCCTTGGATTTGTTGGTCATATCGGAAATGTTGATCCCCTTATCACCGAACAGGGCGGTAAAGCGGGTGATCATGTTTGCCACATTCTTGTGGAAAATAGCAATCCTTCCCGCCTGGGTGCACACGCCCATGTCGCAGGAGGGATAGTTCACACTGTTTTTGATGTTGCCGTTTTCCAGGAAATCCATCATTTCCTTCACTGCCATAACCGCGCAGTTGTCCTCGGATTCGGAGGTGGAGGCGCCAAGGTGGGGAATCACGATGCAGCCCTTCTTTCCTGCGGTGACAGGATTGGGGAAATCGGACACATAGCTACGGATCCTTCCCGACTCAATGCCGGCAAGAACAGCCTCCTCGTCTGCCAGCAGATCTCTGGCAAAGTTTAGCAGGATCACACCGTCCTTCATCCGGGAAATGGCTTCCTTCCCGATCATCTTCTCCGTGGAGGGAAGGAGGGGAACGTGAACGGTGATGATGTCGCATTTTTCATAAATCTCGTTTACGTCGATTACATGCTTCACATCCCGGCTTAGGCTCCAGGCTGCATCCACGGACACGTAAGGGTCATAGCCGTACACCTCCATGCCCAGATGCTTCGCAGAATTGGCCACCTTTACGCCGATGGCTCCCAGGCCGATGATACCCAGCTTCTTTCCGGTAATCTCGGTTCCGGCGTACTGCTTTTTCTGCTTCTCAGCAGCCTTGGCGATCTGCGGATCCTCCTTGTTTTCCTTTACCCAGTTGATGCCGCCCACCACGTCTCTGGAGGCAAGGAGCATTCCGGCAATCACCAGCTCCTTCACGCCGTTTGCGTTGGCGCCGGGGGTGTTGAACACCACGATCCCCTTTTCAGCGCACTTATCCAGGGGAATGTTGTTCACTCCCGCCCCCGCTCTTGCCACGGCTGCCAGTCTGTCGGGCAGCTCCATTTCATGCATGGAAGCGCTTCTGACCAGAACGCCGTCCGCCTCCTCGATGGCTTCCGTTTTCACATATTCATCCGTAAAGCCCTCCAATCCCACCTGCGAGATGGGATTCAGGCAATAATACTGAAACATGACCCTTCCTCCTGCTGCTTTTTTCGCCTCAAGCTAAATGTTTTCCGCCTCAAATTCTTTCATGAACGCCACCAGCTTCTCCACGCCCTCCATGGGCATGGCATTGTAAATGCTGGCGCGCATCCCGCCTACGCTCCGGTGGCCTTTCAGATTCTCCAGTCCGGCCTCCTTCGCTTCCCTGACAAACTTAGCGTCCAGTTCCTCACTTCCGGTGACGAAGGGAACGTTCATCAGGGAGCGGTCTTCCCTGCGCACGGTTCCTTTAAACAGCCTGCTCTCATCCAGGAAATCATAGAGGATGGCCGCTTTTCTTTCATTCCTCTCCTTCACCGCTGAAAGTCCGCCCAGATTTTTCAGCCACTTGAACACCTTGCCGCAGATGTAAATACCGTATGCGGGAGGAGTATTGTACATGGAGCCGTTGTCCGCGTGAATCTTGTACTGAAGCATGGTGGGGGTTCCGGGAAGCACATCCTCCGTGATCAGATCCTTTCGGATAATGGCGATCACCACGCCCGCAGGGCCGATGTTCTTCTGTACGCCGCCGTACATCAGGCCGTATCTGGTAATATCCACAGGCTCGGAAAGAAAGCAGGAGGACACATCGGCAACCAGAGGCTTTCCCTTGGTATTGGGCAGTGTCTTGAACTTGGTTCCGTAGATGGTGTTGTTTTCACAGATATAAACGTAGTCCGCATCCTTTGAAACGGGAAGATCGGAGCAGTCCGGTATGTAGGAAAAGGTCTGATCCTCCGAGGACGCGAGCTTGTTGGCCTGCCCGTATTTGGAAGCCTCCTGCCAGGCCTTCTTCGCCCACTGGCCGGTTACGATATAATCCGCCACCCTGTTCTTCATCAGGTTCATGGGGATCATGGCAAACTGCTGGCTGGCCCCGCCCTGCAGGAACAGGACGCTGTAATCTTCGGGAATTCCCATCAGCTCCCTCAGATCCGCCTCCGCCTCGTCGATGATCGCCTGATAAGTTTTGGAGCGATGGCTCATTTCCATCACGGACATGCCGCTTCCCCTGTAATCCAGCATCTCCTCCGCCGCTTCTCTCAGCACTTCCTCCGGCAGGACTGCAGGGCCTGCTGAAAAATTATATACTCTGCCCACTTTATCTCTCCTCCTCTTCCATCCTGAAAACCAGACCCGGCGGCAGAGCCCGGGCCGCTCCTGTGCGCTTCCCGGCCGCCGTCTGAGCAATGAATGAGTTACTGCCCGCCGGCAGGCCGGGAAGCAGTAACGTGAATAAAACTTATTGCCTATTGTACATACTTTTACCGCTTTAGTCAACTACTACATTAACTTTTTAAACAGCAGCCGTAACAGTCGTCACTGTTCACTGGCAAGCCGGTAAACAGCAGCATTCGCGGGCCTATTGAAAGTATCTGCTTCGCAGCTCCTTATTCCTGCAGCCGGGCGCTCAGCCCATGTCGGTGCGCACGGTCAGTCTGTTTTCAGGTCAGAATCGTCAAACACCTCGCTGATGGACGCGCCGGGGGATACCATGGGGAACACCTTATCATCCTCCGGGATCACACATTCGATCAGAACGGGGCCGTCCGCCGCGATGGCCCGCTCCAGGGCTGGGGCCACTTCCTCCCTGGTGGTAACGCGGATGGCCATGCAGCCCAGCCCTTCCGCCACCTTACAGAAGTCCACCTTGTCGGACAGCACGGTCTGGGAATAACGATGGTCGTAAAACAGGGTCTGCCACTGGCGCACCATGCCCAGCACGTGGTTGTTGATCACGATCTGGATAATGGGAATGTTGTATCTGCTGGCCGTCGCCAGCTCATTCATGTTCATACGGAAGCACCCGTCCCCCGCAATGTTCACGCAGATCTTATCCGGTCTGCCCATCCTGGCTCCGATGCAGGCACCCAGGCCGTAGCCCATGGTGCCCAGGCCGCCGGAGGAAAGGAAGGTGCGCGGCTTCGTGTAGCGGTAATACTGGGCCGCCCACATCTGATGCTGGCCCACGTCCGTAGTCACCACCGCCTCTCCGCCGGTCACCCGGTCAAGCTCCTGGATCACATAGGGGCAGCTTAAACGGGAGGAATCGTAGGATAAGGGATACTTTTCCTTCATTTCGGCAATGCGGCCCATCCATTCCTTATGGGACTGGACAGGAAGCTGTTCGTTGATCACGTTCAACACATCCTTCAGATCTCCCACCAGGGCCACATCCGCCTTCACATTTTTGTTGATCTCAGCCGCGTCAATATCAATGTGTAAAATTTTCGCGTGCGGAGCAAAATTTCTCACATTCCCCACCACACGGTCTGAGAAGCGGGCTCCCAGCGCAACCAGAAGGTCGCATTCGCTCACGCCCAGGTTGGAGGTCTTGGTGCCGTGCATTCCGATCATGCCGGTGTAACGGGAAGAATTGCCGTCGAACGCGCCCTTTCCCATCAGGGAATCGCACACCGGGGCGTCCAGCCTGTGGGCAAAGGTTTTTACCTGCTCCGAGGCTCCGGAAAGGATAGCGCCTCCTCCCACAAATATATATGGCTTTACCGCGCTTTTCAGAAGAGAAAGCGCCGCTTCCACCTCCTGGTCTGTAAATTTGTTTTTATTTTCAGGCTTTTCCGGCTCCCTTGGCGTATATTCACAGTATGCCGCCGTCACATCCTTGGTCACGTCAACCAGGACAGGGCCGGGCCTTCCGGATCTGGCGATGCGGAAGGCTTTGCGCAGCGTATCCGCCAGGATATGGACGTCCTTGACGATGTAGCCGTGCTTGGTGATGGGCATGGTCACGCCCGCAATATCCACCTCCTGAAAGGAATCCTTTCCTAATGCAGGAAGGTTTACGTTGGCAGTGATCGCCACAACGGGGATGGAATCCATGTAGGCTGTGGCGATGCCTGTCACCAGGTTGGTGGCCCCGGGGCCGCTGGTGGCCATGCAGACGCCCACCTTTCCCGTGGCTCTGGCATAGCCGTCCGCCGCATGCGCCGCCCCCTGCTCGTGGGAGGTGAGCACATGGAAAATTTCATTCTGGTGCTTATAAAGGGCGTCGTACACGTTCAGGATCGTTCCGCCGGGATAGCCGAAAACCGTATCCACACCCTGCTCCTTCAGACATTCTACAATGATTTCTGCTCCTGTAAGCTGCATATCCGTTCCATTCACGCTCCGGGCCGGGGCGCGTATTTTCCTGCGCCCGGGCCGGAACGCCCTTTCTTTTTTATCGCTGTCAGTCTAATTTCAGAACCGCCCCTTTGTTGGCGCTGGTTACCATTTTCTCATATCTGGCAAGATAGCCTGTGGTCACCTTAGGCTGCCTGGGCTGCCATTTTGCCCTCCGTTGCTGCATTTCCTCATCGGAAACCTTCACATCCAGACGGTTTGCCGGAATATCGATGCTGATGATGTCGCCCTCCTCCACCAGCGCAATAGGGCCGCCCTGAGCCGCCTCCGGGCATACATGGCCGATGGAAGCGCCTCTGGAAGCGCCGCTGAAGCGTCCGTCCGTGATCAGGGCCACGGTGGAGCCCATTCCCATACCCGCTATGGCGGAGGTGGGATTGAGCATTTCCCTCATGCCGGGGCCGCCCTTGGGCCCTTCGTAGCGGATCACCACCACGTCGCCGGGAACGATCTTTCCGCCCTTGATGGCGGCAATGGCGTCCTCCTCGCAGTCGAATACCCTGGCGGGGCCCTCGTGCACCATCATTTCGGGAGCCACGGCGGAGCGCTTCACCACCGCTGTCTCAGGCGCCAGATTGCCCTTCAGCACCGCAATTCCGCCTGTCTGGGAATACGGATTTTCAATGGGACGGATCACTTCGGGATTGCGGTTGCTGCAGCCTGCAATGTTCTCTCCCACCGTCTTTCCGGTGACGGTGATCAAATCAGTATACAGAAGCTCCTTCTTGTTCAGCTCGTTCATCACCGCGTAAACGCCTCCGGCCTCGTTCAGGTCTTCGATATAGGTGCGTCCTGCGGGGGCCAGATGGCAGAGGTTGGGAGTTCTGGCAGACAGCTCGTTTGCCACCTCCATGTTCAAATCCACACCTGCCTCATGGGCGATGGCGGGCAGATGGAGCATGGAATTGGTGGAGCAGCCCAGGGCCATATCAACGGTGAGGGCGTTGAGGAAGGCCTTCTCCGTCATGATGTCTCTGGGCCTGATGTCCTTTTCCACCAGCTCCATGATCTTCATGCCCGCGTGCTTGGCCAGGCGGATTCTTTCGGAATATACCGCAGGGATCGTGCCGTTTCCGCCAAGGCCCATGCCGAGAGCCTCCGTAAGGCAGTTCATGGAATTGGCCGTGTACATACCGGAGCAGGAGCCGCAGGTAGGACAGGCCTTCTCCTCGTATTCCTCCAGCTTCTCCATGGTCATGGTTCCCGCAGCCACGCTTCCCACCGCCTCAAACATGGAGGACAGGCTGGTCTTACAGCCGTCTATCCGTCCTGCCAGCATGGGGCCGCCGGATACGAATATGGTGGGTACATTGACCCTGGCGGCGGCCATGAGAAGGCCGGGCACATTCTTGTCGCAGTTGGGCACCATCACAAGGCCGTCGAAGCCATGGGCCATGGCCATGCACTCTGTGCTGTCGCAGATCAGATCCCTGGTCACCAGGGAGTATTTCATGCCGATATGGCCCATGGCGATCCCGTCGCACACAGCGATGGCCGGGAAAACGATGGGGGTTCCGCCGGCCATAGCCACACCCATTTTCACGGCGTCCACGATCTTGTCCAGATTCATGTGGCCGGGAACGATCTCATTATAGGAGCTTACAATCCCGATAAGGGGACGCTGCCGCTCCTCCTCCGTGATGCCAAGGGCATTAAACAGACTTCTGTGGGGAGCCTGGGCCACTCCCGTTTTTACCGAATCACTTTTCATATGTTTACCTCCATGCCGGAGCGTTTCAGCTTTGGCCGCAGCGGGAAAGACACATCGTTTTCCTGCCTGCGGTCCGCACAGTTTTGTGACGCTCCGGTGTGAAACTGTGCTCTGCCTATTATGTTTTACCTATACTCTGCTTACTCTTTCTGCCAGCAGGTCTCCCATGCGGGTACAGCCTACCTGAGTACAGCCCTCGGACATAATATCCGCCGTGCGCCAGCCCTCCTCCAGAACCGTCTTCACAGCCGCCTCCACCGCAGCCGCCTCCTCGTCCAGATCGAAACTGTAACGCAGCATCATGGCCGCGCTGAGCACGGTGGCTATGGGATTGGCAATGTCCTTACCCGCGATGTCCGGAGCACTGCCGTGGCTGGGCTCGTACAGCCCGAACCTGGTATCGTTCAGGCTGGCGCTGGGAAGCATACCGATGGAACCGGTCACCATGCTGGCCTCATCGGAAAGAATATCTCCGAACATGTTCTCGGTAAGGATCACGTCGAACTGGGCGGGATCCTTCACCAGCTGCATGGCGCAGTTGTCCACCAGCATGTGGGACAGCTCCACATCAGGATATTCCTTTGCCGCCTCATTGACCACAGCCCTCCACAGCCTGGAGGAATCCAGGACGTTTGCCTTGTCCACGCTGACCACCTTTTTCCTGCGCTTGCGGGCAATCTCAAAGGCCTTCACCGCAATCCTGCGGATCTCCTTTTCATTGTAGGTGAGCGTATCCACCGCAGTGCGTACGCCGTCCTCCAACGTCGTCCTTCTCTCTCCGAAATACAGGCCTCCGGTGAGCTCACGGACGATGATCATGTCAAAGCCCGCCCTGCTGATCTCATTTTTCAGAGGGCAGGCGTCCGCCAGCTCAGGATAAAGGCTGGCGGGACGCAGGTTGGCGAACAGGCTCAGCGCCTTGCGGATCGCCAGGAGCCCGGCCTCCGGCCTCTTCTCCGGCGGAAGCTGATACCAGGGAGAGACAGCTGCGTCTCCTCCGATGGAGCCCATCAGCACCGCCTGGCTTGCCTTCGCCTGAGCAATGGCTTCCTGCGTAAGAGGGATTCCATGCACGTCAATGGAGGCTCCCCCCAGAAGAATCTGCGTATATGTTATGCTGTGCCCGAATCTGGCGGCCACTGCGTCCAGCACCTTCCCTGCTTCCCTTACGATCTCCGGCCCGATCCCATCGCCCGGAATACATCCAACCCTTAATTCCATTGTTTCCTCCATTCCGCCGTCTGAAAGCGGCATTCTCCTATAGTCCGGTTTTGCTGCCGTTCACCGGCCTGCTGGAGTGTGTTTGAAAATTCATTCCCGCCGTATCAGGCGGCAGGCATTTGTTTTATGATAGCCTAAAGGAAACAGATTTTCAACAAAAAAGGCCCCGGAATGCAAAATCAGCCATATCCTTTCGGTATGGCTGAAATAACCTGCAGTAATGAAATTTGCTTCTGCTATATCTGTGAGGAATCGCATCTCCTCAAAGCCGTCTCTCATTACTCTGCGTCAGGCTTCTCCACCTGGGCAATCGCAGACTTCTGCATGGGAATACGGCAGTTCTTGTTGTTTCCGAACTCAATAATAACGGTATCGTCCGTAATGTCGATGATCACACCGTAAAATCCGCTGTTGGTCAGCACGCTGTCGCCGATCTCCAGGGAAGAAAGCATGGCGTCCATCTTTTTCCGCTCTTTTTTCTGAGGGCGGTACATGGCAAAATAGAAAAATCCGCCAAAAATCACCACATACATTAAAATCATGCCGATCAGACCACCGGGCCCCGCCGCTGCCGCCGCGGGATCAGTTGCTAAAATACCCATTTCTTCTTTCATCCTCCTAAGTAATGGCTTGCGCCACCATATTCACAACATACATCATACACAAAAAACAGGAATGGGGCAAGCCTTTTTTTTGTGTATCAGTTCAGCCGTATCAGTATGTATGGCCAAACATGTCTGCATGATTTTAGCCATACATGCCGATACGGAGTGAGCGCCCGTCAATGAGCAAAAAGAGCTGCGCAGCAGCGGAAAGCCCCGAAGGGGCGTTTTGCGAATGGGCGTGACTGAACTGATATGAATTCAGTTCAGCCGCAAGGCCCCGCAGCCATCCGGGCAAGCTTCTCAGCCTTGTACCCGGCAAAACGTCCCGCATCCAGCGCATCCCTGATCTCCTCCATCATGGTATTGTAGAAATAAAGGTTGTGAAGGACGCAGAGCCTCATGCCCAGCATTTCCTTTGCTTTCAGAAGGTGGCGGATGTAGGCGCGGGAGTAACGGCGGCAGGCAGGACAGCCGCAGCCCTCCTCAATGGGGCGCTGATCCAGCTCGTATCTGGCGTTGAAAAGGTTGATCTTCCCGTGGTTGGTGTACAGATGGCCGTGACGGCCGTTCCTGGAAGGGTACACACAGTCAAAAAAGTCGATCCCTCTCTCCACGCCCTCCAGGATGTTGGCGGGGGTTCCCACGCCCATCAGGTAGGTGGGCTTGTTTTCGGGCAGGTACGGCACGGTCTCATCCAGCACATGGTACATTTCCTCGTGGCTCTCTCCCACCGCCAGACCGCCCACCGCATAGCCATCCAGCTCCAGCTCGGAAATGCGTTTGGCGTGGTCAATACGGATGTCGGTATAAACGGCCCCCTGGTTAATGCCAAAAAGAAGCTGTTCCTTATTAATGGTATCCTCCAGGCCGTTCAGCCGCTGCATCTCCGCCTTACACCGCTCCAGCCACCGGGTGGTGCGGGCCACTGAATTCTCCACGTAGGCCCGATCCGCCTTGGCTGGCGCGCATTCATCAAAGGCCATGGCGATGGTGGATGCCAGGTTGGACTGGATCTGCATGCTTTCCTCCGGCCCCATGAAAATCTTATGGCCGTCGATGTGGGAATTGAAATACACGCCCTCCTCCTTGATTTTTCTCAGTCCCGCCAGGGAAAAAACCTGGAAGCCGCCGGAATCGGTAAGGATGGGCTTGTCCCAGGACATAAACTTATGCAGGCCGCCAAGCTGCTTTACGACGGTATCTCCGGGCCGCACATGAAGATGGTAGGTATTGGAGAGCTCAACCTGGGTCTTGATCTGTTCCAGATCCTCCGTGGATACGGCTCCCTTGATGGCTGCCACCGTCCCCACGTTCATAAAAACAGGGGTCTGTATGGTTCCGTGCACGGTCACAAGCTCGGCCCGCTTGGCTCTGCCTTCTTTTTTGATCACACGATACATGAAATGGTTTCCTCCGTTTTGGGGGCCTGCCCCAGAATGTATTTTAGAGAGTATTTGAAAATTGCTTTCTGTCAACTGTGTGTCATCATATCATATCCGAAATGAGGGTTCAAGGGGGAGCTGTGAAGTGTTTCCGGGGATGGTTTGGGAAAAAAAGCTTGTACGGAATGGGCTGGACGGGGTATAATGCTTTCAAATTTATGGATTCTGTGAAAAAGCAGATGGGAATGCGCTGGGTGAACAGGCTCAGTCTGGAAAGGCTCCGTATGAAAAGGCTTTCAGATAAAGGAGGGAGCCTGGCGGATTCCGGTTTTTCTTTTTTACAGGACAGGCCCGGATGGGCAGATAGGAGCGGATATGGCCGGAAACAGTTTTGGAGCATATTTTCGTATTACTACCTGGGGGGAATCCCACGGGAAGGCGCTGGGGGTCGTGATCGACGGGGTTCCTGCGGGGATCCCTCTGTGCGAGGAGACCATTCAGCGGTTTCTGGACCGGAGGAAGCCCGGGCAGGGGCCTTATTCCACGCCCCGCAGGGAGGCAGACTGTGTGCAGATCCTTTCCGGTGTGTTTGAGGGGCGCACCACGGGGACGGCTCTTTCGCTGATGGTTCCCAATACTTCTCAGAGATCTTCCGATTACAGTCAGATCGCTTCCTGCTACAGGCCGGGCCATGCGGATTACACCTTTGACGCCAAGTACGGCTTCCGGGATTACCGGGGCGGCGGGCGCTCCTCCGGGCGGGAGACCATCGGCAGGGTGGCCGCCGGAGCCGTAGCTTCCGTCCTGCTTTCAGAACTGGGGATCCGGCTGTGCGCATATACCAGGCAGATCGGGCCGGTGGAAGCGGATATGACGCATTTTGATGAAAATGCGATCCAGGCAAATCCTCTGTACATGCCGGATATGGAGGCCGCTGTCCGGGCTCAGGAGTATCTGGATGAGTGTATGAAGCATCAGGATTCCTCCGGGGGCGTGGTGGAGTGCGCGGCCTACGGAGTGCCCGCTGGCCTGGGCGAGCCTGTTTTCCAGAAGCTGGACGCCTGCCTGGCCGGAGCTGTCATGTCCATCGGAGCCGTAAAGGCGGTGGAAATCGGGGATGGCTGTCAGGTCAGCTCCCGGCGCGGGACGCAGAACAACGACGCTTTTTGTGTAAAGGATGGGAAAATAGAGAAGAAAACAAACCATGCAGGCGGGATTTTGGGCGGGATCAGCGACGGAAGCCCTATTTTACTGCGCGCCCACATCAAACCCACTCCCTCTATTTTCAGTCCTCAGGAAACAGTGAACCAGGGCGGGGAGGAGGTTACCATACAGATTAAGGGGCGGCATGATCCTGTGATCGTGCCCAGAGCCGTGGTGGTGGTGGAATCCATGACTGCGCTTGTTTTGGCGGATGCTCTGCTTACGAATATGGCTTCACGGTTGGAGGGGATTAAGGGGTTTTATCTGGGGAAATAAGGATCTTCTGGAAGGCATATATTCCACCGTTGTGCTGCGTGACATTCTTCAGCGAAACAATCAGGCGGATCAGAGAATGTTACAGAAAATCATGCTGTTCCTTTGTTCTAACATCGGAAGCATCACTTCTCCAAACAGCATTGGAAATGTATTGTCCAACGATGGCATTAAATCTTTGTACCTGATTGATTGGCTGCTGTCATAAACAAAAGTATATCAACATCGTTTCCCCGCTCCGGTAGGCATTGCAATCCGAAATCAGCAAACGCAAGAATATCACCGATACCGTAAGCATTTATCTGCAGGGCCTGCCGGACATGACCACGGAGCGCTTTCAACAATGCTCCTTGCAGTCGTACCATCATCGTAATAAAAAAACCAATTATCAATATCGTAAAGATGCTTTCTTAAAATAGTGGCCTGAACACCTCTATTATAACGGAAAGGTGATTTCTTGTATAACGAATGGCTCACACCCGCACAGCGGGTGGTTTTTTGTTGAGCGGATCTCCATTTTTCGGAACACGAAAAATTCCGCTCCACTTAGCAGGCTAAAGCCCATAAATAAAGGGAACCGTGCATTTGACTGCCGGTTCCCTGTACATATTTTCAGATAACAGATGTTGAAACAAAGTGTGACGGGTAATTTATCCGTAAGACACTTAGTTCGATTCGTCTGCGGTCAGAAAGTCACGGATGTTGCGATGCCGGATTCCATTCCGGCTCATATCCAGTTCATCCATTGTGACAACATATTTGGGGAAATTGTCCCGGATGGAATCATAGACACCGAATTCCCGCTGAATTGTACTTTCATCTGCCAACAGGTATGCGACCTGAACATAGAGCTTTTCGCCACGCTGGTCACAGACAAAATCAATTTCCTTATCGCCGGTTTTTCCAACCGTTACTTTGTACCCCCGGCGTAGCAGTTCCATATAGACAATGTTTTCCAGGATCAGGTTGATGTCACGCATATTTCCACCGAAAACAGCTTCCCGGATGCCATGATCTGCAAGATAGTATTTTTCATTGGTAGACAAAATCTGTTTTCCCTGCAAATCTTCACGCTTGACCTGATAAAAAAGATAGGAATCACAACAATATTTGATGTAATTCAATACGGTGTCGGTTGATGTGGAACGACGTTCATTTTTCAAAAACTTCACCAGAGAGGCAGCGGAAAAAGTAGTGCCTATATTGGCGATCACATACGCAATAATTCGCTCCAACAGGTCTACATCCCGCACTTTGTTTCGCTTCACAATGTCTTTCAGCTGGACAGAGTTGAATAAGTCGGTCAGGTATTGCTTTGCCGGTTCTTCTTCGTAACGGATATTGGCAAGATACGGCATCCCGCCCGCCAAAAGATATTTCTGGAAGCATTGATGATTGGATGCGTCAGGTTCAATGGTATGATACAGCTCCAAAAACTCGGTAAAAGAAAATGGGTAAATCACAAACTCTACATAGCGGCCACCCAGATAGGTTGCCAGTTCACCGGAGAGCAGTTTGGCGTTGGAGCCAGTGATATAGATGTCACAATCCAGGGAAACACGGAAGGAGTTGATACATTTTTCCCAATCCGCTACTTCCTGAATTTCATCGAAAAACAGGTAGACCTTTCCCTCGATGCGCTCCGCCCGTTTCAGGATTTCCTCGTGCAAAGCTATTGCGTTCAGAAGATGGGCATATCGTAAATCTTCAAAATTGATGGAGATGAAGTTTTCTGGACTTACACCAGTGGAACGCAGTTCGTCCTGGATCAGTTCCAGCATGACAGATTTTCCGGCACGCCGGATGCCGGTCATGACCTTTACCAGTTCCTTTCCGATAAAAGGGCGGATACGTTTCATATAGGTTTCTCTTTTAATCATGGGAAATCACTCCTTTCCATTTTCTTTTAGTATATTCCATTTATACACGAAAATCAACGGAATTTCTCTATTTCATCGTTTATAAACGATAAAAATCATTTTTCGACACTGTTTGACGAGTATAAATATATTTCTACAGAAGGAGGTCTTGAGAAGATGAAACAAAATTGGAAGTACCGTAGAGGTGATCTTTACATGGTTGACCTGTCCCCGGTATGTGGTTCAGAACAAGGCGGTATTCGTCCGGTGATCGTGATTCAGAACAACACCGGAAACCACTATTCTCCGACTTTGATCGTGGCTGCTATCACAGCCCAAAAAGAGAAAAAGGCAGGTCAGCCGACCCATTATCTGCTCCGGGACAATCCGGCGCTCTCCCGTTCTTCGGTAGTGCTGCTGGAACAGCTCCGAACGATTGATAAGCATAGAATCGAGCAATATTTGGGAAAGATAGTTCAAACAGAAATGCAGAGTTCCGGATGGTTTGTAATGATCTGATACGGGGACTGTCCCTGCTTCAGAAGAGGAGCGATAACAGAAGCCATTTGTTTCGCTTCTTGTATCGTAAGATTGACACCTTCTCGGGAATCAATCAAAGTGGTACGGTAATCCATATGAGCATCTTCCGGACAGTATTGGTATTTATCAAAGCGGCAGTGGGACCAGTTGGAACAGCCGTTACAGGCACCAGGAGAGCGGTCGCGTCTTGAACAATGGAAAGGGATGTACTCTGGGCAGTCAGGAGTACACAGACGTCCATAAACACATTTTTTATAATATGAGAAAAAGAGTTTTGAGTTTTACGAAAAAAATCGTATTATCTATGGACAGAAACTATATCAATTCCTGCGATGGCATTAAATCTTTGTACCTGATTGATTGGCTGCTGTCATAAACAAAAGTATATCAACATCGTTTCCCCGCTCCGGTAGGCATTGCAATCCGAAATCAGCAAACGCAAGAATATCACCGATACCGTAAGCATTTATCTGCAGAGCCCGCCGGACATGACCACGGAGCGCTTTCAACAATGCTCCTCGCAGTCATACCATCATCGTAATAAAAATCCCAATTATCAATATCATAAAGATGCTTTTGGACACTTCTTTTTATTTTATAATGCTGTATCCCAGCTTTCCGTATACTGGCTGAGGACTGTTCCCTCTCATTGAATTATAAATTCCATCAGCAAAGAAACCGTCAAATTATATCAGTATCGGCAAATCTCCCGCGAAGTGGGGCGTGCAGATGGCGGGAATGAATTTTCAAACACTCTCTAGTTAATCGGTGGAGTAGAAGGCCTGCCTACCTTGTAGTAACTCCCGCCAATAATAATATATGCTTCACTACCTCTATCTTCGTAGGTAAAAGCATTCTCACCTTTCACATAGAAGTCATAACTTTCCGAGCCTTCTACTGCTTCTGGCTCATCACACGCAGTCAGCTTCAAATCATAGAACCAGTTAATAACAGGTATTGTAGATAAATCATTGGGGTCATATTCCTCTGAACCAATTTCAAATGCAGTTTCTTGTCCTTGTGAGTAGAAAGACCCTGTAATCATTGTTGTAGGTTCGGGGAAAGAATACACTTCTGAAGCATTAACAGCCTTTTGATTACAACCTGCCAAACCTAACGCACAAACCAATGCTAAGACAAGTGTTATCAACTTCTTCATACAATCACACTCCTTTTGCAGATTCCAGTTACACAAGTTCAACCGTCACTCCGCCAATTCCCCCGCTGCCTTTTGGCTGAAAAGAACAGTAATGGCATACACATGTTCATAATCATATTTTTCATATTCCTCCGGCTGAAAAAAATAGTCCACCGCATAGGAATGCACTTCATTTTTAGAGGTTATAATCTGTATCACCAGCGGAATTTCCTGATCATAAGCAATTTCTCTTTTACCGCTCAAGACAGAGGTGGTACGGCTCATACCCGAAAGCTCCGTCCCGCTTTCTTTGAAATAGGATGTTGAACCGTTATGATGTTCGCTTTGTATACTGATCCGCAAGCCTTCCGACAGATTATGAAAGCCCAGGGCAAGCCTTCCTTCTGAATCCTCAAATGCCTGTCCTCCACCGCCTGCGATCATATGCCACTGCCCATCCGTCAGTTCATAGGTGTTTATCTGCAAGCTTTTTACAGTATCGTCTACCTCAAAATCAAACAGGCGGTAATCCTGATTCAGTCCCAGCAGTTCAGCGATAGCTTTTTCCTCCTCTGTTAACTGCGCTTCTTCTATGTACATCTGATCCTGGCTTTTTTCTGTGCAGGCGCTCAGGAAAAAACTCCCTATCACGCATAATAACAGTGTCCATATCCGCGTCATAAGAACCTCCATTTCGGAAAAAACTTTCAGCCTCAAACCGCCGCCAGCTTTCCCGCTTCCAGTACGATCTTCTTTAAAGCGTTTCTTTCCTGATCGTCATGATGAGTAATATAAATCAGCGTCTTATTTCCAAGTATACGGTCAATCACGTCCAAATTAACCAAATCCAATATTTCCCCTTCTATAATAAGGCATCATTTACCAACATACTGCAATATTTTATATTCTTTGTTTTTCATATCAAGAGTCTCCATATATGGAACTCCATCTATATATAACCATTTTTCAACAAAAGTTGGTA
>CAUWLJ010000085.1:0-15853 GCA_963559585.1 uncultured Eisenbergiella sp. | reverse complement strand
AGCTTAGAACAGTATTCTGTCTTTTAAAAATAAGGGAGTTTATTCCTCACCGCTGCCAAGAAGAAATAAAATTTGACAACCCCACCATATAGTGCTATTGTAAAATTGTAAATTGCTTTCTGTACATCCCCGATATGTCTGGGTTTCCCAGCTATCATTGTACATGCTGTAAATTTTGTAAACAAAGTGTCAGGTATACTGCGCCCAGGCGGCCAGTCATATTCTGGCACTTTTTTATTTATAGATACGTCAGAATATAAGGAGGAACGACGCAGTACCAAAATCCGGAACAATCCGGTCAGGCGGGAACCGTACCAGATCAGATAAAGATCGGTGCGGTTCTTTTCTATTGCCTGAAAAACCTGCCCCATGGCAGGAGATGATCTTGCAGACTGGACAAAGAAAGGATGAAAAAATGAAGAACGAGAAGGCTCTTATGGGCAGCATCAGTATTCTGATCGGCGTAGTAATTGCCATTCTGGCGCTGGTACGCGGCCCCTGGCAGACAGGACTTTTACTTACCGTGTTCTCCTTCTGGGGACTCTGGGTGATCCTGGCACTTCTGGCTCCCTATATGAACCAGGTCAAAAGACAGAGAGAAAAGCAGCTGCGGAAGCTGCAGATTAACAGCATGCAGAGGGAGATGGCGCGGCAGGAGCAGAAGCTTCACAAGCCTCCGGCGGGTCCGGAAGCCGGCCAGCTCATATTACGGCATGTAAACCACCGGATCTCAGCCTATCTGCATGTGCTGTATCCGAAAGCGACCTGGGAGTGGTGTGAGAAGGCGCCGGCTGAACTGGTGCTTGCAGGAGGTGTGGGACGCATCCGGCTGTATGGCGTACCGGAGTATGACCATGGGGACGTGCATATTGATACGCACGCCAATATCCGCTGTGATCTGGTGAAAATCGTTCCGCTGTCCCATGGGACGGAGGAAGAAGCACCGGAAAAAAGGGAACCTGTTGATCCGCAGATATGGTTCGAACTGCAGGGAAGAAAGGTGCTGGAGGAAGCGGCTGCGGACCTGGACTCCAGGGGCCATAACAGCCTTAAGCTCCGGGAAAACGGCGATATTACGGTCAGACAGGAAGAAAAGGAGAACGTGATTTCCAATCTGCCGGGATTTCCGGAGAAGGTTTACTGGGAACGTCTGGTGCAGGTTCTGGAAGGAAACGGTTTGAGCGCCCGGACGGAAGCAGACGGAATCCTGATTTCCTGGTAGGAATAGAGGAGAGAAGGGAAGTGGATATGTGAAGGAAGGAATGAGCCTGAAGGAGTTTGCCATAGAACTTCAGAGGCAGAACGAGATCAAGCAGGATTATCTGGTGGATTCCAGAAGCCTGAAGATGGAAACGTTTGACGGACGCCCTTACCTGCATCTGTATGACAAGGGAACGGAGGTTGTGGAACCTCTGGAAATCAATCAGATTGCCCATAGACAGATCGCATCCCACCTGAAGATACCGGCGGATTACTACGACAGGATGCAGGAAGAACAGCCGGAGCTGCTTGTGAAGAACGTGAATACCTGGCTGTCACAGGCGTCCGATAAGCGGATGCTGCGGACGCTGGGCGGTACGGCGCGGGCCTTTTTAAGCAGCCGTTATAAGAGGATCGACAACATGGATATCGCAGCCATAGCCATTCCGCTTCTGAGCGGGATCAAAGGCGTGCGGATCGAAAGCTGCCAGCTGACAGAACGGCAGATGTACATCAAAGCGGTTAATCCCAGGCTGGAGGCAGAAGTGGTTCCCGGGGATATCGTACAGGCAGGAATCATTATCAGTAACTCGGAGGTCGGGCAGGGCTCCGTCAACATCCAGCCGCTTGTGTACAGGCTGGTGTGTTCAAACGGAATGATCATCAATGATGCACGGACAAAGGCAAAGCACATCGGGCGTATCGTCAGCTCGGATGAAAATTTCCAGATTTATTCTGAGAAAACCATCCAGGCGGAAGACAGGGCTTTCCTTTTAAAGATTCAGGATACTGTGAAGGCGGCTGTGGATGAAGCCCGCTTTGCCCGGATCGTGGCACAGATGCAGGAAGCCCGGAAGCTTCCGATGAACACAGTAGATGTTCCTGAAGTGGTGCGGCTGGCGGCCCAGCAGTATCACATCACAAAAGAGGAAAGCGCAGGCGTGCTGCAGAGGCTGATCGAGAGCAGCGACCTGAATCTGTATGGCCTTGCCAACGCGGTGACCCGCTACAGCCAGGATGTGGAAAGCTATGACCGGGCAACCGAACTGGAGGCGGCAGGGTACCAGATCCTGACCATGCCGGCCAGACAGTGGAACATGATCAACCAGATGGCGGCCTGACAGGGGCCCAAAAGCGATGCAGATGAAGCAGATAAAGCCGGAAAACGGCGGAAAGAAGAGGAAGCTATGCAGAGAAAAGAACAATACGAAGAAAGATTTCTGATCCCCGCAATGGATACGGCGGAGGAAGCGGGAGAGTTCAGTGCGGAGGATCTGGGGGATGATGTGGACGGCATGAGCCTGGGATTCCAGAGGATCAAAATACCCTCCGGCGGCGTCCAGCAGTTTGAAGTACCATCCGGGGACCCGGAGCATCCCAATTATGAGCAGACGCTTATGGTGGTAGTTCTGCACCATCACGAATCCAACGTGTACTGGGAGGACGGGAAAGAATACGATGAAAACGCAAAGCCCCTCTGCTCCTCTGTGGATGGGAAAACAGGCTACGGTTCCCCGGGCGGCGTATGCAGGGCGTGTGCGCTGAACCAGTACGGGACGGCGGCCAACGGATCAGGAAAGGCATGTAAGAATATGAGATCTCTCTATCTGTTAAGGAGTGGAGATTCCATGCCCATGATGCTGAACCTTCCCCCAACAAGCCTCAGACCCTGGAAAGATTTTTTAAGCCAGGCATTTGTATTCCGCAGACGCGCCTCATGGGGAAGCGTGATCGAAATTGGTCTGAAGAAGGTTTCCAATGGGAAGGAATCCTACAGCGTGGCCACCTTCAGGCTTGTGTATGATCTGGCGGGTGAAGAACTGGCAAAGATACGTTCTTATGCCAGCCAGTTTAAGGAGCAGATCAGGCTGATCCTGGACGACCGCGCCAGGGAGCTGGAGCAGGCAGGGGATGGCTGCGAGTATGAGGAGGAACAGTGGCAGGGAGATAAAATCCGGTCATACGAGATTGACGGAGACAGGGAAGAGCTTCCCGCCTGACGGAAGGAGGGATTCTGTAACTGCACTGCGGTACAGAATTCCTGATAGGAAAGCACCGGACATACGGCAGAAGGAGAAAAATCAAAATGGATAAAGCGAAACCAGAAAAAAAGAAACGGAGTATCGTGCTGAGAGGGAGCCTGCTGAAGCCCCTTGCAGTTGGAAAATGTGCGGTGGTATGTGTGGGAGGGAAGCTCTACCGTACCTCAAAGGTAGTGGCCATCCGAAAACAGAACTTCAGGATGGCATATTTTGAAACGGAGAATTCGTTTTACCATATCCGCCTGGAACCATACTTGTATGCGCTGTCCAGTTTTGTGGAGTACCAGACCACGAAATGCGCGGCATAGAATCCAGAAACAGAGAAAATGGGTTACCGGCAGGCTGTCATACAGTCTGCCGAAAGTTTTTTATGGAAAGAGGAGGAGCGATGAAATATCAGGATCAGAACCGTTTCCTGACGGCAGACCAGAGAAAAATGCTGAACGAGAAGGTGCTGCATCTGCTGGAAAACCAGGGAGAGGCAGGTTCAGATATTACGCCGGAGGAGGTTTATAACCTATATACCGGGAAAGGCGGCCTGCATGGGCTGAGCAGAAAAGATTTTGACAGCTGCCAGCAGTACAGCCATGCCAAAAAGGAGGCTGAGGAGGGGCAGGTTTTTACACCTCCGGCGTACTGCCGGATGATCCTTTCCAGCCTGAACCTGACCGGGCAGGAGAGGATCGCAGATCTGACCTGCGGGATGGGAAACTTTATCAATTTCTGTCCCAATGAGGGAAATTTTTATGGCTGTGAGCTGGACGGGGCTGCTTTTCAGATGGCCCGTTTTCTGTATCCCCAGGCCCGGCTGGAGCATCAGGATATCCGGGAATACTGTCCGGGCGTCTTTTTCGACTGCGTGGTTGGAAATCCCCCGTTCAACCTGTCATGGGAATATGCGGGCAGAAAAGTACCGTCACAGCTTGTATACTGCCTGGCCGCGGCCGAACTGCTGGTTCCCCTGGGAATCCTGGCGGTGATCGTGCCGGAATCCTTTCTGGCAGATTCCTTTATGGACAAGGGGGCGGTACGGGCGATGGAAGAGCGGTATTCCTTTCTCTGCCAGGCAGTCCTTCCGGAAACCATGTTTTCCCGTTATGGGGTAGAGAAATTTCCCGTCAAGCTGCAGTTCTGGCAGAAAAGGAGCAGAAGGGCAGAAACGCCGGTTTTTCCCTATACACAGGAAAGCGTCCGGGTGATCCGGGAAACCTCTGACCTGAAGGCGGAAGCAGATTTTTTCTATGAGCATTTCCTCCGGCCGGCCCGGGAAAGGCAGAAAAAGAACCGGATCAGTATTTTTCTGGAGACGGCGGATCCAGGCGATCCATTTGTGTATCAGACGCAGAAATACCTTTATCAGATTAAGGTGCATCCCGCGGTCAGGGGAAGGTATTCAGAATGTGTGGCCTGTCTGCAGCGCTTTCAAAAGCAGAGAAAGCCCGCCGGCATGGAATATAAGGAATGGGAAAAACAAAAAATTAAAAAAGAGGATGTGCTTGCCTGTCTCAGAGGGATCTTAAAAAGCCAGAACACCGCTCCGGTAAAAGAATACAGGGAAGTTATCAAACGCGATTTTGGCCTTTACCGGCAGGCCGCCCGGGAGAACGGCGGCCGGTATTATCCGTTTTACAGTCTGGTCTGCAGCCATCAGGCAGACCTGTTTCCCCGGTATGGAAAACTGCTCCGGAGGAAGTGCAGGGAATATGACTGCCAGTCTGTGCCCTTTGCAGAGATGAGGGAGGACGAAGAGATTGGCATATGGCTGGAGAAATTTACTCTGTTCGACCGGACCAGAATGGAATGGATCAGGCTGAATGAGATCCAGCGGCATGATATTAACCTGATGCTGCAGAAAAAGTACGGGATGCTTCAGTGGGAGCAGGGAAGCGGGAAAACCCTTGCGGGGATCGCCGTGGGAATGTACCGGATGGAACGGCAGAGGATGTGCAGTACCTGGGTAGTTTCCTCCGCGATTTCCATTCGGAATAACTGGATGATGGTTCTGCCATCCTACGGGCTGTCCCATGTGTTTGTGCAGAGGCTGAAGGATCTTGGGTCAATCCGGCAGGGAGATTTTGTCCTTTTGACGTTAAACACGGTTGTGAAATACAAGAGGCAGATCAAAAGGTGGCTGAGGCGCCATGGACAGAAAATACAGCTGATCCTGGACGAAAGTGATGAGATCGTAAATCCGGACAGCCAGAGAACAAAAGCGGTGCTTGCATGCTTCAGGAGGTGCAGGGCAAAGCTTTTAACAACAGGCACAAGCACCCGGAACAATATCAGGGAGTTTGTACCGCAGATGGAATTGATGTATAACAATTCAGCCAACATGATTTCCTGGTGCACGACTCTGTATCGTTACTTCAAAAACAGAAATGGGGAATCAGGGATATCGGACAGTGAAAATCCATACTACGGAATGCCGATACCGGCATACACAAGAGGTTATAAGCTGTTTGCGGAAAGCCATCTGCCCTGTAAGATCACGGTATTCGGCCAGGAGCAGCGGACGCAGGATATCTACAATGCGGACGTACTCAGGAAGCTGCTGGATAAGACGGTGATCACCCGTACATTTGAAGAAGTATCCGGGAAAGACATTGAAAATATTTTCCAGTACACGGTCCGCCTTGCGCCGGAGGAAAAAGAGGTCTACCAGAAAGCCATGGACGATTTTAACAGCATGAGGGAACGGTATTTTTGTTCCACGGGAAATGACAGGAAAGACAGCATGATGAAGCTGATCCAGCAGATCATCCTGCTGCTGCGGATCAGCGCCGCACCGGATACGGTAGAGGAGTACGAAGGAGAGATTCCGGTTAAGGTGCTGACGGTGGCGGAGCTTGCCGCATCCTGGAAGGATGAACTGGTGGCAGTGGGGGTACGGCACAAGGCGGTGCTGAACTCTTATGAAAAAGCGATCCGAGTGCTGCTTCCGGACAGGCCGCTGTTTGTTGTGACAGGGGATATGTCTTTTACGCAGAGAAGGAAGCTGAGGCAGACCCTCCAGGACAGCCGGAACGGGATACTTCTGTGCACACAGCAGAGCCTTCCCTCCAGCGTCAACTTTGAATTCGTAGATAAAGTAATCATCCCTGAGCTTCACTATAACAATGCGCAGATGAGCCAGTTCTATTTCCGGTTTATCCGGTACACATCCCAGAATCAAAAAGAAATCTATTTTATCACCTACGCCGGAACCCTGGAATCCAACCTGATGCAGATGATCCTTGCAAAAGAAAAACTGAACCTTTTCATGAAGGGGGAGGATGCGGATATGGATTCCGTGTATGAAAAATTTGGCGTGGACTACGATCTGACGTCTATGATCATGCAGAAGGAGGAAGATGAAAACGGACGGCTGTGCATCCGGTGGGGAAAACAGGATATTGTTTCCTGACAGCCTGGATGGAAGACCGGGAAAGGAGGCGGAAGGCGTGGGAGATATGCGTACCGGTAAACAGCAGGAAGGCCGGAGGATGGAGCTGCGGGCAGCGCTGTGTGAGCGGCTGGACAAGCTCAGGAGGAATCTGGAGCTGTATCCCAGACAGGTTCTGAAAACGGTCTATAAAAAAGGATATGAGGCACTGTCGGGGGAGATCCGTGTTCTGCTGGCGGAGTATACCGCAGAGACAGCGTTTCGCGGATTCTGTATTTTGAAAAGCGACGCGGGGGAAATCTCCTCTGCGGTGTCCCAGGCAGTCCAGGACTCCGGGGTTCTGGCGGAGATTTCTACTGCCGCTTATGAACATCAGGACATAGATGAGATCGACCGGCTGGCGGGAAAGATAAGGTGTCTGGCCGAAACGGCGCTGGAGCCTTTTTTCACCGGATATATCTGTCTGTATCTGAAAGAGGACTGCTTTGCCGATCCCCCGGCCAGCCCGGAGGTCTGGAATCTCTTAACCGGATGCGTCTGGCAGGATGGAAGATGGGTCAGAAAGGAATGGAAAAACAAATGAGATATGAAGAATTTAAAGAGGAATTAATAAGAGAAATGCGGATGTATGTTTTGCTACACCTGGATCATCCGGAGAAATATAAGCTGGAGGATGCCGGGAAAAACTATAAAAATAACAGGGAGATGGACATAATCTGCGTGCGAAGAGAGCAGGATCAGATCGGCCTGTGTATATATCCAGAAAAAGAATACGAGGAGTACCGGAAAGGCCGGACAGTCCAGGAAATCGTAAAAGACTGGCCTGGCTGGCGTCAGGAATGTCCTGAGAAGTATGTACAAGCAGTGAGGCAGGTGGAACAGGGCTGGAGCCGGACGAAGGACATGCTGATGCTCCGCCTGATCCAGATGGAACAGAACCAGAATTTCCTTCAGAAAGTGCCGTGGAGAAAGCTTGATGGTACGGATCTGGGCATCATGTATCAGATGCGGATCGACACATCCGGCAGCATAGCCGTTACAAATGTCCTTGCGAAGCTGTGGAAGGTGGGAGAGGAGGAACTTTATCAGGCTGCCTGGCAGAATCTTCAGGAGGAGGACTGTATCTTCTCTGCCGGAGAGGTGATGCAGGGGACCGCAGGGGTGCTGATGAGAGAAAGCGCGCCGTCCAGAGCATATGACCAGAGCCTGTGCTATATGGTGTATGCAGACCGCCCGTTCGGAACGGCGGCGGTACTGAACCTGAAAGTGATGGAAGCGGCGGAGCGTTTTTTCGGAAAAAGATTTTTCCTGTTTCCGTTAGATACCGAGCGGATGATTTTGATTCATGAAATGGATTCTTTAAAAATAAAAGGTACTCAGATGTACCTGGCGGAAAGAAAAGAGGAGGATCTGGAATACAGAGAAAAAAGCCTGTCCAACAGCATGTATGTATGGGAGGATGGGAAGCTGTCGCTTTTCAGGGCGCACAGATAAGCCCTCCGGGCCGCAGATGCCAGAAAAATTTTTGCGCAGAAAGGAGAACAGGATGAGCAGACTGGAAGAATTGTACAATGGAGAACTGTATCCGGCTGAACGGATCACAGGGAAAGGACAGGAGTACAGGGAGAGCATGGAGAACATCGACGGGCTCTGGAAGGAACTGAAGCATGTACTGACGGAAGAAGAGTACGCCCTGGTGGAAAAGCTGAATGAGGAAAACAGACGCGCAGAAGCCATCCGGAACCAGGAGGGATTTCTTTACGGGTTCCGGCTCGCGGTGCAGCTTCTTTGGGAAGGGATGCAGCCGCTTAAGTGATTCTGGATGAGGGAAGCTTTTGTGTTCCTGTTTACTGGCCTGCCGGTGAACAGGAACCGCTGGGGTTCGTCCTGTTGCCAAACTGACAAATAATGATTGCCAGATAGGGAACATTGCTATATAATGCCAATATGGGAAACCACAGAGCCAAAGGCGGCCTACCCTCTGTATTTTGATATGGAGGGCAAAACCCTCCAGACCAAAGAGGAAAGGAGGGCGTTGCTTATGTGTGTTACATACTCTGATTTAATTCAGATTGGAATATTCATTTGCACCCTTGTAGGATTGTGCTATACAATTTTCAAGGAAAAACGAAGATAGCCGCCACTACTGCGAATAGTGACGGCTTGATGTAAATTAAGCTGTTGCATTATGAGGGGTAGGCCGCTTCTGTGGCTTTCCCTTTTTCTGTTATCAATATAGCATATCTGGTAGCAGAACGCAATAGCCTACCCCTTCCGGATTTTTTTATACAGAGAGCGAGGATAGCGCTCAATCATCTAATTTGATGATTTTGCGACACCCTCTAGGTTTGCCCTTTTCAACAGATCCTGCGCCAAATGCCATCCGCTTCCAGATACATTGGCTGCATATCTCCCTGATTCAGTTCCCTAAGCGGGCAGTTTACCGCTGTCCGGAACCGTCGTTTCCAGGTCAAAAAGTGAAAGCTGGACGTTTCCTTCTGTTTTTCGTGGGATACCTCCCGTTTCCCTTTCCGAAGGCTCTGCGGTGGAACCGGCATCAGAGCGTTCTGCGGCCTTATCCACTGACGGAATTTTTTTCTTCCCAGACCGGGAGACGGCCGGGCGGGGCAGTGGAACATAGATGGCCTCCTGTTCCTGATCCTCTTTGATATCGGAACTGCGGAAGTATTCTTCCGCCCAGGAATAGCAGAGATCATCAGGCACATCCCCGTACAGAGCCTGGGCCTGTCCGCCAGCCGGGCGGATTCCTGTGCCTCCGGCTTCCAGTGGTTCCTCCGTATCCAGAGCGCCTTCTGTTTCCAGGTATTCACGGGCTTTTCTGATGATGTAGCGGAAACAGCTTCGCATGGTTTTCTTTGGATGCAGAGTAAAGCGGGCAAAGTCCGGGTCGCCCAGGCTGAGCGTCTGAATGTACTCCGAAACGCATTCCTTCATATTCCGCCGGATCATCCTGTCCGTATCCTCAGAGACGCGGCGGATGGATCTGGATATCACATCTTCATTTGACAGGGAGCGGAGCGCATCCAGCTCTGCCAGTTCTGCTGTTTTCTTTTTCGCCTGTCTTTTTTCCCATTCTTTTCTGTGCAGGGCTTCCATGGCTTCATATTCGTCATTTTTCTTTTCCATATTGTTTTCCTTTCTGATTTAAAAAATGTCCGGTATATTTCTTTGTTGCCTGAAGCCGGAAACATCATGCCGCCCTCCGGCTGACAGGAATCCTGCGGCAGAGGAAAGGGGAGAAGGCGACGGGGGTAAACCCGTCCTGATTCCGGTAATAATAGCGCCTGTAATCCTTTCCGTATAGTTCGATGATGTCGGATGGGGCCACGGCTCGGCCGGGGTAATCCGGCGGCGGAGTGTAGCCATACATGGCAGAGATGCGGTTCAGAAGATCCTCCGGCATAATCCCGGAAGGGGCCATGCAGACGCCATCCCAGACCAGCTGATACATGGAGGCAGGCGGCTGGGTGCAGCCGGCCTTCTGCATTGCGTCAATATCCCGGAATGCAAAAGGGACAACGCGGCCAAGATCAAGCTGGTATATGCGGAAATGATATCCGCGGGTCTGGTTTGGCGCGGGAAAAGCTTTTTCCTGTAGAACTGGGGGCGGGGGAATCCGTCTGGCAAGCAGCCAGTCGTCCACCCCTTTATAGTTGGGATTCCATTTCAGGTGACCGAACTTCAGACCGTGTTTCTGGGCAAGCTGGAATAACCGGTCGGCGCCTCTGCGTACATATTTGTTATTGTATTTGTCCATGTCAAACGCTTCTATAAGCTGTGTGGTGCCGGAAGCCGCAAGGATGGGAACCAGGCGCTCAAGCCCGCCAAGATTGTTTACACCGGCTGCAGATAGAAAAGTCCGGTCTGCCAGCAGATGAGCAATGTCTCCCTTCAGGAGTCCTTCCGTGATATATATGGTTTTGGCGGGAGGCCCGGCAAAGTGGACCGGGCTTTTTGAGGTGGTTCCCATGGGTTTTGAGGCGCTGGAAAACCAGATATATTTGGCCCCGGTTTTGTCAGGAGGAGCGTCTTTTTCCCTGAGCGGCACATCCAGAAGGATCTGCATGCCGCAGATCAGGCCGTCCATGCTGTGTGCCGGAATCAGGACCCCGGCGGTTCGCCTGGAGAAATTAAGTGTCCATTGTCCCCTGGTATCCAGATAAAACCCCGGAACTCCCTGCACACAGCAGCCCTGCCTGATCAGCCGGTCTGTAATGGAGCGGCATAGGAAAGGGGAGGGGGTGCTTTTGTACCGAAGCCGCCGGACCTGTTCCTGGTTCAGTCCCCGCTTTGGCGAAGTAAGGTGGGTCAGGTGCTCCGGTGACAGATGAAGCATATCCAGCAGCACCGAATAGGTATGGTGGATAACTTTGCGTTCTGCCCGGGGAGACTGGGGTATTTCCTTCCGCTGTGATGCTGCCGGCAGGGGGCGGGAAGCCGGAGGAAGCTCCCGAAGAACTTCACGGGAGGCCGCCCTTCCGGCTTCTGTACCGGTGCTGAGAATTTCGCCCAGTTCAAAGAATGCATCCGAAGCAGTGATCCCGTACATGCGGGCGTAGAGCTCCAGCATGCCTCCGGCTTCCCCGCAGTAGTTGCAGCGCCATACATTTTTTACATAATTCAAGTTCAATTTGCCGGTTCTGCCGCAGAATGGACAGTCATAATAATAACTGTCCGGCCCGGGCTTCCGCTTTTTCAGAGGCAGCTGTCCCGCCACCTCCATGATTCCAAATGGAAAATCACAGCCGGTCATTTCATCACCCCCTGGCAGATTCAGCCGGCTTTCTCCTCTTTCTGAGAAGCTTCCCATACGATCTGCGCCGCTGCACGGAAAATGTTGTCGTTTCCATTGTACCCATAGACATACCAGCGCAGGCTCAGGAAACGTTCCCTGCGGACTTCTTCCAGTGTTCTGCCGGAGCATATTCCCATAGGAACGCGGGTCTGGAGCGCATCCTCCAGAGACATGTGTTTTTTGATTTCTTCCACCGGTGTGGTGTTGGTATAGGCCGTCTGGCTGGCTTCCTGATGGCCGGAGCTTTCTGTGGAAAGCTGTGCGGCGGCTTCTTCCGTTTCCTGTATTTCTTCTGAAATGGGGAAGGGGATCGGCTCTGCCGTTCCGGATTCCTGAAAAGCTTCGGCTTTCGGAACGCTCTTTTTTTCTTCAGAAGAGGCAGGAGCTGTTTGGGCAGGGATGCTTTTTTCTCTGCCCGTATCCGCTTCCTGATTCAGGGGGATTTCTTTCTGACCGGAGGGAGACTGGACGGCTGTTCGATGTTCTCCGGCCGGGGAAACAGCTCTGGGCCGGGGAGAATGTTTCGGTGTCAAAACCGGTCTGCACGCCGCCGGACTGGTAAACCCAGCCTGGATCAGAGCGCCTGTGAGGGCCCGGTTCTCAGCTGTTTTTAAAAAGTTTTCCGTTTTCTTCCTGCCGCAGACCTCCGTACAGGCGGCTGCAGGCCTGGAGTCCTTTTTGTCCAGGTAAATCTCTGCGGTACAGGAAGCGGCTTCGTCCGTATGAGAATGTACGATAATACGGATGCGGCCCTGCGGGCAGGCCAGATGGAACCATAGTTTCCGGTAGCGCAGGGGCATCCGGTTGTCGAAGCGGGCAAGAAACGGATAGGGTATGGTTTCTGTTTTTTCTTTCATCTGATTTTCCTTCCTTATATAAATTTGTCTGATCGTCTCCAGAATGTGAATCCTGTAGAAGAAAGGGATTTTTACTGCCTGGAGAAAGTCATACTGCTTTTCCTAGTTCCGAAAATTCATCCGTTCCGGCATAGGCTTTTACATAAAGCTGGATGCGTTCTCCCAGCCTGGTGTTCCGCTTTGAGGTGTCCGCCCGGTGGATTGCCATGAACAGGGCGCGTTTTTCCCCGACCAGAATCACTTTTTCCTTTGCTCTTGTTACTGCTGTATAGATGAGATTGCGGTAGAGCATATTGTACTGTGCCATCAGAACCGGGATCAGGACGATCTGGGTCTGGCTGCCCATAAATTTGTGGATTGTAGTGGCATATGCCAGATCAATGCTGGCGAGGGCTTCCGCACCGTATGTCAGTTTCATGCCGTTGAAGGCAAGGTGTGCCTTTACTGCGCAGCCGTTATCCTCCACGGATTCCAGGAAGCCCAGATCCCCGTTGGATACACGGTCTGTGTTCTGGGTCTGCATGATCCGGTCATGGGAGCGGAAGGTTTTCTGGCCCAGATGGATTTCTTCTTCTGTGCTCTTGAAGGGATTGACCGTCTCCTGAATCGCCAGGTTAAGTTCATTGGCGGATGCTTCTCCAAAGGAGCGGAACGGGGCAAGGATCTGCACCTGTTCCATGCCGTATTTTTCCACCTCCTGGCAGTACAGCCGGCGTATCTTCTCTGCGGCGTCCGCCTGGTCTGAGGCTGAAAGAAACTGGAAATCATTTCCGAAGGCCAGCCGGGTTTCTCCCTTATTGATCAGCGCGGCATTGTAGGGGATAATGCTTCCCTCTGCCTGGCGGAAGATCTGCACCAGCCTCGTTACCGGGATCTGGCCGCACTGGATCAGTTCCCGGAATACTGCGCCTGGGCCGACGCTGGGAAGCTGGTCAGGATCACCTGCCAGGATCAGCTTAGTGCCGGGCTTAATCCGTGAAAAAAATTTCCACCCCAGCCACATGTCGATCATGGAGCATTCATCCACAATGATCATTGCTGCGTCCAGATACTCCCTGTCCGTATGAAAATCATCTTCGGAAGAATACAGCTGCAGCACACTGTGCATGGTTCTGGCATTCAGAAACCCGGTGCTTTCCGCCATGTTCCGGCTTGCACGCCCGGTTGGCGCCATCATGATGATCCGTGCCTTTTTATACAGAGTCTGCACAATAGCAAGTATGATCTTCAGCACAGTGGTCTTGCCGGTTCCCGGAGAGCCTGTAATGATGGAAAGGTTCGTCTGAAAGGCGGTTTCCACTGCGGCAAGCTGCTCTTTGGAAAGGCTCAGGCCGCTCTCTGCAATGATCTTTTGAAGATGCGGGGAAATATTTCTGTCAGGCGGCCTGTGCCGGATGAGTTTTGCAATGCTTCTGGCGGTTTCATCTTCCTGGCAGAAAAACCTGGGCAGGTAGATCTGATCCCTGGCAGAAACTACGTTTCCATGCAGAATCATTTCGGACAGGATCTTTTCTGCTTCCTGCGCCAGGATCTTCATCCCGGGAAGGGGGGCGGCAGCATTTAAAAGGGAAAGGGACTGTTCCAGAAGCTCCTGCTTCGGAAGGAACAAATGGCCCTTCTGGGCTGCCGCATCCGACAGGGCGCAGAGGACTGCCCCCTTGATCCGCAGGGGATCATGCAGGTTCTGATTGTTTTTCCCTGCAATCTGATCCACCCGCCGGAATCCGAAACCGGGCAGGCGGCACAGCTCATAGGGGCTTTTCTTTAACAGCTCAGCGCCTGCCGGGCCCAGTTCCTGATAGATGCGCAAGGCAGTCCTGGGGGTAACTTTAAAAGGGGATAACAGGATCATAATATCCTTCAGGGCATGGCTTTCCAGATAAGATTTCTTAATTTCTTCCAGCTTATTTTCCGAGATTCCACGGATTTCCAGATAACGCTCCGGTTCCTGCTCCAGAACGGCAAGAGAGTTCTTTCCGAACTTCCTTACAATATCCTCCGCCAGCTTTGGCCCGATCCCTTTGATCAGCCCGGAGGCCAGGTAGCCCTGTATCCCGTTTTCTGTTTCCGGTATCAGCTCCCGGCATTCCGTAACATGAAGCTGGTATCCGTATTTCCCGTCTTTCCATTCGCCGTCCAGTTCCATCCGGACCGTGTCTGTAAGAGGCAGACCGTATCCAACTGCAGCGAAACGGATCAAATGGTCATTTTGCCGGCTTGGAAGCCGGTATTCCCCCGGGATTTTGGCGTCTGGTGATTTTACACGGATGACACAGTACTGGCTGGCCGGATTATGATAGATGGTGCTGTCATAAGTACCGATATAACTCATTTTCTGTTCCTTTCTGTCTGTGCTTTTGTTTTCAGGCAGCCTCAGGATCTTCTTCTGTACTGGTCGCGGGCCGGACGGTGAAACGCCGGCTTTCGGTGACAGCGGCAAACTGCTCATAGATGGCAGGGTACAGAAGCTGAAGCCGTTTTAAGTTTTCCTTTGGGATTCCAGTCCGATAGGAAGGCTTACAGGTGATCGTAAAGGAGCCGCCAGCCGTCCGGCATTCTGCAGAGCAGTTTGCCCCCATGGCGGCAATGAGCAGCGCTTTTAAACGCTTCAGTTCCTTTTCGAGCTGTCTGGACTGGGATTCGGCTTGTTCTTTTTTCTCCTGAATGGAGAGATACTGCGAAAGAATGCCGGAGGCTTCCGGCGGCAGGAGGGCCGTATTTCCGGTGTCTGCGGGCAGGCCGCTGTAGGCGGACAGGCTTTTTAAAATCAGGTCCCCGTTTTCCGTATAAGGCGGGGGAAGTCTGGGAATGACGTAGCCGTCCTGCCATCCGGCATAGTGGCCAGATAGTCCAGATCAGCCAGCATGAAAGTACAGGACGGGTGGTAAAACATCTTTTTTTTCTGATACACAGGCAGTCCGGTCTGTTCGGAAAAGATTTTTGCGGTCAGATCCTCCAGAAGATGACCAACCTCCAATGCCACCCAGTTATCAGGCAGGGCCGCCAGACGTTCTGTGCCGGTTTTCTCATAATAAATATCCCGCCCGGTCAGAAACGGGGAGATTCCCAGAACCGCAGCAGCATCACTGCCGCCAATCCCCCGGCGTCTGTAATCCAGCCATTCTTCTCTGGACAGATCTGTGGTATCCACAAGGATGCCGGGGACATGTTTTTTCCTGATTTCATCCATGGCGCAGCCTCGCTCTCGGGCCGCGGCGGTAATACTGCCGCCGGGGCTGCTGTCTGCTGCTGGAAAGCTTCTGCCTCCAGCATTTCTCCTGGCGTCTGAGTTCATTCTGTTTTCTTTTCATTTGTTCCTCTCTTTCTGCCGCAATGCGGCGGACAATCTATTTCTGAAAGCGGATGCTTGCAGACAACAAAAAAGAGAATGCCTCCGGGATTTTGCTGTCTGTCTCTGCAGACCGGGCCATTCTCTCTCTGAAAAAATAAAAAAGCCAGTATTCTTCTGTATAAGGACAGAAAATTACTGACGTACAAATTTAACAGCGTGCGCAGTCCGGCAGTATGCCGGAAAAAAGAGCTTTGGTGGGGATAT
>CAUWLJ010000084.1:0-15915 GCA_963559585.1 uncultured Eisenbergiella sp. | reverse complement strand
CAAATGAGTGCGGCGTAGCGGGCTACGTCAAACGAATTTGGGGCAAATATACCGCAAAGTGGGGCGTGCAGATGGCGGGAATGAATTTTCAAACACGCTCTAGTACCCAATCGCCGCCCCAAGCATCAGGATCAGGCAGCAAAGCGCGAAGATCATCACATGCAGCCTGGCGCTCCACCGGATCCAGCGCCCGTAGGACACCCCCGCCAGGCTGAGAGCAATGAGCAGCACCGGATTGGTAAAATAGATCAGGTTGGAAAAGCCGTCTCCGAACAGAAAGGCCAGAACCGTAAGCTGCCTGCTGATCCCGCACAGATCCGCCAGCGGAGCCAGAAGGGGCATCATCAGCACCGCCTGGGCGCTGCCGGAGGATACAAAAAAATTAATGGCCATACAGAAAAGGAAAATGCACAGCACCGCCCCATACACCGGCAGTCCCTCCACTGCCTCCACAATCCAGTAAAGCAGAGTGTCCAGAATCCCCGCTTCGGTCATGGTGTACTGCACGCTTCCCGCCATCAGGATCAAAAGCACAGAGGGGAGCAGGCTGATAATCCCAAAGAAAAAGTAAGAGCCCACTCTCCGCCGCCCTTCCCCGGAACAGATCCCGCATCCGACCCCGATCACCAGGAAAAAGAGCGCCACCAGAACCAGAAGGAAGTCCGAAAGTCCCGGAAGAAAAGCGGACAGCACAATACAGCCAAAGCAGACCAGCATGGTTCCCGCAAAGAAGCGGACGGAGGCCTCCAGTCTGGAATCCCGCTCAAAGGCCTGGGAAGCTCCGCTGGGATGTGCGGACATATAGGACGCATACGGGGGTAAAATAGGAATTCCGCTCTTTCCCTTCCGGCTGTTTTCTTCCGAATGCACGCTGTCCCGACCGCATGCCGCCCTTTTTTCACACTTTCCGGCGCGGGAGATCAGAAAGCCAAGCAGTGCCAGGTAGATCACCACATAAGTCAACAGGCGTAGAGAAACCCCGCTGAACATGGGCAGTCCCATGAATGTCTGTGCAACACCTGTGGTAAAGGGATTCAGCACCCCTGTGGAAAATCCGCAGGCCACCGCCCCAAGCGACATCCCCAGACCCACCATTTCATCCCAGCCGAAGGCCAGAGAGAGCGCCACCGCAAAGGGAACCATGGGCACGATTTCCTCCGTGCTCCCCACAAAAGCCCCCAGGCTGAAAAACAGAAGGCTTACCATGACCAGCAGCAGATACTTTCTGTCTCCTGTGGCATGCACCACTTTGCCCAACATATATCTCATAGTTCCCGTGCGGTTTAATATATTGGAGGTTCCGCCCAGGATCAGGAGGAACAGGATCACTGCGATCAGCGTACCTCCCTGTGAGGAACCCAGCACCAGAAGAGGCGACAGCAGCCATTTCCAGAAAGGAATCCCACCCTCTATCCTATGGTACGTCCCCGCCAGAATCGTTTCTTTTCCATCCTGCATCGCCCGCTCGAAGCTTCCTGCCGGGACAAAAAGCGTCAACAGATAGGTTCCTGCCATCAGTACAGCAAGAATGCCCACAGCAGTCAGGAAGCTTTTCCCGCTGATTCCAAGACCTCTGGATTCTTTGGTGTGAGATTTCATAAAGATCCTTTCCTTCATACGGCTGACTGCCGCATGGATGTAAAACTTTTGATTTTCTTAGAGTGTGAAATACAGCAATTTTGTTCCATCAGAACAACAGTGCGCCGTAGCGGGGAGGAAAATAAGCGCACCGAATGATGTGCGAAGCTTGTAGTGGCAGCTGCCTGGTAATAAATTATACACTATTATGAAAAAAAAGCAAATTACACAGCTGGAGCGCAGGGATTTCGCTTTTAACTCATGCTGCGATTTTAATCGTCACCGCCCCTACAGGCGGTGACAACTTCGCCGGACGGAATGGGAATCTTTTTTGCATTTCAATCCACACCGCCCCTACAGGCGGTGACAGCAATTTTCCCCAATCCCCCCCCTTCACTTCTTAATTTTCTCACCATTTTTCACAAATCTTCTCTCCTTTTTCACACATTCAAACTTAAATACGTACTTTTCAATCCTCTACTTCGTTATAAGCAGGTGCGAATCCCCCTGCTTTTCCATGTGCACTTCCGATTCGCACCTGTTCCTCTCGTCCGCATAACCGTTGAACGCGTTATCGCTGCTCTCCACTGCATTTAGCATCGGCGGCCCATTCTTTCAAAAGATTAAAGCTTCCTCCACATTGATCCCCTTACTTACCCCGACCTGTTCCACCTTTGCCTTTTTCTGATCTCCAAGATAATAAAAGCGCAGGCTGTCCGCCGACTCATCGATTAATTCCTTCAGCGTATTTTTCAGCATCAGGCACTGCCCTGTGTCAAGAACACATTCAAAAACCGAGTTTTGTACCCTTGTGCCATAGTTAACACACTGTTTTGCCACCTTTCGGAGACGGCTCTTTCCGGCAGAAGTCTCTGTATTCACATCATATGTGATAAGCACCAGCATTTCAACCTCCTACTTCCAGAAAAAAGGAGGATATTCGTCCACATCTCCGCGCAGGTAACGGGCCAGAAGCATGGCCTGGGCAAAAGGCACCATTCCCCATTCCACCTTTTCTCCCAGAAAAGGGTGTGTGATTACCTCCTTCTTCTTATTCTGCCACTCTGTCAACAAATTTCTTCTGGCATCCTCCTTCAGCAGGACTGCCCCATCCTCCTTTTGGATAAAATCCTTCCCTGTCACCATTCTTTTATTGATAAGGGTTAATACAAAACGGTCTGCCAGAACAGGCCGTAGTTCTTCTACCAGATCAAGCGCCAGAGACGTTCTGCCCGGCCTGTCTGTATGCATGAACCCAATATAGGGATCCAGCCCTACAGTTTCCAGGGCCGATGCCACCATATTTGTCAGCAGGGTATACACAAAAGACAGGAGCGCGTTCACACGATCCAAAGGCGGCCTTCTGTTTCTCCCGGAAAAATGAAACTCCTTTTTCTGCTGCAGGATCAGTTCCTCAAACACGCCAAAGTATATACTTGCCGCCTCTCCTTCATATCCTCGAAGCTGCCCCATATCCTCTGCCCCATCTATATTTTTCAGCGACTGCTGCAGAAAAGCGGAGGCCTTTTCCATCCGCTGCACATCCACCTGCATTCCATGATCCCGCACAGACCGTTCCAATATCCAACGGGAATTATACACTTTTCCCAAAATACAGTTTTTGGCAATCCGCAGCGCAGTCTCCGGTTCTGTGGATGCAAAGATCTGCCTTTTTCTCAGGAGGAGATTTCCCCGGGTCTTACCCGTTACTCTGGCAAGAAATCTTCCTGACGGTGTAAGAAAACAGAGCGAAATATTTCTCTGTGCACACCCTCCCATCAGAGCTGGGCTGACGCCCCGATATCCAAAGGAAACGATGGCCTCAAGATTGTGCAGAGGGAGCCGCCCTTTTTCCTGCCCATCGTCAGAAATCACCACATTTTCCCCATCAAGAGACAGGTAGCTGTCCGCAGATGTGACATAAAGCGTGTTCAGAAGTTTTTTCATATATTTTCCTCATCTATGATCCTGTGGATATACTCCTTTGCGGAGGGAATCCTGCCCAGGCCAGGCATGCAGATCTCCTTCAGAGAACAGGCATTGCAGCTTTTCGACCATCTTACTTTTGGTGTATGCCCCCTTTCGATCATCTGGTGCATTTCCTGAAAGGCCGCTTTTACCGCCTGTTTTCCCTCATCCGTAAATGCCACTGTTTCCCTGCGCTTCGTTTCTCCATAATAGATGGCCCCTTCCGGGATGGATGTGCAGAACATTTCTTCCAGGCACATGGCCTGGGCCGTGAGTTGAAGAACATCCACAGGCGTACTTTTCGGTTTTCCTTTCTTGTACTCCACAGGATAGATCTGGTATAAGCCTCGATGGCCATGGAGCGTCACCCCATCTTCCGCCTTCCTGAATTCCACAATGTCGCATTCCCCGCTCACTCCCATCTGCCTGGAAACAATGGGAAGCGCCCTGCTGATCAGCACATCCTTCCTCTTTTCATAGCGGTATGGATCATGGGCGTTTTGGTGCATGATTTCTCCTGCCACCGTATATTCGTTCTCCGCCCACTGCTGTTCCACATGGATCAGTGCCCATTGTCTGCGGCAAAAAGCAAAATGCTGAATGCCTGACAGCATCAGATAATCTTCTTCTCTGTATTCCGTCATATTTTACGAATCATCTCCACCGATTCCGGAATTGCTTCCTCCTGCACAGTAACTATGTAGTCCGTATAGTTTCTCGGGTACACCACGTCCTCCTTCCGCTTCACGCTGACAGCATCGAACAGGCGGTAAGCCGGACAGTCCCCCAGCTCCTTACTATGTTTGAATACGATCAGCTCTCTCACCGCCATCTTTCCTCTCGCAGCGGAATGGTCAATCTCAAACATATTGATGATGGCTTCCCACAAAAGCTCCAGGTCATCCTCAGAAAATCCGGTTATTTTCCGGGCAAGATTGGCCGAAATATAGCCTTCTGCGCGGTAAAGGGCATAGGGGACGATGCTCTTTCTTCCCATTTCGTTCTTCTTATTCTCCGCATCTGCCTCTGTGGTAACTGCCACACGGGTAATCGTAATCTCCTGGCTGATAATAGGATCGATACTCCTGGCAAAGCCAAGCTGAACCGGCCCGCGCACCTGACCGCAGTTGAGCGCCGCCTTCACAAAGGTCGTCATAACCGCGCCAAAGGTCCTGACGTCAAAATAGTTTCCGCACATAAAATCCCGGATCTTCTGATCCACCTCCGGATCTTTTTTCTTCAGCTCCTTGATCCCTTTTTCATCCGTATGCAGATACTCATAAGCCGTATTGTCACTTCGGTTTAAGGGGACATTTTCCTTTATATAAATCTTGTACCCCGGAGCGTCCTCCTTCACCGCTTCCACATAGTTGCGGATCTTTCTTTTCAGACATACATCCGTCACGATCCCGTATCCGCTCTCCGGGTCGATCCTGGGCAGATTGCCTGCATCCGGATCTCCGTTTGGGTTCCCATTTTCCACATCAAACAAGATCACAAATTCATACCTGTTTTTAATCGGC
The DNA here is from genome assembly GCA_963559585.1 of uncultured Eisenbergiella sp. Taxonomy (GTDB): domain Bacteria; phylum Bacillota; class Clostridia; order Lachnospirales; family Lachnospiraceae; genus Eisenbergiella. Next base: position 10,846 of record CAUWLJ010000084.1, on the reverse strand, counting down.
TCTCCCATTCTGCTTCTCCTCCTTCTTTTCAAATCTTTTCTGGGTCTGGTGATAATAGCCCAGGATAAATTTTCCCTGCTCCTCCAGCGTCAGATGCCTGGGGTAAGCCTCCTTCCCATCCTCCATTTCAATCCTGCCCTGAAGCTCCCCCAGCATGGTTTCGTAATAAATTTCTTTTCCTCTGCTGTCAAGCTTTCTTATATGGCTGTTCTTCAGTTTCAGGAGTACCGGAAAAATGGATGCAGGCGTCGCACAGGCAGAATTGAAATACCTGTCTTTGATCGTGGCATTTATCCCCGGATTCGCATCCTCCTGTATCCCCTCCAGGACTGCAAACATTCTTCCCAGTGTATACGCTGTATCCCTGCTGTTTTCATTCAGCGCCATGGTAATCTCCTCCTCCTTGTATCCCGCGTTTCTCAGCAGCCACCCCTTAATGATGGCCGCCCTTCCCCTGGTTATCTGATAGATCCCCCTGTCCGCATCATCCTGCTCTGCACGGATCCTGCCCAGCACCGCCTGGTAGCAGCTCTCCGGATACCGGCCTCCGGATATGACTGCCTGATACAGGGCGCCCGCCATCCCGGAAGCCGGCTTTTTGTCCCTGCTTTTCCTGTTTACCGTCTCCATCAGCAGATGCCAGATCCCCAGATATTCCAGCCTGTCCGATGCCGGACGTATGATCTGCATTCTGTCATAATGACGTTTCAGGTTCGCCAGGATATTTCCAAAGCTGTCCCGATAAAAGAAACGGACTGCGATCCTGGCTGCATTCGGCGCCAGCCCCAGAATATAAAACTTCTGGTCTGCCGCAATAGCCTTCTCCACTCCGGGAACATTGACCGCCCGGCCCGCTGCCAGATTCCGAAATACACTGCCCACGATCTCTGCATTGTCAAGGGAAGGCTCCATGGACATGGAAAAAATATCCTGACACTCCTGTTCCCCATCCTCCGACCAGTAAACCACTGTTGTATCCCCGATCACCGTCACATGCTCCCGGTCAGCCAGCAGATGATTCAGTGCTGTGGTATAGGCATAGACCGCATATGTGCCCACTGGAGCGTTGTAGCTCTGTTCCCTTCCGTAGGACTCAAAAGCCGGGGCGTTGAAGGAAACCAGAGCTGCGCCGCTGGACTGAGCGCCCTGAACCCCCTTAATGTTTCCATGAATACGCTCAATTCGGCTTTTCTTGCCTGTCACCAGGCAGATACCTTCCTCTCCTTCTTCCTGCTCATCCTGGCAGGACTCCCAGGCCTGCCGCACTGCCAGATCATCCTGGACATAAGTTCCGTTTACAAAGAAGATCAGATTCCCTCCTTCCATGATCTCCTCATAATATTCCGCCAGAGCCGGTTCCCCCTGCGCCGCAAGCGGGTCCCATCTTTCAAAAAAGCCTGTCACAGCCTGCGCCGCCGGACTTTTCACACCCTCCAATACCTGGATATGCTTCTGCCTGGCACACTGAAAACAGTCCCTGGAACGTTCCGGCTTTCCCTTCTTATCCACTCCCAGCAGATAGCTGGAATTATCACAGAGGAAATTTGCATCTATCCCATTATTTTTTGTCACCATCCGCGGCACCGTGATGTTCTGCGGCTCCCACACCTTCTTTTTTCCCCTTTGAACCTCCCTTTTCAGCGGCAGTACCCTTTTAAGCGCCCCTTCTGCCGAAAGCTCCAGTGCAAAGGAAACCTTCGCCCTGCACCATCCCGGCCGTGTGATCTCTCCCTTTCGTTCCAATGTTTCATAATATTCCACCAACGCCTGCAGAATCATCGCAGCACCTCGCAATCTCTCACATCGAGCGTCCCGTTGTGCAGAACCGCACGGAAAAACATCGGCTGGATCTTTTCCCTGTCCGAATAATCCATATCGTAGAGCATATATCCCAGATCCCGCTCCTCCCCCGGATAGGCCGTCTCTATCTCCTCCTCTTCAAACAGTTCAAAATGCGCCGGAAACTCCCTGCACCCGAAGTAAGGCGTATGAAAACACTGCCCTCTGCGCAGACGCCGCATAATAATATCCTTGAATTTACCTGGATTGTCCGAAGCCGCGGCCTCCTGCGTCATCTCAAAATGAGCCTCGATCACATACTCCACATCTTCAAGCAGGATGGACGAACGCTGTACGATCTCCTCCTTTGCCCCCAGGCAGAGCAGCCTGTTCTCTCCGTTCATCACACGCAGCAAATGGGTATGGGAAACCTTGCCTTTCACCTCGTTCCGCCTCACACTGGTAAAGCGGATCGGCTTCCTGACATGTATCCTGTCCACGATCCACCTCATCCCCGGATGCCAGAAAACTGCTTCCAGAATCCCCCTGGCTGCAGAGGGCGTCATGCAGTCGTAGCTGCATCGCTCCACCTTCATTTCCGGCCGGGAAAACAGAGCGAGCTCTCCCCATACCCGAATTTTTATTCCATATCCCATCTTTACCTCCATGCCGGAGCGTTTTAGCTTCGGCTGCGTTGAGAAAACACGCATGTGATTTCTCACCTGCGATACCGACAGCTTTGTGCCGGAGCGTTTTCCACCGATCCTTCATCATACAAACAGAGCGTCTCCCCGTTCCGCTTCGATCAAAAGCCCCATTTCTTCTGTATACAGCTCCTTCCTGCGCAGAACATAGATTTCCTGATCCAAAGGCTCCAGCAGACCGGCTGCTTCCATCCGTTTCAAATCACTCCCATAAACGTTCACGCTGTAGCTGCCCGCCTCCCGCATCAGCTCGCGGGAATACTCCCCTCTCCTGATCCTGGCTGCGATATGAGCCGCCGCCTCCTCCCGGTCTATCAGTATCGTCTGCGTATTCTCCTCTATCATGATAAATTCCCTCGCCACCGATGCAAAAGGAAACAGCCAGCTCCTGCTCTCCCTCTCCATCCTGTCAATGATATCTCTGGCGTCCAGCTCCTCTCCCTTCAGATAATAAAGCCTTGTAAAATATGCCTCAACCGCCTCCGTGGAACCGATATCCTCATATTCCTCCATCACCTGCTCTCCCGTCCTGATGGGAAGCCGCAGCGTTCTGGGCGTCCCGCTTTCTTCCTTCTCCAGTGCAAAAAGAACCGTTCTGCCCTCCTCCGCCCTCCTTTTCCCCTCTCTGTTGCATCTGCCTGCCGCCTGAATCATAGAATCGATCCCGGCCATTTCCCGATATACCGCTGGAAAATCCAGATCCACACCGGCCTCCACCAGGCTGGTAGCGATCAGACGGCAGGGAAGCCCTTCCTTCAGCCGTTCCCTCACTCTCTGCAGGATTTCTTTCCGATGCCTGGGATACATGAATGTGGACAGGTGGAAGATTCCCTCCGCATCCTCCAGCCTTCCATATACCCTCTGCACCGCCTTCCTGCTGTTCAGGATACACAGGACCTGTCTCTTTTCCCGAATCCACCCTGCCAAAGCTTCTTCCGAAAGCACCCCTGCCCGTTCAAAAACGGTGCGCCTGAAGAATGCAGACTGCCCCTTCACATCCGGACAGAGCTCTGTGATCGGCATATCCTCCGGAAAATACGGCTTCAGGGCTGGCTGGGTCGCAGTGCAGAGCACCGCCGTGCTGTGATAATTGCGTACCAGCTCTGCAATCGCCCGGATACAGGGCTTTAAATAAGGAACGGGAAGCATCTGTGCCTCATCGAAAATAAGCACACTGTTGGCAATATTATGAAGCTTTCTGCACCCGGACGTACTGTTTCCAAAAAGGGATTCAAAGAACTGCACATTCGTTGTCACCACCACCGGGCAGTCCCAATTTTCAGAAGCAAGCGCTGCCCTGTGCGCCTCCTCAGCATCCGGGTAAGACACGCTGCTGTGATGCTCCAGCACATTCTTTTCTCCCAGAATATCCTGGAAAACCTGGGCATTCTGCTCAATGATACTGGTGTAGGGTATGACGTATATGACCCGGTCAAGCTGATGCTTCCTGGCATGCTCCAGGGCAAATGCAAGAGATGATATCGTCTTTCCTCCCCCTGTAGGCACGGTAAGAGAAAAAAGCCCCCGCGGCAGCCCTCCCCTTTCCAGACATGCCTTCAGAATCATCGTCCGTCTGCCATTTACCGTATCCTGATCTTCCTTCTCCAGCCACTTGGAAATATACCTGCGCAGACGTTGATGCAGAACCTGGATCGAATCATAACAGCCCCTCTCCTCCTGCCCATCCTTCATAAAGCTTTCCGTGTCCAGATAGTCCGCGTCCACCAGGCAGGAAAACAGCATGCGGATCAGAAACGACAGGCTGAAGCCTCCCTTTCCCATCGGACGTATAGACGGGGCCGTGAAGCGGGGTTCTTCGATTTCGGCATGAAAATCCTGATACGGCTCCAGCCGCTTGCTCATGCGCCCCATCAATGTGGCCTCCCCGCCCACGTCCGCCCTGCCTCCTCCATCCAGAAGCCCGGAATGGTGCCCGCTGATACAATAGGCCGCCGCATATCCTGCAATGTTACGGAGCCGGAACAATTCCTGCGCTCCGGCTGTGGCGTGATCCGTCATGGAACCGCCCTGGAGACGGTTCTGAAATTTTAATGAATACTTTCCAATATCATGATACAAACCGAATCCGTAACCCCATTCCTTCATTTTAAAGGCGGCTGCGAAATCCCCGGCCAGACGGGCCGTTTGGTACAGATGATCTGAAATGCTCTGCTGACGTGCTCTGTCTTCACTGATGTGGGCAAGGAACATATGTACTCCCTCCTTTTATCAAGGATAGCATATCTTGTGCTAAAAATACAGAATAATTTTATACAAAAAATTTTTTTGTATATTTTGCACATATATGTCATTGACATACAATCTGCCGATGCAGCGAAATACGTAATTTAAAATCTATAAAATATAAAACAAAATGTTTATTTTTTTAATGGCAGATAATCTACCTGGAGACTATCTGCCATGTTAAATCCGTCTGAAGGATCACTCTTTTATTGTTTCTTCTTCAAATGGCGGCAGCTCTAACGCAGTCATTCCGTAAGCTTCTGTCACCTTTTTTACTGTCTTTCTAAGTTCTGTTAATGCAACCGGCAGGCATTTTGCATTTACATCTTCCTCTTTAATCTCAACGTTTTCGCCTTCCCTTTCAATTTCAAAAACAGAAAGTGTATCCAATACCAAATGAATACGTTCTTCTGAGTTTCCCAAATGTATCTTTAGTTGAGTGGTTAAATATTTATTTTTTTGAGGATCTTTTGGAATCAGAATTCCTCCTTCTACACTAACTTCCACATTATTTTTCTTTCTCTTTGTTTTCAAAAAAAGAGGCTTCTTTCACATAATGTTTTTTTAATATGAAATTATTCATAACTTCACCTCACTATATCAAAGCTACTTCCAGTTTATGAATTTTTCCTGTTTCATATTTCATCGTATCTAAATCCATAGAAAAATCATCATCCATTACCAATCGGCTCTGCCCTTTATAGTGAAACACCAAAAGTCTATTAAACCGGGGAGTAATTGCATATTCAATATTCCTATCACGTTTTTTAAACTCTTCTATTTCTTCCTTATACTCATCCTCTTCTGCATCCATATACTCATCTGCAGCAGGTAATAAATGTTCTTGTATTTGACTCCCTTTTTCTATTTTGTATTCTATATTTTTACCATTATATTTAACAATGATCTTATCGTCTGTAACGTTCAAAAAAGCATCCCTAATTGTAACCCTGTTTTCCAGAAGTGCAGCCAAATTACCATATGTCGTCTTTGTTCCAATCCATTCCGCTGTATCGGCAGTTACAAGACAACATATAAATAAATATACATCTCCCTCATTTTTACATGTAAACATTACTGGATACTTACTTTCAAAAAGGATCGTATCTAAAACAATATTATGAAAATCCGGAATTGTTCTGAATATATTTTCAATTTTCATTTTCTAACACCCTGAAGTCCTTATACGGTTCTGCATCGGTATATAGCCACCAGTCCACATGAGATCCCTTATATTTTATGCCCAAATTCTTCATAACTATTCAAAAAGGATACTTCGTCCACTTTTCCTGTTGCACAAGCCCGATACACTTCCAATTCCTGCTCTCGTGCCCACTCTGGTATTTCAAAATTTTTAAAATAAGAAGGAAACTTTTTCTCTGCCTGTTCTTTCTTCATCACACCACTCAGTTTACCTGAAATCTTATCCACCATCCGCTTCTTATTGCGTCTTTATCATATCCAAAAATCTTTTTCCAGCCTGTATCCGGCAAAATCCACTCCTTCCGCCTCCTCCAGCGAGGTCATTCCCAATTACACGTATCAGGGACAGCGCTATTATATTGTTCAGCTTTTCTCCGAGCTGGGCAATATCCATTACATTTCTATAACCCCGCACACTTCTCTGTACAGAACCGTTTATAATCTGATGACCATCACCCTGTCGCTCATGCTGGCTCTTACCATCCTGTGTATCGGCGTTTCCAGCCTGATCAGCCATCGCTTTCACCGGAATATCATGCAGATCATCGATCTGTTTGCTGCCGCTGAGAAAGGGCTTCCTCTGCCTGCAGACACATCTCGAAACAATCTGTACGGAATGCTGACTCAGAATATCATCAAAACCTTCGTTTCACAGAACACTCTGAAAATGCAGCTGAGAGAAAATATTTATCAGAACAAAATCCTGGAGCTCAACTCTCTGCGGGCTCAGATCAGCCCTCATTTTCTCTTTAATACCTTAAAGTCCATCTTCTGGATGAGCTTTCAATTAACCGCATCCAAAAATCGACAACGGCGTGGGCATCCCAAAGGAGGAGCTGGCTCGGATTCAGGAAAGGCTTGCCTCCGAAAGCGCAGAGGGGCATATCGGCATTTTTAACATTAACCGCCGCCTTTCTCTCACCTTCGGAGCCTGTTTCGGCCTTTCCGTCAAAAGCAGAATGGGAATGGGAACCATTGTCACCGCAGTCTTCCCCTGCATCACCTCCGCCCCTCCCCAAACTCCGCCACACACCGCAGAAACTGCTCCCCGTACTTTTCAAACTTAAATTCCCCAACCCCGGACACGGACAGCATCTCGTTCTTGTCTGCCGGGCGGATCAGGCACATATGGATCAGGGATTTGTCCGAGAAAACGATATAAGGCGGCACGCCCTCCTTCCGGGCGATCTCCGAGCGAAGCCTCCGCAGGGCCTCGAACAGCGCCTCGTCTGCCTCTGTAAGCGCGGCGTCCGTCCCTCCTGCTCCTTTCCTGACGCTCCGCTTCTTCCCTCCAGCCTGCTTTGCCGGATGCTCCTGTTCCTTTGCCATCTTCATAAGGATCGTCTCCTCACCCTCCAGGATCAGAGCGGACTTCTCCGTCAGCTTCACGATGGCATACTCGTCCGGCGTCACTGCCAGATACTCCTTCAGCATCAGATGGTTCATCACCTGGCGCAGCTTGTAGACGGGAACCTTTGCCTGGGAAGCATAGCCGGGATTTTCATTCATGCGGTACTGCCGGATCTTCGCCGTGTTGGCTCCGTGCACCGTGTCTATGATCACATTCGTCCCATACCTCTGTCGGCATGCCTGCACGCATTCCAGAAGGCTCCTGGCAATATCCGTCACGTCCGTCTCCTCAAACTGGCTCAGGCAGTTGCTGCAGTTTCCACAGTAATTCGATCCATACTCCCCAAAATAACGGAGGATATAATCCCGAAGGCACTCGTTGGTAAAGCAGTAAAAGGTCATCTTCCGAAGCCGTTCCCGATCCCTCTCCTGTACCAGGCGGCGTGTCAGCGGATCCAGCTCCTGATTGTCCGTATTATTATCGATAAAAAACTGATTGGTCACCACATCCTGGCCGCCGTACAGCAGGATACATTCCGCCGGTTCCCCGTCACGGCCCGCGCGCCCGGCCTCCTGATAATAGCTTTCCATATTTTTCGGCATATTATAATGGATGACGTAGCGCACATTAGACTTGTCGATCCCCATGCCGAAGGCGTTGGTAGCCACCATGATGGGCAGCCTGTCATAGATAAAATCATCCTGGTTCTGCCGTCTCTCCGCATCACTCAGCCCCGCATGATACCTGGTTGCGGGAAAGCCGTCGGCTGTCAGCCGCTCACACACCTCCTCCACCACCTTCCGCGTCAGGCAGTAGATGATACCGCTCTCCCCTGGATGGCATTCCATATAATTTTTCATTGTTCCGTACTTATCCCTGGGAGACTGCACGCCGAAATACAGATTGGGCCGGTTGAAGCCTGTTGTAGTAACGGTAGGGCTGCGAAGCTGGAGAATGTCAATAATATCCTCCCGCACCTCCCTGGTTGCCGTAGCGGTGAACGCGCTGATCACAGGGCGGACAGGAAGCCGGTCAATGAATTCCACAATCTTTAAGTAGCTTGGTCTGAAATCCTGCCCCCACTGGGAGACGCAGTGCGCCTCGTCCACCGCCACCATGCTGATCCTGGCATGTAAGGCAAACTCCAGAAATTCCCCGGTCACAAGCCGCTCCGGCGCCACATAGATGATCGAATAGCGTCCCTGCGCCGCCAGGGAAAGGGCCTTATAATACTGATTCTGGGTCAGGGAGCTGTTCAGGAAGGCCGCATGCACCCCCGCCTGGTTCAGCGCGGCTACCTGATCCTTCATCAGGGAAATGAGGGGCGAGATCACCAGCGTGATTCCCTCCATCATCAGCGCAGGCACCTGAAAGCAGATGGATTTTCCCGCCCCGGTGGGCATGATCCCAAGGGTATCCCTGCCGGAAAGGATGCTGTCGATCAGTTTTTCCTGCCCCTCCCGAAAGCTGTCGTACCCAAAATATTGTTTTAAAACCGTTTCTTTATCCATTCGCTCTCCTCTTTCCGCCTACTTCACCACGATACCCAATAGCCGCGCCAGCTCCGCCGCCTGATACAGATCCACCACCGCGCCCTTAAGCTCTTTTCTTTCCTCCGAGAGGATCAGCCCCTCCAGCTCGCTTCCCCTCAGGTCGATCCCCTTTAAGGAGGTATGGAAAAAATTCACCCGGTTCAGCTTCATGCTTTGAAAAACGGTCTTTTTAAAACCGCACTCCTCCATATATCCATCCTGCAGATCACACCCGGACAGCAGCGCATTCTCCCATCTGGTCCCGCTGAAGTTGGCAAAGGAAAACAGCCCCTCCTCCACCCGCACCTCGCGGAACAGGCTTTCATGGAAATCCGCACCGACTCCCTTCACCGACTGCAGGACGCACCGATTAAAAAAACCGTCCTCCAGACGGCAGTTTGAAAAGTCACAGTTCTGAAACACCACATCCACAAAGCTGCCCTTCTCAAACCCGCAGTCCATAAACACACAGTTTTCCAGGATCACGCCCTTCAGGCTCAGCTTATAAAACTCCTCCCCGCTGGCCCTGCCCCCTCTCAGAATACAGTCCTCGCCCTGCCTGTCCGCAGACACGCACGCCCGCAGAAACGAAATGCCGTCCTCCCTTATCTCCGGCTGTCCAGACAAAATCGGTGCCTGTATCATATTCTTTTTTTCATATGCCATACTTCTTTTCCTTCCTTACTGTTTACTGGCAAGCCAGTAAACAGTAACACCACAGTAGTTACTGTTCACGGCAGGCCCGTAAACAGTAACTTTCGCGGGCCTATTGAAAGTTTTTGCTGCGCAAAAGAGGCCCGCTCACTCCTGAATCACATTCTTACGCCTCAAACGGCAGGCGTTTGAGGCTGCTGTGAACAGTAACCCACAGTAACATAATTATACACAAACTCCTCACCCGGTCTTGCACTTTTTTGAGTACAATGCTATATTATAGCTATAAAGAGGGCATCCTCCGTCTGCGGCAGCGTGTTGGCTGGTTCTGAATCCCTTCCGCCGCAGCGCGATCCTGCCCGGAGGCCTTTTGTTACTGGAAATTGGCGTGGAAAAGGAGGGCACATATGAACAATCTGATCTGGTTATTTCTTTTCATTGCAGTCTGCATCCTGGTTCCGGTTTCCGGGGCGGTAATACGCCGTATCGACTACTACCTGCAGATCACCGGACGGAAGAAGATGCGTACACTGAAGGACGGCCAGGATATTTATCCTGAGAAAACGGAGAAGGATCCTCAGTTCGAGTCGCTGGCTCATGAAGCAGGTATGCACAGCATACAGAATACGATCAGCAGGATCGGATCATAAATGTGCGCCCGTCAGGTGCACGCGGGTCAGCCTTCCGCCTCACAGCGCGGAGGGCTGTTTTTTTGCAACAGTTCACACTGATACGACCGGACTGTTTTTTTCCAGAAAATACCTGAGAGCCTCCATGGATAAAACCCGGATTTGCGCAGATAATAACACCAAGATAAGCGACGGAAACAAACGAAAAGCCGAAAGCCTTCCACATCCCCCACTGGATAAGCGGACGGCAGGACGCTTGGAGCCGCCCGCTTATCTGACAAACAAATCAGAAAAAAAGCAACGCAAATTACGGAGGTGAATGCAAAATGGCAAGTTCTAACAGATCTAATAGAGTTGAGGTACCTGAAGCTAAGGCTGCAATGGATCGTTTCAAGACTGAGGTTGCTTCCGAGCTGGGAGTAAACCTGAAGGAAGGCTACAACGGCGACCTGACTTCCAAGGAAGCCGGTTCCATCGGCGGTGAGATGGTCCGCAGAATGATCAAGAAGCAGGAGGAGATGATGAAATAAATTTCGCCGGGAACAGCTTCCATCGGGAATAAATCCCATGGGAAACAGATTCCATCAGAAATCAATTTCATCGGAAATTCATCCGAAGGAAATCTCATCGGAAATGAATTTCTCCTCAGCGCCTCAGGGCGCAGACGAAAAAGCCCGGCTGTTCTGACAGCCGGGCTTTTTTCCGGAATGAAGCGCTCCGCTTTTACGTCCCGGCACATTCCTCTTGCTG
>CAUWLJ010000083.1:0-16041 GCA_963559585.1 uncultured Eisenbergiella sp. | reverse complement strand
TGCACGGGCCGTTCAAAAACGCCGGCACTTGGCGAGGTCCTTTCGAGCCTAGAGCCGCTGCGTTTTTGATCGAGCGGAAGCGTGCCCACGCGTCGAACCTGCCACAGGCCGTGCCTGGAGCGGACGGAGGCTCACAAGTTACTGTTCACTGGCAAGCCAGTAAACAGTAACATTCGCGGGCCTATTCAAAGTTTTTGCTACGCAAAAGAGGCCCGCTCACTCCTGAATCACGTTCTTACGCCTCAAACGACAAGCGTTTGAGGCTGTCGTGAACAGTAACGCTCACAACCTATGGAAAGCCTGAACCCCCTAAAATTATGAAAGGATACTGAAACAGAATCATGAGTATATTGAATGTAGAACATCTTTCCCACGGCTTTGGCGACAGGGCCATTTTTCAGGATGTTTCCTTCCGGCTTCTGAAGGGCGAGCACATCGGCCTGGTCGGGGCCAACGGGGAGGGCAAGTCCACATTTATGAATATTATTACCGGAAAGCTTATGCCGGACGAGGGGCGGATCGAGTGGGCCAAAAACGTGCGGGTGGGCTATCTGGATCAGCACACGGTGCTGGAGAAGGGGAGCACCATACGGGATACCCTTGCCTCCGCCTTTTCTTTTCTGTTTGAGCTGGAGGCGCAGATGAATGAAATCTGTGACAAAATGGGCGAGGCGGATCCTGACACGCTGGAGGCTCTGATGGAAGAGCTGGGCACGATCCAGGATCTGCTCACCATGCACGATTTCTATATGATCGACGCCAAGGTGGAGGAGGTGGGCCGGGCCCTGGGCTTTGCGGATATCGGGCTGGATAAGGATGTGTCGGAATTATCCGGCGGTCAGCGTACCAAGGTGCTTCTGGGCAGGCTTCTCCTTGAAAAGCCAGATATCCTGCTGCTCGACGAGCCTACCAACTATCTGGATGCAGAGCATATCGAGTGGCTGAGGCGCTATCTGAACGATTATGAAAATGCTTTTATCCTTATTTCCCACGATATTCCGTTTCTCAACAGTGTGGTCAACCTAATCTACCACATGGACAGCCAGGCTCTGACCCGGTATGTGGGGGATTATGATAAATTTCAGGAAGTATATGCCATGAAAAAGGCTCAGCTTGAGGCCGCCTACAACCGTCAGCAGAAGGAGATCGCCGATCTGAAGGATTTCGTGGCCCGCAACAAGGCCCGCGTGGCCACCAGAAACATGGCCATGTCCCGTCAGAAGAAGCTGGATAAGATGGATGTGATCGAGCTGGCCGGCGAGAAGCCCAAGCCGGAATTTCATTTTAAGGAGGCACGGACGCCGGGGCGCTATATTTTCACCACCCAGGATCTGGTGATCGGTTACGATGAGCCCCTGTCCACGCCGCTCAGCCTTTCCATGGAGCGCGGACAGAAAATCGCCCTCATCGGCTCCAACGGAATTGGAAAAACCACTCTGTTAAAGAGCATCCTGGGGCTGATTCCCCCGCTTTCCGGCAGCGTGGAGCAGGGAGATTATCTATCCATCGGATATTTTGAGCAGGAAATGTCCCCGGATGTTTCCACCACCTGCATTCAGGAAATCTGGAACGAGTTTCCCGGCTTCACCCAGTACGAGGTGCGCTCGGCCCTGGCCAAATGCGGCCTTACCACCAAGCACATCGAAAGCCTGGTGAAGGTGTTAAGCGGAGGCGAGCAGGCCAAGGTGCGGCTGTGCAAACTGATCAACCGGGAAACCAACATCCTGCTTCTGGATGAGCCCACCAACCATCTGGATGTGGACGCCAAGGCCGAGCTGCGCAGGGCGCTTATGGCCTACAGGGGAAGTATCCTGATGGTCTGCCACGAACCGGATTTCTATGAGGGGCTGGCAACCGATGTGTGGGACTGCACCAAATGGACAACGAAGGTCATTTAAATGGAATTAATCAATCAGTTTATTGAGAATTATAAGAAAAAAATAACATTTTATGAGACGGCGGGCCATGTGGCGGAGGATCTGCTGCGCGACGCCCTGCATTCCTCCGGTATCCGCGCTATGGTCACTTCCCGTGCCAAAAGCCCGGCCCGGCTGAAGGCCAAGGTGACGCAGCGCAATGAAAAGAGGGATACGCCCTACCGGAATATGAACGAGATCTATGGGGATATTGCGGATCTGAGCGGAATCCGTGTCTCCCTTTATTTCCCCGGAGACCGGGCCAAGGCCGATCAGGTCATCAACAGCCTGTTTCTGGTGGCAGAGACGAAGAAATTTCCGGGCCAGTCCAAGCAGCCCTCCTACAACAAACGTTTTTCCGGCTACTGGGCCACCCATTACCGGGCTACCATGCGGGAGGACACGCTGGAAAAGAAACAGCAGAAGTATGCCGCCGTGCGTCTGGAAATCCAGGTGGCTTCCGTCCTGATGCACGCCTGGTCGGAGGTGGAGCACGATCTGGTCTACAAGCCTACCCAGGGAATGCTTTCCGATGAGGAGCTGGCCATCCTGGATGAGCTGAACGGCCTGGTGCTCACCGGTGAGATCGCCCTGGAACGCCTGCAGGCCGCGGGCAATGCCAGGCTGCAGAGCAAGAATGCGTCCTTTTCCAATCAGTACGACCTGGCCTCCTACCTGTACGATTATCTCAGTACCCGCTACAAAAGGCTGGACATCGATCCCAGGATGGGGAACGTGGAGCTGCTGCTCCGGCTGATGACCCGCCTGAAAATCGCCAATGCCAGGGAGCTGGAGCCCATTCTCCGCTCTCTCAAGCTGGTGGATGATAAGCGCACCATTTCCCAGCAGATCACCGACCAGATCCTCTGCGGCAGTGAGAAACGCTACCTTCTCTATAAAGAACTGGCCCCCCTGACCGAAAAGCCGGAGAGCCAGCAGATGAAGGCAATCGAATATTTCATGAAGCCCTGGATCAGCCTGGAAACTGTGCTCATCCGTCTGTCGGTACAGAACAATCCCAAGGCCAGGGGCTCCTTCAATATCAATACGCTGAAGCGCATGAAGGTGCTCAGCAAGGAAAGCCTGGAAAAAGTGGTAAGTCTGCGGAATGCCCGTAACCGCCTGATTCACGGGATCGAGATCCCGCCCACTGCCTCCCTGATCAAAATGGGAGACAGTGTTCGCGCGATCCTTTCCCAGCTGTCGGAGCAGCAGCGGGCGGACAACGCCTGAGCTGTCAGATCAGCCCGCTCTCCTTCAAAAGCAGCTCCAGATCCGTTCCCTGTATCTTTCTTACCACGGTTTTCAGAATTTCCTTTTCCACAAAGGACAGCTCCGCCTCTGCCAGAGGCTTCTTGTCGATGGCATAATAGCAGGCCCGCAGCAGCTCGCGTACATCGTATTTGCTTCCCCACACCTCCGGCACGCCCCGATCCACATTCAACAGGGTATAGACCGCTTCCATACCGGTACGGATGGAATACTCCGTGGTAAAAATGGTATCTCTGGGCGTTTCCGCAAACTGTCCCAGAAAGGCAAAGTTCACAGCCCCCTCCGGCACCACCTTCGGGCGGTCGGATTCCTTTCTGGGCTGGAAAAAGGCGTTGATGAAGGGCATGAAGCAGGTGGTGGTGTTACACTCCTCAGCTGCCAGCTGTTCGATCCTGTCCGTGGGAACCCCGATATGGTACAGCCATTCCCGGCAGACCTCCTCGCCGGTACAGCTTCTCATGGCCTTCTTCACATAGTTTCCTTCCTTATTCGTACTCAGAGCGTATACCCAGATCAGAACCGTATCCTTATCCTGCGACTTGAACTGCGGCTGACGGTTGATCGTCCAGGATAAATACCAGTTGTCCACGCTGTCCCTGACGGTCACGATGCCGCCTGTGGTCACCTTTCCTGCACGGGGATCCCGTTTGCACACATTGATGATATGCTGAATGATCTCCTCATTCTTCGTCTCAACGGTGGCGCTCATCCAGTTGGTGGCTTCATAATCGGTACAGAAATTGTCAGGATTTCCATATTCCCCGTTCACGGCCTGGGCGGCGATATTTTTCCACAGATCCCAGGATTCCCCTGCCCCGTTTTCCACATGGCTCAGATCCGGCACATGGGTCTGGTCACCATAGCAGGAGGTATCCGTGCAACAGCCGTTCGTGATAAATACCAGATCGTCCTCCACCAGGTCGATGGTCTGTTCCTGTCCGTCCTTCACGTACACAATCTGCCTTGCGGTTCTCTTGTCCCCTTCTGTCTCAATGACCACGTTTTTCACATCCATGCCGAATTCCACCTGTACGCCGTGGTTCTCCAGATATTTTACCAGAGGCAGAATCATGCTCTCATACTGGTTGTATCTGGTAAAACGCAGAGCGCTGAAATCGGGAAGTCCGTCAATGTGGTGCACGTATCTGCACAGATAGCGCTTCATCTCCAGGGCGCTGGACCAGCGCTGGAAGGCGAACATGGTCTGCCAATACAGCCAGAAATTGGTCTGCCAGAAGGATTCGGGCAGCACCTCTGAAATCTTCTTTCCCTCCAATGCCTTTTCCGGTGTGATGAAAAGCCTGGAAAGCGCCATGGCTGATTTTTTGTCCAGTTCAAACTTTTTATCCGTGTGGGCATCCTCACCGCAGTTGACTGTGGCCCGGCAGAGCGAATAATTGGGATCCTGCTTGTTCAGCCAGTAATATTCGTCCAGAACGGATACCTCTGGATTTTCAATGGAAGGAACATCCCGGAACATGTCCCACATACACTCAAAATGGTTATCCATCTCTCTGCCGCCCCGCATATAAAAGCCCTTGGTCACATCTCTGTAACCATCGCAGCTTCCTCCTGCCAGCTCCAGCTTCTCCAGTACATGAATGTGCTCTCCCTTCATCTGGCCGTCCCTCACCAGATAGAAGGCTGCGGACAGCCCGGCAAGTCCGGTTCCGATGATATAGGCCGACTTCTTGTCCACTCCCTCCGGCTTCCTGGGATGGGCAAAGGCTTCATAGGTTCCTGCTGAATAATACATAATCACAACCTCCTTGTTTTCTGCTGCTTCTGTTGATTTTTCTCTATTGCTGACTTTTCTCTATTGTAGCCTTCCACTGAAAACATAGCTATAAACAAAAAGAGCCCTCTGATAAAAAACTTATCAGAGGGAACGGATTGTAAATATTTTTATCAAAACGGGAATTTTGATGTATAGCGGGAGCAGACCTGAAAAGGGCACTCATACGGACGCATCCGACGGCCGCTTCGGTTCAGAAGCACGGTCAATCCGGAAGCGGTTCAGCGCCCCTGCAAAATCGTCCTGAATCACAAGGCCCAGCCGGTTCACCAGTTCCTCCGGCTCCTCCTTCATACCGCCCTTCGCCCAGTCCAGCATCAGACCAATGAAGGCGTAGGAGTAAACCCTTGCAATAAAAGCCTTGTCCTCCTCCCGCACCGTCATGCCCGCCGCCACCTCATTCAGCACGTCCATCAGAAGCTGATCCGCCAGCGGAGCCAGATATTTCTCTACCGCCTCCCGGCCAACACACTGGTATACGTTGGTAACAAAAGGCGCATTCTCCCGTACAGCATACAGAATCTGAAGGAAACCCTGCCGCCAGGTCTGATAGGTCTTTTTCCCCGCCAGGGCCTTTCCCGCATCCTCCAGGCAGCTCCATTCCACCAGGTCATAAATATCCCTGAAATGGTAATAAAAGGTCATGCGGTTGATCCCGCAGTCCTCCGTGATGTCGCTGATCGTAATTTTGTTAAGCGGTTTGGTTAAAAGAAGGTGCTTGAGGGAATCCTCCAGCGCCTTCTTGGTAAACTGCTGCATATGATACCTCTATATCAGCCAATCAGTAAGCAATCATATCCTGATCCAGTGCGGAAATCGCATCGTCAGATACTCCCCAATACCCCTGTGCGTCCTTCTCCACCTTCACAATAACGGACTTCTGATCCTGATAACCCAGGTTTGCCATGTTCCCATTGATGATGTCAATCACGATCTGGGCCATAGCATCGTAGATGGCCTGCTCGTCCGCATAATCGTCGGAGTTGGCGGTCTCGGTGAACTCGGTGATCGCCTCCATGATAGCGTCCTCGCTGTTCACGATCACGTCGATGGGGCTGATCAGAACCTCAACGTTATAGCTGTCCTCGTTCTTCACAGCTTCCTTTACCTCAAACTTGGAATGAGAGTAGATCTCCTTGTACATATCCACGATCTGCTGATAAATCTCATCGGATACCTCAAGTCCATAGTAAGACAGGAAGAAATCAGCCTCAACCTCGATTCCTGCCAGATACTCCTCCTCAGCCTCCGCCTCGGTGATCTCCACCATCTCTCTGTATGTGGTAGAATCTCCCAGGTAAATGTTCTTCAGTACGCCGTCTACGTACTTGGTGGCATCAAACCCTGCGCCGCATGCGGTGAGAACAAGGGCAAGAACCATGGCTGTTAAGACAGCTGCTTTTTTTCTCATACGTATTTTCCCTCCATGTTTAAATTGTGAAAAATCTGTGTTTCTACTATACCCTGCTCTCCCCCTTTTGTCAATCGGGGACGGACATTTTTTACCTCACCCGGCCTCTCAGCGGACGGTAACCCGAGCTATGGCCTTTCCTGCAAGATAACGGGAAAGATTAAAGCTGCGCATGCCGCAGTCCTCTGCCTTTTCCTTTGTTTCAAAAAAGTAATCCTGCATGGCATAGGAGGAACGCTTCAGGTAGCTGTAGTATTCAGGGCTGGCCAGTACGGGAGCGGCGTCAGCCGACAGACCGGCCAGATAGGACAGATCACGATAGGACGTATCCTCCGCGTCATGGTCGTAGGCGGTACTCATATTCACGAAGCTCATATTGTATCTGGCAATCCAGTAGTCCGGTCTTGCAAAGGCCAGAAAAATATAGCACACGGTCACCGTCACCGTCAGATACCGGAACAGGCGGAAGGCAGGGCGGTAAATGCTGTAGATGATCCCTCCCAGCATCACCGCAATCACGCACAGCGCCCACAATACCAGAATCCTCAGGAAGGTAAGCTGGCAGTACCGGATATACAGAAGCATCCGATAGGCGCTGGACGCTGCCAGAATATAGGTACACAGGGAGATCACCGTGAGGATCCCCTTCAGCACCCTGTTTTCCCTGAAGCAGGAAAGACAGACCAGAACCACAGTCAGATTGATCGCACACACCGCAAGAAGCTGAAAGAAGCCCTGCCTGGCATAGGAGGAATAGGTATATCCCGCCGGAAGCCGAAGCTGCCCCAGGAACAGGTACACGATCTGGATCCCGCAGAAGATCAGATACACAACCGCCAGCACAGAGGTGACCGTGATGGCAAGAACCGGCTCCTGCCCCTTTTTCTCCGGGCACTCCTCCCGGATCACCCTTTTGTTCAGCATGGCGATAAAGCAGTAAGCGCCCCAGAAGGCGGCCAGAGCCATGCAAAGAAGCCCTGCTATGCGAAACGGGCTGATGTGGTAAAACAGCCTTACAAACAGGCTTCGGAACACCGCGTCCGCGCTCACCAGAAGCGCCAGCACCACCAGAAGCAGGGGAAGCAGGATCAGCAGACCCAGGATCACGTAACGGCCCTTGCCCTTCCGCCCGGACTGCTCCCTCTCCTTCAGCCAGCCGTTTCCATCGCTCACCGGACAGCCCACGCAGCAGACCGTCTCCACCAGGCCCTGCCCCAGGGCTGACAGATATTTGAAAAAGCTCCAGTCTTCATCCCGCAGATACTGATGCAGCATCATGCTCAGCGTCAAAAGCAGAATCCCGGCCTTGGTAAACAGGTGAATCGCTCCGTTATCGGTGAGAAAAACGGACGTGCCCAGGAGAAGAATGCTGACCAGATAGAAGCCGCTGTCTTTTTTCCATGGAACCCCTGACTTTTTGGTACATAAGTAAAAAAAGAAAAGGGTTCCTGCGACGAAAAAAGGGTAGGTAATCCCCGAAGCGTTACGATACAGGCAAAATGTGTAAAAACAGGCGTACAGCGCGCTGGCTCCGCCGAAAAAGCCGAAGCTCCCCTGCATCAGCCGGCGTCTGCAATGCTCTCTCTGCTGCTGCTCCATCTGTTCAGCCGTTCTTTCCCGCTGAAAAGCATCGGGCTGCCGCGGGCCTGCCGCTCCTGTATTTCCCTGTACCGGTACCGGGTTTCCATTTCCCTGCGCTCTGTTTTCCCATGCCGGTACCGGGTTTCCATTTCCCTGTACCTGGCTTTCCCCTGCCGGTACTGGGTTTCCATTTCCCTGCACCTGGCTTTCCCCTGCAAAGCTTTCCGGCCCTGTCATTCGGTTATATCCGCCGCCGTTACTGAATTTCCCATCCATGGCTGTCTCCTTCCCGCCCTTCACGGGCCATACATTGACCTTCCCGTTTCACCGGCCTCCGCTCTCCTGTCCGTCCTTCTCATCCTCCACGTACTGCAGAATATCCCCGGGCTGACAGTCCAGCGCCTTACAGATTGCATCCAGAGTGGACAGTCTCACCGCCTTGGCCTTGTTATTTTTTAATATGGAAAGATTGGCCAGCGTAATATCCACCTCGCCTGCCAGCTCCGTCAGGCTCTTTTTCCGCTTGGCCATACATACATCCAGGTTGATAATGATCGACATAATTTCTCCACTTCCTCCGCGTCCCTGCTTCTATATAGTAAGATCGTTTTCCAGCTTATAGGCCACCGCCCTGTCAAACACACGGCTGAGTACCTTGCTGAAAAGCCCGGCGATCACAAACACCAGAATCAGGATCAGCACCGCCGGCGTCAGATACAGGGTCAGCCTGCCCGCCGTTACCAGGGCGATCAGAAAGCTGTACGTGCCCATCCGGTTCAGGCTTCTCACATTTTCCTCCACAAAGCAGTCGTTCTCCAGAACGGTTCGGAACATCCTGCGAAGCTCCCGCAAAATCAACTCGGCCAGCACGCCGGATATACCGAATAATACCACCAGTTGAATATAATAATCCGCAAAATAGGAATTGATCTGCCCGTATACCTTTACCGACACCGGCAGTGTCACAATCACAGCGATCCCCGCATAAAACATCAGATCCAGCAGCAGCTTGGTCAGCTTAATCAATGTGTTTTCCTTCATACTAATCTCCTCCTTCATTGCTGTCTGCCAGCGCGCAGCAGCCCGCCTTCTTCTTCCTCAAAATACCATTTTACACATTGATTGTCAATATATTTTTATCGAATCTCAATAAATATTTATCCCAGAACGATACTTGAATAAAAAGAAGCGTCATGGTAAACTGATAATAAAAGTTACTGTTCAAAGCCGCCCCAGGCACCTGCTGTTTGAGGCACAGGAACGTACTTCGGGGGTGAGCGGACGCAGCAGCTGCCTGAAAGGAGAGCCCTATGACCAATTTTACAAACGCCTGGAAGAAAAAGCTTCCTGTGGGCATCGATCGTTTCGATAAGATAAGGACAGAGGATTTTTACTGGAAAGCGACCGGCTGAGTGAACCGGAAAAAAATCTGTACCGTCATCTGATTACCTTTGACCAGAACGGCTATGCCCTCTCCGACGCGGTTCTGCTTGCCAGCCTGCAGACCCTCACCGCCCTTCTTCACATGCACTATCGGCAGAAGGTCATTCTTCTCATCGATGAATATGACGTCCCGCTGGCCAAGGCTTTTGAAGGCGGTTATTATGATGAGATGGCCATGCTGATCCGTATCCTGTTTGAGCAGGGCCTGAAATCCAACGACCATCTGTATTTTGCTGTTCTCACAGGCTGCCTGCGCATCACAAAGGAAAGTATTTTTACCGGGCTGAACAATCTGAAAATCCTTTCCGTCACCACGCCCAGGCTGGATGAATATTTTGGTTTCACAGATTCAGAGGTGCGGCAGCTGCTGGAATATTACGGACTGTCCGATTTCTATCCGGTGTTTCACGATTGGTATGATGGATACCATTTCGGCAACACGGATATTTACTGTCCCTGGGATGTGATCTGCTACTGTGACGCTCTGATGGCTGACAGGGAAGCACAGCCGGAAGCCTACTGGTCGAATACCAGCGGGAATGAGATTATCCGCCATTTTCTGGAGCTGGCCAACAGTTCGGCGAAACGGGAAATTGAGGCTTTGATTGCCGGAGAATCCATACAAAAAGAGCTCCGTCAGGAGCTGACTTATAAAGAGCTTTATGATTCCATTGAAAATGTGTGGAGTGTACTCTTTTCCACAGGATACCTGACGCTCAAAAGGCCTGGGGACACTCCGGCCCGGGAGCTTGTAATCCCCAACACGGAAATCCGCAATATCTTCAAATCCCAGATCCTTGCCTGGTTTCAGGACAGCGCACGCCGGGACGGCCGGACGCTGAATGCCTTCTGTGAGGCCTTCCGTCAGGGAAACGCCCGGGAGGCTGAGCGGCTGTTTCAGGCCTATCTGCGCAGAACGATCAGCATCAGGGACGCTTATTCTGGCAGAAAAGAAAATTTTTACCACGGTATTCTGGTGGGACTGCTCAGTTTTAAGGAAACCTGGGGCGTATTCTCCAACCATGAGGCCGGAGACGGCTACAGCGATATACTGGTGGAGATTGACGAGGACGGGATAGGTATTGTGATTGAGGTAAAATATGCCGGAGAGAACCTGAAAGGCCGAAACCTCCCAAGTCCTCTCCTGCATTTACCGAACCTACATCAGCCGTATATCCTGTATCGCCCCGCTCTCCTGAAAAAGCTCCCATTCCGCGATATTCACCGCATGGTCTCCGATCCGTTCCAGATACTTGGCTATCATCAAAATGTCAAGGCATTCATCCACCGGAAAGGCTTCCTGATCCTGTCCGCCTTCCCTGAGCATCCTCACCAGATCATCCTTCACCTTGGCGAACAGCTCGTCCACCACATCGTCGTGACGGATCACTTCCTCTGCCGCTTTGCCATCCCTTCCCGCAAAGGCGTGGATAGCATTGTGCACGATCTCCTTCGTCACGCCCAGCATTCCGGTGATGTGCCTGGAATATGCCTCCAGCTTACAATCCTTTAAACGGATCATCAGCTCCGCGATGTCCGCCGTCTGATCCCCGATGCGCTCGATGTCCGTCACCACCTTCAGCGCCGCAGAGATCATTCTCAGATCCCTGGCAATGGGCTGCTGCCTGGTGATCAGGGACAGGCATCTGGATTCGATATTTCGCTCCATATCATTGATCATCCGGTCGCCCTTAATGATCTGCATTTCCATCTCCGTATCCCTGCTGTCCATGGCTGCCAGCAGGCTGTCAAAGGAGCTCTCCACAGCCTCACCCATTTCCTCCAGGCTTCTGCGCAGGCTGTCCAGCTCCTCCATATAAATTACTCTCATCGTCATTTTTACCTCCCTGCCGGAGCACCTTCTGCCGGAATCAGCCGAAACGCCCGGTAATATAGTCCTCCGTCCTCTTGTCCCTGGGCCTTGAGAAAAGATTGCTGGTGGTGTCCTTCTCCACCACCTCTCCCACCAGGAAAAAGGCAGTCTCGTCCGACACTCTGGCGGCCTGCTGCATGTTGTGCGTCACCACCACCACCGTATATTTTTTCTTCAGCTCCTCCATCAGATCCTCGATCTTCAGCGTGGAGATGGGATCCAGTGCGGAGGTGGGCTCGTCCATGAGAAGCACCTCCGGCTGGACGGCCAGGGCCCTTGCAATGCACAGCCTCTGCTGCTGCCCGCCGGAAAGGCCGAGGGCCGACTTCTTCAGCCGATCCTTCACCTCGTCAAAAATGGCCGCCCCGCGCAGGCTTTCCTCCACAATGCGGTCAAGCTCCGCCTTGCTTTTGGTTCCGTGGATCCTGGGCCCATAGGCGATATTGTCATAGATGCTCATGGGAAAGGGATTGGGCTGCTGGAACACCATGCCCACCTTTTTGCGCAGAAGGGTGGTATCCACCCGCTCATCGTAGATGTTTTCCCCGTCTATACACACCTCGCCGTTGATCTTCACCCCGTCCACCAGATCGTTCATCCGGTTCAGAGTCTTTAAAAAAGTGGATTTGCCGCAGCCTGACGGCCCGATAAAGGCAGTGATGGCATTGGGGCTTATATCCATATCGATGTCCTTCAGCGCATGGTTGGCGCCATAGTACAGGTTCAGCTTTCTGGTGCTGATTTTCACGTTATTTCCCATATCTTTAATCTCTCTTTTCTACATTAAACCTGGATGAAAGGTACTTGGTCAGCATGTTGATCCCCAGCACCAGCACCAGCAGAACCACTGCGATGCTGAAAGCCTCGTCATACTGAGCCTTGGACATACACAGATAAAGCTGGATGGTAAGCGTTCCGCCTGATTCCAGAATTTTGGTGAAAAAGCCTTCCGCCGTCCTGGGCAGGAGATAGCCGCTTCCCGCTGTGAAAAGCAGCGCCGCCGATTCACCCACAATACGTCCCACAGCCAGGATAATGCCGGTGATGATTCCCGGCATGGCGGAGGGAAGCAGGACGGTACGGATCATGTACCACTTGGTGGCGCCCATGCCGAGGGAACCGCTTCTGTAGCTCTCCGGTACGGTTTTCAGCGCTTCCTGGGTATTTCTGGTGATCAGGGGCAGTACCATCAGAGTCAGGGTGAGCGCGCCGGTGAGGATGGAATAGCCAAACCGCAGGGTGGTTCCGAAGAACACCATTCCAAAAAGGCCGAATATGATAGAGGGAATCCCGGACAGGATCTCCGTTGTGAATTCGATGGTGCGCACCAGCCTGCCCGGTTTGGCGTATTCATTCAGATAGATGGCGCTTCCCACGCCGATGGGCGTAGCGATCAGCAGAGTGATCACCACAATGTAGAGGGTGTTGAGCAGGTTGCCCGCAATGCCGAAGGTGCCCTGTATGGCGCTGGGCACTGTGGTGAGAAACTGCCAGCTGATGCCCGCAATGCCTTTTACAAAGGTATATCCCATAATGCCCGCCAGGATCAGGATGGAAATGGAAGCCGCCGCATAGATCGCTGCCGTGACCACCAGATCGGACACTCTCACTTTTTTTACCAAAATACTCTGATTCATCCTTATTATCCTTTCATCGCCTGTGGTTCGGGCACGGCAGCCGCCGCCTTTTCCAGCTTCTTTGCCTCCCTTTTTTCCCTAGTTTCCAGATCACCGGATTTCAGGATACGGGTGAGGCAGCTGTTTATGATCATAATGAAAGCAAAGAGCACCAGGCCGATGGTAAACAGCACCTCTCTGTGCAGTCCTGAAGCGTATCCCATTTCGCTGACGATGGCGGTGGTGAGGAAACGCACGGAATTGAAGGGCAGAGGCAGGTTCACCGAGCTTCCCGACACCAGGGTGATCGCCATGGCTTCTCCGATGGCCCTTCCTACTCCCAGCACGACAGCCGTCACAATACCGGATCTGGCGGCGGGCAGGATCACCTTGAAAATGGTCTGGATACGGGAAGCCCCAAGGGATAAGGACGCCGCCTTGTACTGGGCAGGAACAGCCTTGATTGCCGACTCACTGATGTTGATAACCGTGGGCAGGATCATGACAGCCAACACGATCACCGCAGAGATCAGATTGGCACCGCCCGTGAACTGATGGGTGTCCGAATCTCTGAAAATCCAGGTCTCCAGCCTGTACATCAGCGGATTCAGGATCATGATGCCCAGCAGTCCATAGATAACGGACGGGATTCCCGCCAGAAGCTCCACAGCCGGTTTTGCAATGGCTGCCAGTCTGCGCGGCGCCACCTCCGCCAGGAAGATGGCGGTGAGTACGCCGATGGGCACTCCCACCAGAATGGCCAATGTGGTTCCCACGATACTGGTTAAAATGATGTACAGGATTCCAAAGCTGGGATTTTCCGCCGTGGGCTTCCACACCGTCCCAAACAGGATGTCCTTTAAGCCCACCTTAAACAGGGCCGGCGTCCCGTTTATGAGCATATATACGGTAATGGAAAAAACCGCAAGAACAGCAAAAAAAGCACAGACCGTAAAAATGATCCGGGCCGCGGTCTCCACCGCATTTCTGGAATGCCTGCCTCCTATGATAGAAAATGATTGATTCATATATACCTCACATTCTTGGTAATAGTTCAGCCATATCGGTTTGTTCGGTCAAAACCATGCCCGCATGGTTTTGACCGTGCATACCGATATGAGCTTAGCGCCCGTCTATGAGCAAAAGGAGCTGCGTAGCAGCGGAAAGCCCCGCAGGGGCGTTTTGCGGAGCAGCATGTTGCTGCTCCGTGGGCGCGGGCTGAACGGTTACCACTCTTGCGGCCTTTTCTCATGGCCGAAACTGCCGCTTCACGATCTGTCGATCGCAGAAGCGACAGTTCCTCAGGATTTGTAACAAGGGAATTGTGATTGGTAAAAGTCGTGATTGTTCAGGATTAGTCTACTGTAATCAGCCCAACGCTCTCCACCAGAGCCTTTCCTTCCTCGGAAGCCAGGTAGGCAAACACAGCCTGCACAGCCTCATTCTGTTCCGAGATCTCTCCCTTGGTAGCCATCACGAAGGGTCTGCTCAGCAGGTAGCTGCCGTTCTTAATATTTTCTACGGAAGGCTCCACCTCATCAATAGCAAGGGTTTTTACCGTATCGTCCAGAACATCCAGAGACACATAACCGATTGCGCCGGGTGTGGAAGCAACCTTTGCCATAACGGCTCCGGTGCTGTCAAGCTCGTTGGCATATGCGCAGGCGTCCTCAACCTCAAGAATCTCCTCAAACGCTCCTCTGGTACCGCTTCCGGCTTCTCTGCCCACCACCACGATGGCCTGATCCCCGCCGCCGACCTCGCTCCAGTTCTTCACCTCTCCGGTGTAGATGGAAACAAGCTGATCCTTGGTCAGCCCTGCCGCTGTATTGGCAGGATCGGTTACCACCGCAATGCCGTCGATTGCCACGATATTCTCTGCAACTCCTCCGGCCTTCTCCTCATCGGTCAGGTTTCTGGAAGCGTTTCCGATGTCCACGCTGCCCGCGCTTACCGCCTCAACGCCTGCGCCGGAGCCGGTAAACTCCGCGTTCACGGTCAGGCCGGGATATTTGGCCATAAGGCTCTCGGCCAGTGCATTTGCAAACTTCTCCATGGAGGTGGAACCGGCCATAGTGATGCTTCCGGACAGATCTGCGGGAATCTCTGCTGCTGCCTCGCTGGAAGCCGTATCTGCTGCCGCCTCAGAGGATGCCTCAGCCGCCGCCGTATCTGCCGCCTCGCTGGAAGCCGCCTCACTGGAGGCCGCCTCGGAAGCCTTCTCCTGCGCCGCAGGGCTTTCTGCCGTTGTTGTCTCTGTAGAACCGCATCCTGCAAGCATTGCCAATGCAAGAGCGGCTGCCGCTGTAATCGCTAAAAATTTCTTTTTCATAATCTCCTCATTTCTCCTTTAGATAATTTTCCAAATCTGTCTGTTCTCGTCTACGTGTACGATCATAACCGTTTTGAGGAGAAGAAAAAAGCATGGCTGCGTTTGGATTTTGTAAGATTTATGTAAAACAAGAAAGGGAAAAGAGAAAAAATACGCGCCGGAGCCACCGGCGCGTGAAATACATTTTTTTCAACCATAAATCAGTTTATATCGTTATCCGTCAAGTCTTCCGTCTTAAACACATAATAGCCTTCATAATAATAACTGTGATCGATACCCTTCATATAAATTTCCCGATCATTTACATTGTCCGTAAGGGCATTTTTCAGGAGAAATTTAATTTCAATGTCTTTGATGGGACTCCTCTCCATGGCAAGCAGATAATCCTCTTTATCCACCTTGCTCCAATCAACCACATAGCCGATCTCTTTTTTCAGCATCAAATCAAGCCATATTCTCGTGCTTCTCCCATTTCCCTCCCGGAACGGATGAGCTACATTCATTTCCACATATTTTTCCACAATTTCATCAAAGGTTGACTGAGGCATTTTGTCTATGCTCTCCAGCGCTGCTTCCAGATACATCAGCGGAGCAAATCGAAAATTTCCTTTTGAAAGATTGACCTTGCGTAATTTACCGGCAAAATAATAAATCTCCTCAAAAAGATATTGATGAATCATCGCAAGGCTTTTATATGTTCCTGGTTCTAATGTCTCAAAAAAACCACTTTCAAACATTTCAACGGCTTTTTGCTTACTGATTTTTTCCTCTGCCCTTGCTAATTCCGTCGAATCCGTAATAC
>CAUWLJ010000082.1:0-16267 GCA_963559585.1 uncultured Eisenbergiella sp. | reverse complement strand
CAACAGAAGGCTGCTGGAGCACCCGGAAGAATATGAGAATGAGGAAGGAGGCTATAATATGTGCGAGGCATTGGAAGGAATCAAAGAGGATGGAAGGCTGGAGGGAATCATGCAGGGAATCAAGCAGGGAGAGGAGTACGGCAGATACCGTGAGATTTATGACTTCCTGCAGGCCGGACGGATGAGCCTGGAGGAGGCGGCCGGGTGGAAGCATATGACGGTGGAGGAGCTGACGGAAAAGTTTGCCGCGCTGCAGATCGGGCCGCTGTGAGGCCGGACAGGCTTATGCCTGTCCGATGACTTTCCAGTGCTTGTCTGTCTGGTTTAATACTTCACAGCCATCTGCCGTTACCAGCACCAGATCCTCCACCCGCACGCCGAAACGGCCCGGCAGGTACACGCCCGGTTCAATGGAAAAGGTCATGCCCTCCTGTACGCAGTCCGTATTGGACAGGCTCACGTCTCCGGGTTCATGATCCTGCAGCCCGATGGAATGGCCCAGACGGTGATTGAAATAGGGCCCGTATCCGGCCTGTGTGATCAGCTCCCTGGCCGATCTGTCGATGTCGCAGAAGCGCACGCCGGGGCGGATGATGCTTTCCGCCTTTTCATTGGCCTGGCGCACCAGATCGTGGATGGCGGCGTATTCCGGATCCGGCTCCCCGCAGAAAAAGGTGCGGGTCATGTCGGAGCAGTAGCCGTCCTTCACACAGCCCATGTCGATCACGATGCAGTCGCCTTTTTTCAAAACGGTATCATCCGGCTCATGGTGGGGATCGGCTGCATTGGCGCCGAAGGAGACGATGGTATCAAAGCCCTCCGGGCATCCTGCTTCCTTATATAAAGAGCGCACATAGTCTGCGCATTCCCGCTCAGTCATGCCCTCCCTCACGCAGGCTGCTGCCTTTTCCATGCAGGCATCGTTCAGGCGGGAGGACTCCCTCATTTTTTCCTGCTCATATTCATCCTTGATGGAGCGGACACGGTCGATGCAGTCGGAGGCCTTCACATAATCCAGTCCGGGAAGGCTGGCCATCAGGTCGAGCAGAAAGCCGGCGGCCCAGCTGCGGTCAATTCCCAAGTGCCCCACCCGGCCAAAGCCTGCGATGTGGCTGGCGATCATACCGACACAGTCGTCCGTGTCGGAATACCAGAGTGTGTCTATATCGGTTTCCGGGATAACAAACAGTCTGTTCAGGAAAAAGCAGTGCTTTCCGTCCGTGCGCAGGTACAGGGCGTACAGCCGTTCATAGGGCTGAACCCAGACGCCGGTGAGGTAGCGGATACTCAGCGGATCGCTTACGATCATCTGGCTCAATTCTTTTTTCTTCATTTCTTCACATACCCGGCCAAGCCGGGAAAGGTATCGTTCTTCCATGGTATAACCTCCTTCGTCCATGCGGCGGCAAAAAAATTAACAGGATCATGATAGCATATCTGCAGGGAATTTGGTAGATTACAGTCTGCGCGAGTTTTATTGAGAGCTTTTGCAGTCAATGCTCGCAGTAACCTCAAATGCCCGCCGTTTGAGGCGTAAGGACACGCTCCAGGGGGGAGCGGGCGCTTCCCGCAATAAAAAATAAAAACCGTCTTGCCCTGCGCAATGTACTTTGCTACACTGACAGAGAAGACCCAGGAGAAGGGAGATGATTGTCTGTGCGTTTTATCAGCAGCCTGTTTTGGCAGATTCTGCCCCGGAAAAGAAAGCTGTTCCCGGTCAGTGCAGTCTGTATCCTGACCGTTGTTTTTCTGTGGTCCGCATATGAAATAGACGGCAGGGCGGACGGCTTTACGGATGAGGAGCTCTGCCGCATGGCGGAGGACTATTATATACAGACTTCAGGGAAGAAGGACGGGCCCGGATATGTGGAGATCGATTCGGAGGCTGCGGACGGGCAGGTTCTGATCTGGCTGTACGATGTGGTGGAGGATGGACCGGAAGGCGCTCACGGCGTCACCCGTGCCTGGTATCAGATCGACAGGAAAACTGGGAGAGGAGTGGACGCCGTCACCCTGGAGGAGGTCGATCTGACTGCTGCCGCAGGCAGCGCCGGAAGTACGCTGCGATGAGGATGACCGGACAGGTTTGGCAGGCTGTTTGTGCCAAAGCGTTATAAACAGCCCCGATGGCAGGCCCTGCCGCCTGCGCTTCGATATGGGAGAAAATAGCTGAATATGGAGGAAAGCATGAGATATGAGATACATACTTTTTGACCTGGACGGAACGATTTCCGATCCCCGGGAGGGAATCACCGGAAGCGTGCAGTACGCGCTGGCTGCCATGGGCATCGTGGAGAAGGACCGGGCTGTTCTGGAGCCCTTCATCGGGCCGCCGCTTCTGGACAGCTTCATGGAATTCTACGGAATGGACAGGGAGCGGGCCAAAGAGGCGGTGGAGAAATACAGGGAACGCTTTTCCGTTGCCGGACTGTATGAAAATGAGCTGTATCCCGGCATGGCGGCCATGCTGGAGGGGCTTTGCAGGGACGGCTTTCATCTGGCGGTGGCCTCCAGCAAGCCGGAGGTCTATGTGGAAAGGATCCTGAAGTATTTTCAGATCGACGGATATTTTGAGGCGGTGGTGGGAAGCGAGCTGAGCGGCGAGAGAGTGAACAAGGACGAGGTGGTGGAGGAAGCCCTGCGAAGGCTGTTCGGAGAACGTGAGATCGACCGGGATGCGGTGGTGATGGTGGGCGACAGAAAATTTGACGTAGCCGGAGCCAGGGCAATGGGGCTTAGGTGCATTGGCGTGACCTATGGCTATGCGCAGCCGGGAGAAATGGAAGCGTGCGGGCCTGACTGGATCGCGGCAGGCGTGGAAGAGCTGGAGAGGATTTTGAGGAACAATGAAAAAGAAATCTAGTACGCAGGGAGTGGAGCTGCTGCTTTCCATGCTGGCGGTGCTGATCGTCTATGAGCTGGGAAAAGCCGTGGGAGCTCTGTTGTTCCAGGCGTTTACAGCCGGAGTGGAGCAGCTTCAGGCTGTTCATACGGACAGATGGCAGTCCGGCGCCCTTGTGTCCGGGGAGGCCTCGTCCTCAGCCGTGGGAGCCGCTGTATACGGTCTGCGCAGTCTGGCCATGCAGCTGGCAGGCGGTCTTGTGTGCCTGCTGGTGTGGCGCAGGGAGCTGGCGGGAAGATGGAGAAGGCAGAGAGAGGATTCGGCCGGGGGATTGGAAAAAACACAGAAAGGCCGGAGAAAGACCGGTGCGGGGGGCTGGTCCGGGAGCGGTATGTCCATGCGAAGCACATTTTCCTTCTTCGGTCTGGCAGTGACTCTGCCGCTGGGGCTGAACCTGCTTCTGTCCATCCTGCCGCTTTCCAGACTGTCCCCGTCCTTTCAGGAGACGGCGGCCTCCCAGGCTGCGGTGCCGGTGTGGCTGGGGATTCTGCTGTACGTCCTGGCGGCCCCTTTTTCAGAGGAACTGGTATTTCGGGGGATTCTGTACGGTAAAGCCAGACCGGTTTTGGGTAAAACGGCGGCCATGCTGTTTTCCGGGCTTCTGTTCGGCATTTACCATGGAAATCTGGTGCAGGGCATTTACGCGTCCCTGATCGGGACGCTGCTGTGCTATCTGTATGAAAAAGAAGGAAGCCTGCCGGCCCCGGTGATCTTTCACGGGATGGCAAATCTGGCGGTCTATCTGTTTTTTGATGTGTGGAGGGCTGGGGAGAGGATCATGGCCGGAGGGCCTGCAGGGGCCGCAGTCGTCTGCGCGGCGCTACTTATGGCAGGAGCTGCCTGCCTGTGGACGTATGGAAAGGGAAAAATTCGGTCATAAGGCCGCTTTTTATGAAAGGAAGGGAGACTATGACAACAGCAGCGAGTAAGGAAAATGTGGTTATGGATAAAAAAGAGGGCTGTGCTTTTGGCACGGATGAGAAAACAGGAGAGAAGAAGCTCAGCCTGTCCCTGGAGCCGTCCAGGCTGCTTCGGGGGCGGATGGAGACAGGGGCGGACGGCGGGCTGCAGGTTTCCTGCCCCAGGGAAGGGCTGGATTATCTGCTGTATAGCGGTGAGGAAGGGATAAGGCTGGAGGAATTTGCGTACCTTTGTCTGGATCCCAGGGTGGAGGAGAATCACTCCATGTGCTTCCAGCTTGCTTTTCATGAGAAGGAATATATGGAAGGGGAGCGGGAACGGGAGCCGGAGATGCGTATTATTTTCGGTCTGCTTCCGGGGATCCGCACCATGGTGCCCTTTGATTTTGAGATCTTAAAAAGCCAGGTGATCTTTCCGGAGCGCACCAGAGGACGCCTGAAAATGAGCATTTTCGGCAAGCCCGTCCGGCTGTGCGATATCAGGCAGATCCGTCTGCAGACGGCGCCCGGCTTTGAGGAGTTTCATTTCAGCCTGACAGGATGCTTTCTGACGGACACCTTTCCTGAATATGAGCTGCCGGAACAACAGCTGATCGATGGCCTGGGCCAGTGGACGCAGAAGGAGTGGAAGGGAAAGATGAAGGACGAGGCCGCCTGCACCGCTTTTCTGAAGGGGCTTCTGAAAAAGGCAGAGGAGGCCGGGGACGCTTTTCCTTTCCCGGACTGGGATGAGTATGGCGGATACAGGGGGAAAAGCTTCCCTGCCACCGGGTGGTTCCGGCTGGAGAGGGAAAACGGCCGCTTCTGGCTGGTGGATCCCGCCGGGCATGCCTTTCTGTCCGCCGGCCTGGACTGCATCAATCCGGGAGTGGAGACCCGCATCGGGCCGATGAAGGATTTTGTGGGCAGGGCCGTCCTGGAATATGCGGCTGAGCTGGAAACGAAGGAGACTGCCGTGCAGACAGAGGCCGCGGGGCAGACGGATCCAGCCGCGCAGCCGGAAGCCGCAGAGCACCCAGCGGGCGCATCCAAGAAAAAGCCTGCCTCCAGGCCGGGCAGGATCGCCCGCCACAGGGCTTCTGACTTTTACAACTTCGGCGTAGAGAACCTGAAAAGGGCTTTTGGGGAGGACTGGAAGCAGTGCTGGATCAGGATTATGAAGTATTATCTCCATTCCTGGGGAGTCAACACCATCGGCAACTGGTCTGACAGAGAGCTGATCCGGAATGCCCGGATGCCCTATGTGATTCCCATGGATTCCTTCTCTGAGGAAGGATTTCCTCACACGAAGCAGTACATTTTCAGGGATTTCCCGGATGTATTTTCGCCGGAATACGAAGAGTCCGCCGCCCGGTATGCGAAGGGGCTTGAGGAGTATGCACAGGATCCCTGTCTGATCGGTTATTTCATGCGGAACGAGCCGGAATGGGCCTTCGTATACGGACTGAATATTGCGGAGGAAATGCTCGCAAACCAGGCAGCTGTTGTGAGCAAGGAAGTATTCCTGACCCGCATGAAGGAGAAATACGGAGATGTGGAGGTCCTGAACCGGGCCTGGAATACCAGCCTTGCTTCCTTTGAGGAGATGGGGAGGGGCATTTACAAGGCGGCCTCCCTGTCTGCACAGGCGGAGGCAGATCTGAAGGCTTTTTCGGAGGAAATGATCACCAGGTATGTGGAGATCCCTGCCAGGGCGCTCAGAAGGGTGGACGGAAACCATCTGAACCTGGGGATGCGCTACGCCTACATCACAGATAAAAGCCTGCTGTGCGGCTCCGAATATTTTGACGTGTTCTCCATCAACAGCTATCAGCTCACCCCCCTGGGGCCGGTGAATCTGGTGTCGGGATGGCTGGACAAGCCTGTGATGGTGGGAGAATTCCATCAGGGCGCGCTGGATGTGGGGCTGACGGCCCATGGAATACGCGGCGTGACCACCCAGGCAGAGCGGGGCTGTGCGTACCGTTATTATCTGGAGCAGGGCCTGACCAGCCCCTATTTTCTGGGGGCCCATTATTTCCAGCTCAACGACCAGAGCTGCCTGGGCCGTTTCGACGGGGAAAACTACCAGATTGGCCTGGTGGACGTGTGTATGCAGGAGTATGTGGACATGACGGAGGCCATGCGCGCCTGCCACGGCCATATGTACCGTGTGGCCCTTGAGGAGGAGAAGGCCTGGGAACGGGAGCCGGAGGATATTGAGCCTGTCCATTACTAGAGCGTGTTTGAACATTCATTCCCGCCATCTGCACGCCCCACTTCGCGGCATATTTGCCCCAAATTCGCTTACCGTAGCCCACTACGCCGCGCTCATTTGGGGCAAATCTCCCACAAATTGGGACGCACATCTGGCAGAAAGCAATTTTCAAACACGCTCTAGAGCGTGTTTGAACATTCATTCCCCCAGAGCGTGTTCTCCAGGTTTTTCGGAAAAAATTACTGTAAAAGTGGAAAAACGATGCGAAACCCTTCCCTTCTGTGGACAAGCAGGAAAAAGCGGGTTAGGCTGTAGGAAAGACTGCGCTCTGCCGGAGAGCGGTAAACGAAAAAAGGAGGGTCATACCATGGAGTACAGTACCATTACAAAAGAGGAAATCGATCAGGCGCTTGCCTTTAGCGCAGCGCAGATCAAAAAGTATCTGCCGGAATTTACCCACACGTTTCAGAATGCGTTCAGTGTAAACGGCTTTTATCCACAGGAGGAAAACACCGACTGGACGAACGGCTTCTGGACAGGGGAAATCTGGCTGGCTTATGAATATACGAAGGATGAGGCCTTCCGCCAGGCAGCCAGGATTCAGGTGAAAAGCTTCCTGAACAGGATCAATGAAAAGATCGCTGTGGATCACCACGACATGGGCTTTCTCTACACTCCCTCCTGCGTAGCCGCCTGGAAGCTTACCGGAGATCAGGAGGGAAGGGAGGCAGCCATTAAGGCGGCGGATCAGCTGATCAGCCGTTACCATGAAAAAGGGGAATTCATTCAGGCGTGGGGGCCTATGAACCAGCCGGAGAATTACCGTCTGATTATCGACTGCCTGCTGAATCTGCCGCTGCTTTACTGGGCGTCGGAGGAGACCGGGGATCAGAAATACAGGGATATCGCGGAGAAACACATCCACACAGCCCTTGCCAACGTGATCCGTGAGGACGGCTCCACCTGGCATACCTTCTTCTTTGATATGGAGACCGGCGCGCCCGATCACGGCGCAACCTGCCAGGGCTATCGGGACGGCTCTGCCTGGGCCAGAGGACAGGCCTGGGGCGTGTACGGCACGGCGCTTGGCTACCGTTACACGAAGGAGGAGAAATACATAGAGGCGTTTAAGACGGTGACCGGATACTTCCTGGAGCATCTGCCCAAGGATCTGGTTCCCTACTGGGATTTTGAGTTCACCGACGGCTCCGACGAGCCCAGAGACTCCTCCTCAGCGGTGATCGCGGCCTGCGGCATGCTGGAGATGGCCAAATATCTTCCCAGGGAGGATGCAGACTACTATACCCATCAGGCATCCATCATCATGAAGTCCGTCTATGACAACTATGCGGTGAAGGATCATGACAGCTCCAACGGGCTGGTGCTCCACGCCACCTACGCCAAGAAATCCCCTTACAACACCTGCAATCCCAACGGCGTGGACGAGTGCAACATCTGGGGCGATTATTTCTACATGGAGGCTCTTACCAGACTGAACGGAGACTGGGAGCAGTACTGGTAGGAGGCTTTTTCATACAATGGGAAAGTTCCTTTCCTATTGTATGAAAAAGAACGCTCCGCTGTGGATGCGCACTCGCGCGGGAGGCAGATATTGCCTGACGGCAATCGCGCTCGGCGCGGGTGTGCGTCAAGACGCACACTATTTTACGGAAGCGGGACAGTCCAATCCCGCTTCAGCCCGCCGGCAGGCCGGATACAGCCTGTCGGCAGCCCGGGCAGACGGCCTTACGGCCGGCAGGATCAGCCTGCGGAGCACTGGGCGTACTTCTTGGGAGAGAGCCCGACGGCCTTGGTGAACGCTTTGAGAAAGTTGCTGTAATCGTTGAAGCCGCACCGCTCGCAGGTCTCCGTCACGGAACAGCCTGAGCTGAGCAGGGATTTTGCCACGGTGATCCGCTTGGCTGTGATGTACTTGTTGATGGTGGTTCCTGTGGCGGCCTTGAAGATCCGGCACAGATAGGAGCTGCTGAGGAAGAAGTGGGAGGACAGATCCTCGATGCTCAGCGGCTTTTCGATGTTCTGATTGATAAAGGACAGAATCTCGTCCACCTGTGTGTGGTAGGCGCCGTTTTCCTCCGCGGATTCCGGTTCCGGAACGGCCTGTGGATTCATTCGGTGATAGAAGACCCGGTTCAGAAAGACCATCAGCTCCGTAAAGACCGCTTTTTCTTCCAGATCCGCGCCGAAGCCGGAGAACCCGGTGAGCTTGTGGACGAAATAACGGAAGCGGTTCTGCTCCTCCAGGGTCAGATGGAGCCGATGGGAGACATCCCCGGCCCGGTGCTGGAAGCAGAGGTTCAAGTCGGTCTGCTCCGAGCTGATGGAGCGCAGGTAATCCGGATGGATCGTCAGGAGAAAGCGCTCGTGCATGGCCTGATCCAGCTTGGAGAGATAGTGGCTTTCATACTGATTGATGAAAAAAATGTCTCCGGGCTGTATCTCATAAAAACGGTTGTCGATGAGAAACTGTCTGCCGCCGGAGATGGAAAAATAGATCTCATAGCAGTCATGGATGTGCATATCCATGGGCTTATCATCATTATATAAATGGGCGACCGCAAAGCTTCTGCTCTCCAGACAGGACTGGATCGCAAGCCGGCAGGAACTGAATTCTTTCATAGTGCTCCTCATTTTGGCACATAAGCGGGAAGGAGGGCGGAGCAGTTTCCTGCCGATGCCTTCCGAAGCATGTGCGCGGGACAGAATATCGGGTTCATTGATTTTCAGTATACAATACAAGTTCAGTATAAGCAATATTTTATGGAAAATAACACAAGAACCGGAATATAAAGAATGCTATGATAGGTTCATAAGCGTTATGAACAGCAGTAGATGGTTTCATGAATGCAGCGACAGGAAAACAAAAAGGAGGTACAAAGCATGGAATTGAGAACTGCGGCTTCACCCAGGGACGTGAAGTATTACACCACAGAGCGTCTGCGCGAGGAGTTCCTGATTCAGGGGCTTTTCACACCGGACGAGATCAGGCTGGTATACAGCCACATTGACAGGATTATCACAGGCGCGGCCACTCCCATGAAGGAGAAGCTGGTGCTCACTGCGGGAGAGGAGCTGAGAGCGGATTATTTTCTCCAGAGACGGGAGCTGGGCGTGATCAATATCGGCGGCGCAGGCAGAATCACCGTGGACGGACAGGTGTACGAGGTGGCTTCCAGGGACGGCATGTACATCGGCATGGGAGCGAAGGATATTTCCTTTGAAAGCGTGGATGGGGCAGACCCCGCCAAGTTCTACTTAAACAGCGCTCCCGCCCACAGAACCTGCCCTACCGTGCTCATTAAGAGAGAGGGCGTGCCGGAGGACGGCGTGGTTATCATCAAGGATGAAAACAAGGTGGAGCTGGGAAGCCTGGAGGAGTCCAACCACAGAGTGATCTGCAAGTACATCCTTCCCGGCCAGGTGGAGAGCTGCCAGCTTGAGATGGGCATGACCTCCTTAAAGCCCGGCAGCGTGTGGAACACCATGCCCTGCCACACCCACGACCGGA
This sequence comes from uncultured Eisenbergiella sp., assembly GCA_963559585.1. Taxonomy (GTDB): domain Bacteria; phylum Bacillota; class Clostridia; order Lachnospirales; family Lachnospiraceae; genus Eisenbergiella. The sequence continues at coordinate 6,719 of CAUWLJ010000082.1, read as the reverse complement.
GAATGGAGGTATATCTGTATTTCGATCTGCCAGAGGACGCCTTTGTGATGCACTACATGGGCGAGCCCACCCAGACCAGGCACATCGTGGTCAGGAACGAGGAGGCCGTGATCTCACCAAGCTGGTCGATCCATTCCGGCAGCGGCTCCAGAGCCTACACCTTTATCTGGGGCATGGTGGGAGAGAATCAGGACTTCGACGACATGGACGGTGTGGCGATGAAGGATCTGATGTAAGGCAGCTCAGTGTAAGCAGTTCAGCCGTACCGGTGTGGTGCGTTTCATGGTACGGCCGGACTGCTGCAGCTCCAAAAGAATAAATAAAAATATTTACATAACGTAAAAAGGAGGATTTTATCATGGCAATTTTGAACAGCTTTTCCCTGGAAGGCAAAGTAGCTCTGGTAACGGGAGCATCCTACGGCATCGGCTTTGCCATCGCCACCGCTTACGCTGAGGCAGGAGCGACCATCGTTTTTAATGATATCAACCAGGAGCTGGTGGACAAAGGAATGGCGGCCTACAGGGAGCTGGGCATCCAGGCTCACGGCTATGTGTGCGACGTGACCGATGAGGATGCGGTGAACGCTCTGGTGAAAAAGGTGGAGGAGGAAGTGGGAGTAATCGATATTTTGGTGAATAACGCAGGTATCATCAAGCGTATCCCCATGCTGGAGATGAGTGCGGCTGCATTCCGCCAGGTTATCGACGTGGATCTGAACGCTCCCTTCATCGTATCCAAGGCAGTGATTCCCGGCATGATCAAGAAGGGCCACGGAAAGATCATCAACATCTGCTCCATGATGAGCGAGCTGGGCAGAGAGACCGTGTCCGCATATGCTGCGGCAAAAGGCGGCCTGAAGATGCTTACCAGGAACATTGCTTCCGAGTACGGCGAATACAACATCCAGTGCAATGGTATTGGGCCCGGCTACATCGCCACTCCCCAGACGGCTCCTCTGCGTGAGATCCAGCCCGACGGAAGCAGGCATCCCTTCGACCAGTTCATCATCGCCAAGACTCCCGCAGCCCGCTGGGGAGATACGGCAGATTTACAGGGGCCTGCGGTATTCCTGGCTTCCGACGCTTCCAACTTCGTGAACGGACACGTTCTGTATGTGGACGGCGGTATTCTGGCATACATCGGCAAGCAGCCCCAGTAAGACGCTGGGCAGACAGCCCGCCGTGTAAAAGAACAAAGGCCTTCTTCCGCATAAGACAGCGGCGGAGGGCCTTTCCTGCACACCTTTCCGGTAAAGGATACCGGGCATGGAGGACTGAACGCCGGTGCTGAGGCAGAAGCATAGCTGCTGTTTCCGGCAGTCTCAGGCAGCAGGCACTTGAGAGGCGGGAACGTGATTTGGGAGCTTACGCTCCGGAATGGAGGAGAAATGTTAAAGCTTGAATGGGTGTCTGCGGACGGCAGTGTAAAGGGATGGGATGCCGGCGGGGCGGAAGCCCGGCTGGTGGTACGAGAAGAATATACGGAGGGGGACAGGATCCGGGTGGAAAATACGGAATCAGAGGCCTTCGTGTGGCTCCAGGTGGACGACTGCCTGGGACGCTCCCTGGTGTGGCTGAAGGGAGCTTACGATTATAAGATCCCCTTTGGAGAGAAAAGGATCTGTTATTCCCCCAAGGCTTTTACCGGGGACATTCATCTGATCACCGTGAAAAAGGCTCAGCCCTGGGAGGTATCCCCCTACAGGAACCTGGCGCTGAACGTGAACGACCAGCACGGAAACACGGTGTGCTTCCCCCGCGCTTACGCCAATGTGGAGACCAGGGGGGAATCCGTGTTTGCGGCTATGAACGCCATCGACGGTGTGACGGAGAACCGCTCTCACGGCGCCTGGCCTTACGCTTCCTGGGGGATCAACAGGCAGGATGATGCGGAGATCGTGATTGATTTTGGCAGGGAGGTGGAGACGGACCGGGTGGTTCTCTACACCAGAGCGGACTTCCCTCACGACAACTGGTGGGTGGACGGGACTCTCACTTTTTCCGACGGCAGCCGGTTGCAGCTTCCCATGGAAAAATCCACCCTGCCCCATGAGTTCACCTTTGAAAAGAAGAGGATCACCTGGGTGAAGCTGAGCAATCTGATCAAAGCCGACGATCCCTCTCCGTTTCCGGCACTGTCGCAGATTGAGGTGTACGGTACAGAGGTGTCATAGGCTTTACGGCAGCAGAAAAAAGGGTGCGGCTGTTTGTGCCGGAGCGTCACAGACAGCTTTAAAGGGAGGTGTGGAGCCGCAGCCGCGTTTTTCACGCCGCCCCGCCGCATACGCTCCGGAATGGAGATTAAAATGAGAAAGGCTGGGGTACAGGAGATCCAAAAATTTTTGGATGAATATGTGGAGTGTATCAGACGGAACGGGGACGAGATGCTGGGGCAGTCCATGCCGGAGCTTTTGGAGGAGAAGTTTGCGCTGTATGAGACTACGGGAAACCGCCTGATCTATGAGGAGGATTATTTCCGCCGGAGAAAATTTCTGGCGGTGTTTGGCTGTCTGGCCATTCTGGATGGAAAGAAGGAATACCTGGACAAGCTGTGCCAGGTGATGCTGGGCATCTGCGAAGAAGAATGCTGGGCCCTTCCGGCCCATGTGAACAGAAGCCGGGAGCCCCATTGGAGGGTGAAGGTGGATCTGTTTGCCTCCGAGACGGCTCACGCTCTGTCGGAGATTATGCACCTGCTGGGAGAGAAGCTCCCGGAGCAGGTGAGGGAAACGGTTCACAAAAACGTGATGGAGCGGGTGCTGGAGCCTGTCATTGAGGCCCCCATTCCCTACCAGCCGTGGGAGAGAAGCGGGCACAACTGGAATGCGGTCTGCAGCGGAAGCGTGGGCTGCGCTGCCATCTACCAGATGCAGGGGGAGCCGGAACGCCTGGAGGCCCTGCTTTGCAGACTGGCGGAATCTCTTCCCTGCTATATTGACGGCTTTGGGGAGGATGGAGCCTGTATGGAGGGGCTGGCCTATTTTTCCTATGGCTTCGTCTACTATGCAGGCTTTGCCCAGGTTCTTGGCAGGTATGTGGAGGAGAGGATCCGGTCTGAGGGAAGGAAGGCACTGCCGGAGGCTCTTCTGAACGCGGCAGATCTGCTTTCTTCGGAAAAATGCAGAAGGATTGCCATGTTCCAGCAGTGCTGCTACTTCCCCTCCGGCCGGACGCTGAGCTTTTCCGATGGGGAAAGCAGGGATCATTACCGGATGGGACTGACCTGCTCCCTGGCCCGGCGCTATCCTGAGGTGGAGCTTCCGCCCGTTTCCTGCGCCAGCGGCTTTGAGGGGGACTCCTGCTATCGTTTTATGGCCTGTCTGCGGGATGTGCTATGGACGAAGCAGTATCTGGAAAGCCTGGAGAAGAAGGGGCCGGAGAGCGCGGACACTGCGCAGGCAGAAGAAGCCCCGGCCTGTATCGTTCTGCCTTACGCCCAGTGGTGCATCTGCCGTGGAAGGTCCGGAGGCGGTATGGCCTGCAAGGGCGGCCATAATGAGGAACCCCATAACCATAACGATGTGGGAAGCTTTCTCTATCTGCTGGGGGATGAGATGCTGCTGTGCGATCTGGGCTGTGGGGAATACACCCGGCAGTATTTTTCAGAGGAGCGCTACACCATTCTGTGCAACAGCTCTCTGGGCCACAGTGTGCCCATCCTTGGAGGAAGGGAGCAGAAGGAAGGACGCCGGTACGGCTGCAGCAGCTTTGAGGCGGACGGAGAGGGGAATGTCCGTGTGGAATTTGCCGGGGCCTACGAAAGCAGTGCCGCCCACAGCCTGGTGAGACAGCTGGCCTATGATCCGGCTGCCGAGACGCTGGAGGTGGAGGACGTTCTCACCCTGACGGAGGACGGGCTTTCCATGCGTGAAAATCTGGTTACCCAGTATGAGCCAAAGGTACAGGACGGCGTCATCCTGCTTCGCGGGTCTCGTCATGCCTGCCGGATTCTCGTTCCTGAGGGAAGCGGTGAGCTCCAGGTGGAGGCCAGGAATCACTCCAACCATCAGGGACAGCCGGAGACCGTGTACTGTATTTCCTGGGAGGTTCCCATGACCGGGGAGGGCGTGAGAGGATGCAGGTTCAGAGTGGAGCCTGTGCAGGTATAGGGTTACCCATATCAAATGGAGTTTGGCAATGGCGGGAGGAAAATTGGATTCATGACTTTATTTCTCCCGGCGGAACGGAGGATTCTATGATAAAAGGTTTTAAGATGAAGCTTTTCCCGGGGATGGAGGAGGAGTACGAGAGACGCCACAAGCTTCTGTGGCCGGAAATGAAGGACATGATCCATGAGCATGGCGGCCGGAATTATACCATTTTTCTGGACCGGGAGACGCTGACCCTGTTTGGCTGCATCGAAATTGAGGATGAACAGCTCTGGGAAAAGGGGGCGGACACTGCCATCAATCGGAAATGGTGGGACTATATGGCGGACATTATGGAGACCAACCCGGACAACAGTCCGGTGAGCACGGATCTCCACCCGGTTTTCCATCTGGATTAGCCTCATGGAAAATCTGATTTTCAGCCTGAACGCTACGGTTCCCATCTTTCTGCTGATGCTGCTGGGACTGCTGTTCCGGCGGCTGAGGCTGTTTGACGGTAACCTTGTGGACAGAATGAACCGGTTCGTGTTTCAGATTGCGCTTCCCGTCCTGCTTTTTTCCGATCTGGCCGGGGAGGATTTTTGGGAGGCCTGGGATGGGAAATTCGTGCTGTTCTGTTTCCTGGCCACCACGATGGGAATTGCAGCCTGTGTTCTGCTTTCTTTTCTGCTGAAAAACAAAAGTGTAAGGGGAGAGTTCGTGCAGGCCTCCTATCGCAGCAGCGCGGCTATTCTGGGAATCGCTTTTATTCAGAACATTTACGGCGATTCGGGAATGGCGCCGCTGATGATCATCGGAACGGTGCCCCTTTATAATGTAATGGCGGTGATCGTTCTGTCTCTGATGCAGCCGGAGAAGGGGAGGCTGGACAGAGAACGGCTGATTCAGACGGCAAAGGGGATTCTCACCAACCCGATCCTGATCGGCATCGGAGCGGGAATGGCCTGGTCGCTGCTGCGTCTGCCCATGCCTGTGATTCTGGAAAAGACCACCTCCAGTCTGGCGGGCCTTGCCACCCCTCTGGGCCTGATGGCCATGGGGGCAGCCTTTGACTGGAAAAAGGCCGGAAGTATGCTGCGGCCCGCCGCAGCCTGTACCTTCCTGAAGCTGGCGGGCTTTGCCGCCCTGACGGTGCCTGCGGCGGCAGCACTGGGCTTCCGTGGCGAGGCTCTGGTGGCGATCCTGGTGATGGCGGGCTCCGCAACCACTGTGAGCAGCTACGTGATGGCCCGGAATATGGGCCATGAGGGCGTGCTCACCTCGGCGGTGGTAATGCTGACCACCCTTTTCTCTGCTTTCACATTGACCGGATGGCTGTTTCTGCTGAAAACCCTGGGGCTGATTTGACGTATCGGAAGGCGGAGCTGCAGTGCTGCTGCGGGCTGCCGCTTTTTGGGTGAAGCATAACTCAGGAAGCTGGGGAGGCCTTGCATTTTTTGAAGAAAATGAGAAATGTCTGCAACTTTTCCACTCTCCGGGCCGTCTATAAAGTATTAAGAGGTGATTGACTGCCGGCCTGCCGGCAAACCGCAATCGACCAATGTCAGGAAAGATAGGAGGAATGGGAATATGAAGAAAAAAAAGCTTTTATCCACAGGGGCTCTGCTGAGTATGGGACTTCTGATGGCAGCCTGCGCAGGAGGCGGAAAGGAGGGCGTGCAGCCGGAGGCTTCTGCGAGTACCGTGCAGGAGACGGAAACGCAGACCGCCGGCGGGGAGACGCAAAGCAGCGGGGCTGAGGCGGCGGCCGGAGCAGAGACGGCTGAGCCGGAAACGGATGCACAGATGATAAAGCCTCTGCCGGAAACGGGAGCCCCTGTTTCTGAAACGGAAAGTCAGGAGGGGGAGGAAATGCCGGACAGCATCCGCGTGTACGGACAGGTAAAGGAGCTGACAGAGGATTCTGTCTATATTGAGAACCAGGATGAGGCCAATCCCTACAGCAAAATCCGTCTGAGGATTACGGAGGATACGCTGATTCTGGACGCATCGGAGGGGACGATAAAAGCGCTGGAGGACATTCAGGAGGAGGAAACCATCTATGCCTATGTGAGCCCTGTTATGACCAGAAGCATGCCGCCCATTTCCAATGCCGCCATGATCTTCTGCGATGTGGCGCAGGATACGGCTCCCCCGGAATATGCCACCCTGGAGGAGGTCACGAAGGGAGAGGATGGAAGCCTCAGCATTCTGACCAACAGGGAGATGGTCTATCATGTGAACGAAGAGACACCCATCGAACATTTCCAGTCGGATGAGCCTGGAACCCTGGAAGAGCTGACGGAGGGGACGAAGGTGCTGGCCTGGTATGAGATCGTGCTGCAGAGCTATCCGGGACAGACCACGCCGGTAAGGATTGTGATTATGGAATAATTTGTCACAAGCTTTTCCTGCACTTGCTTATCACATACAGTAACAGTCCAGTCCGCGCCTGCAGAGGAGGACTGAAATAATCAACAGCACAAAACAAAGATGGCGGCATTTTTGAAATCGCTTGCGAAAACTTTATAAAAAACGGTAAGGGTAGAATCTTTTATATAAGCGTAGAGCGTATTTGAAAATTGCTTTCTGCCAGATGTGCGTCCCAATTTGTGGGAGATTTGCCCCA
>CAUWLJ010000081.1:0-16273 GCA_963559585.1 uncultured Eisenbergiella sp. | reverse complement strand
GCATAAAAAAAGCAGCGTTCCTGTTCTCCTGTGTAGGAGTGAGAAACGCCGCCTTGCGGGTCGATATTAAGTTGTAAATAAAAATAGCTTGTTCTATCTCTTTTTTTCTTATCAATTTTGAGGTATAGCAGCAGATAGGGCGGCTTATGCCTACGTCCTGCATTTTTCTGATTGATAGTAGATTTCCAAAAATGCTGTATTTGTGGGCTTTCAACACTCTTGAATTTTTACTACAATCTTCCCGGTTTGCTTCACCGAACCTTTGAAAATGTACGATTTCACGTGCACGCAGGAATTTGATGGGATCCGCCACATCGGGATCCTTCACTACGCGCAGGATGTTTTCATAGGTGGTTCGGGCCTTTTGCTCTGCTGCCATATCCTCAAACAGATCTGTGATAATGTCCCCCTTAGACTGGAACTGGTTGGCATTGAATGGAACGCCGCCTGCGGCCTGGGGCCAGAGCGCCAGAGTGTGGTCGATGTAGTAAGGTCCGAAACCGGACTTTTCGATTTCTTCCATAGAAAGGTTTCTGGTGAGCTGATGGACGATAGTGCCGATCATTTCAAAGTGGGCCAATTCGTTGGTACATTGAGGCTATCACCATTCTAACAACACAGCTATAGCGGTGTGGAGAAACCCTCTTTCAGTAAATTTTCATGACGATTCCCAGTCGTTTGAGTAAACGCAGGCCGGGGAGGCGCCTTCCCTTCTTGAAAAGCCTTCACAGGCTGATGATCCTGTCAGCCACGCTCTCCCTGAAAGCCAGGTCATGCTCCACCAGAAGCATGGAAGGGCCAAACTGCCGGATCAGTTCTTCGATCTGCATACGGGAATACACGTCAATAAAATTGAGCGGTTCATCCCATACGTACAGATGGGCCCGCTCGCAAAGGCTTTTAGCTATCAGCACCTTTTTCTTCTGGCCTTCCGAGAAATCCTCCATCCTCTTTTCAAACTGAACCCGTTCAAAATCCAATTTTCTCAAAACCGCTTTAAACAGGCTTTCCTCCAGGCCGTTTTGGCCGGCAAATTCCGACAGGGTTCCCTTCAGATGGGAGGTGTCCTGGGGCACGTAGGAGAGGATCAGGCCGGAGCCTGTTTTTACCGTGCCGGTGTGTTCGATGGGAGCGCCAATCAGGAGCTTCAGCAGGCTGCTCTTGCCGCTGCCGTTCTTTCCGTCGATCACAACCCGCTCGCCCTGCCGGATCTGAAAAGACACAGGACGGCAGACCGGATGGCCGTCATAGCTGACGGCCGCATCGGAAAAGGAGGCAAGGAGACTGGTGTGATAAACAAGGGGCTGCAGCTTCAGCGCATCCGCCGTTTCCGCGTTTTTCAAAAGCCTGGATTTCTGCTCGATGGCCTTCTGCTGCCGCGCTTCGGCTGTTTTGGAGCGTTTCATCATTTTGGCCGCTTTATGGCCCACATATCCCTTGTCGGCTGCGCCGGTCTTGGATTCCTCCACCCGGTCCGACCAGGCGGCGGAGCGTCTGGCTGATTTCTGGAGGCGGGTAATATCCTTTTTCAGACGCTCGTTCTGAGCCAGCTCAAACTCCTGCTGACGCTCAAAATTCTCCATCCAGGAAGAAAAGCTTCCGCTCTGCACCTGTATATCGGCCCTGTTCAGCGACAGGATGTGGTCAACGCAGCCGTCCAGAAAACGGCGGTCATGGGAGACCAGAATGAAGCCCTTCTTTTTATTCAGATAGGCGGAGACCATTTGGCGGGCACTGGCGTCCAGGTGGTTGGTGGGCTCGTCGATGAGCAGAAAATGTCCCGGATTCAGAAAAAGAGCGGCAAGCAGCACCTTGGTCTGTTCCCCGTTGGAAAGCGTCTCAAAGGGCCGCCACAGAACCTCCGTCTGCACATCAAGACAGGACAGCTCCCGCATCAGCTCCCAGTCCTGGGCCACGGGGCAGACCTGATGCAGGATATCCTCCGTCAGCCGCGTTTTGTCAGGGACGGGATAGGGGAAATAATCGAACTGCACGGAGCTGGTAATTTTACCGCTGTATTCGTACTTCCCAAGGAGAAGCTTCAGCAGGGTGGTCTTGCCCCGGCCGTTTCTCCCCACAAACCCAAGCTTCCAGTCCGTATCGATCTGGAAACAGGCATGATCGAAGATAAGGTCGTAACTGGAAGGATAGGAGAAGATAAGGTTTTCAACTTTGATCATTGACATGGTAGAACCTCCATTCCAAAGTGTAAGCGATGCATGTATTCCGTCCTGTGCTGCCAGGCTGTTTCCTTTTTGCACCAAAAAAGAACCGCAGGAAATCACTCCCGCGGCTCAAAAGCAACAGATCAGTCTATACCGGCATGAACTGTTATATTCAAACCGATAAAACATGCGCATCAAAAAAGCGCTGTGCCTGTGTGGATGAGTGAATGGATCCAATTTTCCTGCAAAATGGGTACAACTATACCACAGAACGGTATAATCGACGATTCAGTTCTTATCTGCAGGAAAAATGATACATCCTTTCACCTCTTTCTCTCGTTTAACTTTGTTTACACTACCATGCTTTGCAGGAAAAAGCAAGCAAAAAAGAAAAACGCATATAACCGCAACTTTTGCAAGATACATCACAACCCTGTCAATGGCCTTTTTTTCACGGGGAACGGATAATAAAAAAAGGTCCGGCGGGCCGTTGGATCCGCGGCGGCAAACCTGTGGGAACGGGTCGGACAGGCGGAAGCAGCAGAAAGCCGGAAGAAGCAAAGAGGAAGGGAAGGAAACGATTTATGGAAATGACATTGAGATGGTATGGTTCCAGATTTGATACGGTGACGCTTCGGCAGATCCGCCAGATCCCCGGTGTGACGGGGGTGATCACCACCCTGTACGATACACAGCCGGGAGAGGTGTGGAGCCGGGAGAGGATCCGGGCCATGATCGACGAGGTGGAGGCGGCAGGCCTGCGCGTGGCGGGGATTGAGAGTGTGAACGTACACGACGCCATCAAGACCGGTTCTGCAGACAGGGATCTGTACATAGACAATTACATTGAGACGCTCCGCAATTTGGGAGAAGAAGGCATCCATATGGTCTGCTACAATTTCATGCCCGTTTTTGACTGGACGAGGACGGAGCTGGCCAGAAGGAGGCCGGACGGTTCCACAGTGCTGGCCTATACCCAGGAGGCGGTGGACGCCCTGGATCCTGAGAAAATGTTCGCTTCCATATCCGCAGATACCAACGGAAGCGTCATGCCCGGCTGGGAGCCGGAGCGCATGGAGAAGGTGAAGGAGCTGTTCGCCATGTATCAGGATATTGATGATGAGAAGCTGTTTGCCAACCTGAAATATTTTCTGGAGCGGATCATGCCGGTCTGCGACGAGTACGACATCAATATGGCCATCCATCCCGACGACCCGGCCTGGAGCGTGTTCGGCCTGCCCCGCATCATCATCAACAAGGAAAACATCCTGCGCATGATGATGATGGTGGACAATCCGCACAACGGTGTGACCTTCTGCTCCGGCTCCTATGGAACCAACCTGGAAAACGATCTGCCGGATATGATCCGCTCTCTCAAGGGAAGGATTCATTTTGCCCATGTGCGCAATCTGAAATTCATCACTCCCACCAATTTTGAGGAGGCGGCCCACCTGTCCAGCGACGGAAGTTTTGATATGTATGAGATCATGAAGGCTCTGTACGATATAGGCTTCACCGGCCCCATCCGTCCCGATCACGGACGTATGATCTGGGATGAGGTTGCCATGCCCGGCTACGGCCTGTACGACAGGGCGCTGGGAGCCGCTTATCTGAACGGCCTGTGGGAGGCCATTGACAAGTCTGTTACCCGGAGCTGACACGCTCCGGCAGGGAGGTAGAGATGAAAGTATCCTTACAGGGAATTGAGAACAGAAAAGAGTGGGAGGAGAAGGGGTATCAGCTTCCCTCCTTCGATGTGCAGGAAATGATCGAAAAGACGAAGAAGAATCCTTTCTGGATCCATTTCGGGGCGGGCAACCTGTTCCGGGCATTCCACGCGGGCGTGGTGCAGCGTCTGCTGAATGAAGGCGTGCTGGACCGGGGCCTTGTGGTGGCAGAAGGTTTTGACTATGAGATCATCGAGAAGATGTATGTGCCCCATGACAACCTGGGAATCGTGGCCACGCTGAAATCGGACGGCAGCATTGACAAGACGGTGACGGCCAGTGTGGCGGAGGCCCTGCCTCTGGATTCCGCCAATGAGGCGGCATATGAGAGGCTGAAGGAGATTTTTCGGGCGGCTTCCCTTCAGATGGCAACCTTCACCATCACGGAGAAGGGCTACAGCCTGGTGAACGGCAAAGGGGAGACTGCGCCGGATGTGGTCCTGGATTTTGAGCAGGGGCCGGAAAAGCCGGTGAGCTACATGGGCAAGGTGGCCTCGCTTCTGTACGTCAGATATCAGGCGGGCGCAAAGCCCGTCGCCATGGTGAGTACGGACAACTGCTCCCACAATGGAGACAAGCTGTATGCGGCCGTTTCCGCCTTCGCCAGAGCATGGGCGGAGAATGGAAAGGCGGAGGAGGGCTTTGTCCGGTACGTGGATTCTGCGCAGGTCTCCTTTACCTGGAGCATGATCGACAAGATTACGCCCAGGCCGGACGCCTCGGTGGAGGCCATTCTGCAGGCGGACGGCGTGGAGGGACTGGAGCCGGTTGTCACCTCCAAAAACACCTACGTGGCGCCCTTCGTGAATGCGGAAGAGACGGAGTATCTGGTGATTGAGGATGATTTTCCCAACGGGCGGCCTGACCTGGAGAAGGGGGGTCTGATGTTTGCCGGCCGGGAGACGGTGGATAAGGTGGAGAAAATGAAGGTATGCACCTGTCTGAATCCCCTGCACACGGCGCTGGCGGTATTCGGATGCCTCCTGGGCTATCGGAAGATTTCCGATGAAATGAAGGACGAACAGCTGGTGCGTCTGGTGGAGCGGATCGGATACCAGGAGGGGCTGCCTGTGGTGGTGAATCCCGGCATTCTGGACCCCAGGGAATTCATCGACACCGTGCTGAAGGTGCGCGTACCCAATCCCTTCATGCCGGACACGCCCCAGAGAATTGCCACGGACACCTCCCAGAAGCTGGCCATCCGTTTCGGCGAGACCATCAAGGCCTATGCGGCGGATGAACAGCTTAAAGTGGACGAGCTGCACATGATCCCTCTGGTGTTTGCAGGGTGGGTGAGATACCTGATGGGAGTGGATGATAAGGGAGAAGCCTTTGAACTCAGCCCGGATCCCCTTCTGGACGAGGTCTGCCCCTGCGTGGCCGGCCTTAAGCTTGGCGGCAGTGCTGTACAGGCAGAGGATGAAGCAGCTTCGGAAGAAGCGCAGAGCAGTCTCCGTTCCCTCCTGCAGCGAAAGGATATTTTTGGAGTGGATCTGTATGAGACGGGCCTGGCAGAGCGGGTGACCGGGTATCTGACGGAAATGACGGCCGGAACCGGGGCGGTCCGCCGCACGTTGGAAAAGTACGTGTAAGAAAACGGGAATTGCAGGGGCCGTTTGAAAAATATTTCCGGCCTCTACGTTCCCGAGCGGGGATTGGTATGCAGCTCCCTGAATTCCTTTGGAGATACGCCGAATTCCTTCTTAAAGGCCCGGTAAAAGCTGGAATAGTCCCCAAAGCCAAAATCCTGGCAGGCCTGCGTGATGCTGAGCCTGCCAAGAATGGCTTCCCGGCACAGGGCAAGCCTTTTTTTGGTGATATACTGGTGCACAGACATGCCGAAGCTGTTCTTAAACACATGGGCGATATGATATTTGCTCACATAAAAGGTCTCTGAGAGCCGGTCCAGGCTCAGCTCCTCCTCAATATGCTCGTTCACATAGGTCAGGATCCGGTGGTACAGGCTGTCCTCCTCACAGCAGGGCGTCTGGCTGGTGCGCTCATAGATCACCCTGTTCAGATGCAGCAGCAGGTCATCCACGCACAGTAAGATCCTTTCTTCCTTTCCAAAACGCTCCGCCTTCATTTCCTCGATCAGCTCCAGAAGCTTATACTGGAGCGTATTAAACTCCGCCGGGCTGTTGTGGAACAGGAAGGTTTTGGTCTGCTGGACGTGATCCGTCAGATACCCGTAGGCCTCCGACTGCGCCCTTAAATTCTCGCAGAACTGGCGGCTGATCCAGAAAACGAACCGGCGGTAGGGAACGGCTGTGGAGCGGATGATGGGGCGATGGGGATAATGGGGCGGGATCAGCATGAAATCCCCGCTCTCCACCGCATACACCTTTTCCCCCACCTGGATGCTGATGTCCCCTTCCAGGAAAAAATAGAATTCGTAGTAATCGTGGGTGTGCAGAGCCACCTTTTTCAGGCTGGTATCCTGATAGTAATAGACCTCAAAGTCTCTCGACAACATGTACTGCCTGTTGGAAAAGGCAGTTTGAAGATGCTTTTTCATGGGAAAACTCCTTTCTTTTATCTTAACACAGCCATGTAATCAGCGCAATGCTCTTGCACTTATCGCCATTTTGTGTAAAAATAGGGTTATTGTGTTACTGTTTACTGGTTTGCCAGTGAACAGTAACGTTATTGTTCACACAAAGCCGCTGACGCGGCGGAATGGAGATTAGTGCAAAAAATAAGCCTGATGGCTTATTTTTTACACGGCTGTTTGTGCCGGAGCGTCACAAACAGCCCTGATGGCAGATAAGAAACCGCATTCGCTGTTTCTTACCGCCCCGTCGCTTACGCTCCGGAATGGAGACTAGTATGAAAATCAGAACACGTTTTGCACCCAGCCCCACAGGGCGGATGCATGTGGGAAACCTGCGTACAGCATTGTATGCCTATCTGATCGCCAAGCATGAGGGCGGGGATTTTATCCTGCGCATCGAGGATACGGATCAGGAAAGATATGTGGAAGGCGCGGTGGAGATCATCTACCGGACGCTTCAGAAGACCGGGCTGATACATGACGAGGGCCCGGACAAGGACGGAGGCGTCGGCCCCTATGTGCAGAGCGAGCGCCAGGCCAAGGGGATCTATCTGGAATATGCCAAAAAGCTGATCGAGAAGGGAGAGGCCTATTACTGCTTCTGCGATAAGGAGCGGCTGGCAGCCCTGACCCGCACCGTGGCAGGCAAGGAGATCAATGTTTACGACAAGCACTGCCTGCATCTGTCCAAAGAGGAAGTGGAGGAGAAGCTTGCTTCCGGCGTTCCCTACGTGATCCGCCAGAACAATCCCATGGAGGGAACCACTACCTTCCACGACGAGATCTACGGGGATATTACCGTGGATAACGGGGAGCTGGACGATATGATCCTGATCAAGTCCGACGGCTATCCCACCTACAATTTTGCCAACGTGGTGGACGACCATCTGATGGGCATTACCCATGTGGTGCGCGGCAATGAGTACTTGTCCTCCTCCCCCAAGTACAACCGGCTTTATGAGGCCTTTGGCTGGGAGGTGCCCGTTTATGTACACTGCCCGCTGATCACGGATGAGGAGCACCACAAGCTGTCCAAGAGATGCGGCCATTCCTCCTATGAGGATCTGCTGGAGCAGGGCTTCCTCACCGACGCCATCGTGAACTTCGTGGCCCTTCTGGGATGGAGCCCTGAGAACAATCAGGAGATTATGTCCATGGAGGAGCTGATCCGTGAATTCGACTACCGCCACATGTCCAAATCTCCTGCTGTGTTCGATTACACCAAGCTGAAATGGATGAACGGCGAGTACATCAAGGCCATGGATTTCGATGCCTTTTACGAGAAGGCGGAGCCCTATCTGAAATCTGTGCTCACAAAGCCTTTTGACCTGGTAAAGATTGCCGCCATGGTAAAGACCCGTATCGAGGTGTTCCCTGATATTCCTGGGCTGGTGGACTTTTTCGAGACGCTGCCGGAGTATGATGCGGCCATGTATACCCATAAGAAGATGAAAACAACGGCGGAGAGCTCTCTGGAGGTGCTGACAGAGCTGCTCCCCATCCTGGAGGAGCAGGAGGATTACAGCAACGACGGCCTGTACGCAGCCCTGTCCGCCTATGTGGAGAAGAAGGGCTGCAAGAACGGCTATGTGATGTGGCCTGTGCGCACCGCGGTTTCCGGCAGGCAGATGACCCCCGCCGGAGCCACCGAAATCATGGAAATCCTGGGAAAGGAAGAGTCTCTTGCCAGGATCAGAAAGGGCATAGAGCTCCTTCAGAATGCCTGAGGATCAGAAAATACGCCGCGCCGGGCAGGAGTGCAGTCCTGCCCAGCTTCAGGCGATCCGCCACCTGGACGGCCCCATGCTCCTGCTTGCGGGGCCGGGCTCAGGCAAAACCTTTGTGATCACCCGGCGGATCCGCTGGCTCATCGAGGAGGGAGGCGTAGATCCCGCCTCCATTTTGGTCATCACCTTCACCAGAGCCGCCGCGGGCGAGATGAAGGAACGCTTCCTGCGTCTGGTGCAGGGAAAGCAGTATCCGGTGAATTTCGGCACCTTTCATTCCATCTATTTTCATATTTTAAAGCAAGCCTATCATTACCATTCCGGTAATATTTTATCCGAATCAGAGAAAAGAGAACTGTTAAAAACCGTCCTTCTGCGTCCCGGCTGTCCGGTTCATGGGGAGGAGGAGACCATAGAGGAGCTTCTGGCCAGATTCAGCCTGTACAAAAATGAGGGCTGCCGTCCCCGGCTTCTGGAGGAAGAAGGGGGTATTCTGGACGGGACGGACGCCTTTTTGAACAAGGACAGCTTTCAGCAGATTTTCCAGGCCTATCAGAGGGAGGCCGGATACCGCAGGAAGCTGGATTTCGACGACATGGTGCTGGACTGCCGCAGGCTGTTTGAAGCGTATCCATCCATACTTGCGGCCTGGCAGAGGAAGTTCCGCTACATTCTGGTGGATGAATTTCAGGACATCAACACCATGCAGTATGAGGTGCTGCGTATGCTGGCTCTTCCCGAGAACAACCTGTTTGCGGTGGGGGACGACGATCAGTCCATCTATGCTTTCCGGGGCGCCAGGCCGGAGATCATGCTGGGCTTTGGAAAGGATTATCCCAAGGCGCGGATTGCAGAGCTGGATACCAATTACCGCAGTACACCCCAGATCACAGCCAGCGCGGGAAAGCTGATCCGGGTGAACCGGAACCGCTATCCCAAGAAGGCGGAGGCGGCGGGAGCGGACGGGGAGGAGGTACATTTTCAGGGCTATCCCGGGAGGAAGGAGCAGAATGAGGCCATTGCCCGGGCCCTTACCGCTTCGCTTGCGGCGGGAGAAAAGTGCGCGGCGATCTTCCGCACCGGGCGGGATGCGCTGTACCTTGCGGAGACGCTTTCAGAGCAGGGGATTCCTTTTACTATGAAGGAAAAGGTGAAAAGTCCCTACCGGACGAAAACCGCCCAGGATCTGCTGGCCTATCTGGCCTTTGCCTGGGAAGGAGGACGGGGAGATTTCTGCCGGATCATGAACAGGCCTCTGCGCTATCTGTCCAGGGAGGCGCTGGGAGAAGGGCGGGTGGATTTTGGGGCTTTGTGTGCTTTTTATAAGGACAGGCCTTATATGCAGTCCATTCTGCGCCGTTTTCAGATGGATACGGCCCGGATCCGGCGGATGGATCTGTTTGCGGCGGTGAACTATATCCGCAAGGGTATGGAGTATGACGAATACCTGAAAAAGACGGCCAGGGAAGCGGGGAAGGAGGCAGGGGAGCTTCTGGAGGAAGCGGAATGGTTTCAGAAGCAGGTGAGGGAGTTTTCCGGACTGGAGCAGCTTAGAGAGCACATCCTGCTCTATGAGGACGCCCTGGCAAAAGCCTCAGCCAGAGGGGAGGAGGGGGACGGAGTGAGCCTTCTTACCATGCACGCCTCCAAGGGGCTGGAATACGACAGCGTGTTTATCCCGGACTGCAACGAGGGGATCATCCCCCACAGGAAAAGCATGAAGGGAGCCCAGGTGGAGGAGGAGCGCAGGATGCTCTATGTGGCCATGACCAGGGCAAAGAAGCGGCTTACCATGACCTGGGTGGACGGTTCTCTGGAAGGGGACGCCTGCGCCGCCGGGGGCGCACGCAAGTGCGCACATGGGGGTGCGCAGAAAGAACCGGGATTTCTCTCCCGGTTCCTCTCAGACCTTGGCGTATCACCGTAAACAGGCTGCTACACATCCTCATCGGCGTCTACCAGCTCGTCGAACTCGCAGCTGTCCAGATACTCGTCAAAAGCGTCCGCAACGCTTTCGTACTCCGCATCATCGTCGATGTAGTGAAGCTGGGGCTCCTCGTTGGGATCGTCCGGATTCTCCGAATATCCATAGAACCATACCTCGCCGTCGTCGTTCTTACCGTCCTCGTCCAGAGGCAGCAGGACGATGTAATTGTTTCCGTCTACCTCCAGGATGGTAATGACAGCACAGTTAACTACGGTGCCGTCCTCCAGCTCCAGCTCTACGCTCATTTCTTCTTCCGGTTCCCCGGAAGGCCGTTTGATATCATCGCTCATGATTTTTACCTCCATGCCGGAGCGTTTCAGCTTCGCCTGCGATCCAAACAGCTTTGTGACGCTCCGGCACAAAACTGCTGATTGAAAATAAGCCATCAGGCTTATTTTCAACCCTCCTCCTCCGTTTCAGGCATATTACGCCTTTATTCTACCTGAACTTCATCTGGCGTGCAATACCTATCTGTGCTATACTTGCCTTATATAGAGTCTGTGGGTTACTGTTCACAGAAGTCTCAAACGCCTGCCGTTTGAGGCGTGAGAACGTGATTCAGTCGCAGCTCCAACGAAAGCCAGAGCCGCCTTCGCGGCAGAATGAGAGGAAGAATGAAAGCAAAACAGGATCTGAACACTTTTCCGGGAGTTCCCTACCCTTTAGGGGCATCAGTCCTCTGGAACGGCAGGATCAATTTCGCTGTGGACTTATACTCCGCGGCAAAACGGCGTCCTGAGTCAGATTTATACTCTGCCGCAGAGTGCGGTGTGCTGATCTATCGGAGGGATCACAGGGGGCCCATCCGCATTTCCTTTGAAAAAGGGGAGAAGGTGGGAAGCGTCTGGTGCATGCAGGTGGAAGGGCTTCGGGAGGCGGATTTTGAATATAACTTTTATGCCGGTGAGAAGGAGCTGGCTGATCCCTGCGCCCGTCTGATCCATGGAAATGAACGCTGGGGAAAGCAGATCAGCCCCAGGGTCAGGTGCGGGCTGATCCGGGAGGAATATGACTGGGAGGGAGATCAGCCGCTGATGACGCCGCTTTCGGAAAGCATCCTTTACCTGATTCATACAAGGGGCTTTACCAGGCACGCAGGCTCCGGCGTGGAGGCAAAGGGCTGCTTTGCCGGGGTTGCGGAGAAGCTTCCTTACCTGAAGGAGCTGGGGGTCACGGCGGTGGAGCTGATGCCATCCTACGAATTTCTGGAGCTGGAGAGACCAAAGGAACCGGCGGCGGGAGCCGCTTCCATGGAGGAGGCCCGTATGCGCCTGATGGAGAAGCCGGTACAGGATCAGGAGCTTCGGATCAATTACTGGGGCTACAAGGAAGGGTTCTATTTTGCCCCCAAGCGCTCCTACAGCGCGTCGGAGCGGCCGGATCGGGAATTTAAGGACATGGTGAAGGCTCTGCACCGTGCCGGGATCGAAGTGATCATGCAGTTTTATTTCCCGGCAGAGGTGAAGCAGACCCATATTCTGGAGGTGCTGCGCCACTGGGTGGTTCAGTACCATGTGGACGGGTTTCATCTGATGGGGGTGGGGATCCCCATGGCGCTTCTGGGCACGGAGCCTATACTTGCCCACACCAAGCTTTTCTGCCAGGATGTCCCATGCGGACAGATCTATCCCGGAGGGGAGACGCCCGCTTTTCGGAATCTGGCGCTCTACCATGACGGTTTCCTGTATGCCATGCGCCATTTTCTCAAGAGCGATGAGGATGCGCTGGGCAATGCCCTTGCCTGCCTGAAAAGGAATCCCAGGCAGACCGGCATCATAAATTATATGACCAATTATTGCGGATTCACCCTGGCGGATCTGGTCTCCTACGACAGAAAGCACAACGAGGAAAACGGAGAGGAAAACCGGGACGGGGAGAGCTATAATGTGAGCTGGAACTGCGGCTGTGAGGGAAAGACGAGGAAGCGGGGGATCCTGGAGCTGCGCAGACAGCAGATGAGAAACGCCATGACGCTTCTTCTCACGGCCCAGGGGACTCCCATGATCGTCAGTGGAGATGAATTCGGCTTCAGCCGGGGAGGCAACAACAACCCTTACTGTCAGGATAACCCGGTCAGCTGGCTGAACTGGGGGCTTCTGAAAAACAATCAGGACTTCTTTCGTTTTGTGAAGGAGCTGATCGCGCTGAGAAAGAATCATCCCATCCTGCACATGGAGGAGGAGATGAGGATGGCGGATTTCCTGTCCCTGGGTTATCCCGATCTGTCCTATCACGGGGAGGAGGCCTGGAGGCTGGATATTGACCGGCTGAGCCGGACAGCCGGAGTGATGTATTGCGGCAGGTATGCGGGACGGGAGGAAAAAGCGGACAGCTTTTTTTATATAGCCTACAACATGCACTGGGAGAAGCATGCGTTCGCTCTGCCCGGCCTGCCGGAGGGACTGGAATGGAGAGTGGTATGCGATACGGCGCAGTCCGGCCCGGACTGTGCGGAGGATTCCGCTTCGGCCGCTTCTGAGAGAGCCGTTTCAGCCGCTTCTGAGAAAGCCATTTCGGGCAATCCTGAGAGAGCTGTTTCGGACACTTCCGAGAGAGCTGCTTCGGATCATGCCGGGGAATCCGAAGGCCGGCGGAAGATCGAGGCGGCAGGCCGTTCCATCAGGATCCTCCAGAGCGTTCCGGTGAAAAGTCCCGCGGTCTCTCCGGCGGGGAAGAAAACGGAGCTGGTCAGGAGAGCGGAGCCGGACGGAAGAACGGATAGGGCGGATTCGGCCGGCCGGGAGGATTCAGCCGGAAAGCTGCAGAATGGGCCGTCCCTTTTCACAAAGGGAGAAGAATCATCTAAGAAAGCGGGAAAAGGACAGTGATCAGAATGGAAAACAGCAGGGAAGAGCAGGCTTTACAGAAGAGGCGGCGGCCCCGCACCGATACATCCGGCCCTGCGGGAACGCCCAACCGGGGCTTCCGTCTGCTGGCTGGAGGCTGGAAACATTTTAAAACCATTACCTATCATAAGTATCTGGTGATGAAGGGCTGCTTTGCGGTGGGCCTGTACCGCCAGGGGCTCACCCATGACCTGTCAAAATATGAACCCTCCGAGTTTCTGGTGGGAGCCAGGTATTTCCAGGGAAACAGGAGCCCCAACAACGCGGAACGGGAGGAGAAGGGGTATTCCTCCGCCTGGCTCCACCATAAGGGGCGCAACCGGCATCATTACGAATACTGGATCGATTACAGCACCAGAGATCTTCCGGGCGGGATCGCCCCGGTGGAAATGCCCGTGCGGTACGTGGCTGAAATGCTGATGGACCGCATCGCGGCCTCCAAGGTATACCGGAAGGAAAAATACACGGACGCAGATCCCCTGCAGTATTTTCAGTCTGCGAAGGAGGCACCCATTATGCACCGGAATACCAGGGCGCTTCTTCTGACCCTCCTGACCATGCTGGCGGAAAAAGGGGAGAAGGAGACCTTTGCCTATGTGAAAAACCAGCTCCTGTCTTCCGGATAAATGGTTCTATAGAGAAACAGTCACATTTTTTTCCGGTTTCCCATATAGTAGAGTAAAGACCAGGAGATGGGAAACTATGAATTGTTTATTTTTACTGATACTGTTGTGCTGCTGCTCGGGAAATAACGGCCAGAGCTGCGGCTGTGGTAACCGGAACGGCGGCGTAGGAAGCCAGGGCTGCGGCTGTGGAAATAATGGCTGTGGAAACAACGGAAGAAATATGGGCTGTGGCTGCTCCGGCAGGCGGGAAAGCCGGAATGACGGCTGTCAGGATGGGCGCAGCGGACGAGAGAGAGACTGCCAGTGTGAGAGAGACTGTCAGAGGGAGAGAAGCTGCCAGCGGCAGAGCGGCTGCCGCGAGGATGGAGAGAGAGACTGCGAAAGAAGAAAAGAGGAAGGCCGCCCCTGCGGCCAGACAAGGGAGAACAGCTGCCCCTGTGAGGGCAGCCGCACGGAGCCAAGGCTCAGGCCGGAGCCTCTTCCCAGACCCTTTCCGCCCTTTGCAGACGGGCCTGTGTGCGGCTGCGAAGAATAGCTGAGACGGCCGGAATGCAGCTTACCCCTCCCATGCCCTGCGCATGTCTGCAGGCATGGGGGAAGTGAAGGTGAGCGGCTCCCCGGTGACAGGATGGGAGAAGGAAAGCCTGCCGGAATGGAGGGCCTGCCTTTTCATCCGTCCTGAGCCGGGGTTGTAGAGAAAGTCTCCGATCAAAGGATGGCCGATAGATTTCATATGCACACGGATCTGATGGGTGCGCCCTGTCTCCAGACGGAGGGAGAGAAGGGTGCACCCGTTTCGTTCCTCCAGCACACGGTAATGGGTAACAGCCCGCTCGCCGTGCTCAGGATCCACCATGCGCTCAATGGCTGAGCCGGGTTTCCTGCCAAGAGGCGTGTCGATGCAGCCCTGGGCGGGCAGGCCGGTTCCCTCCGCGATGGCCAGATACTCCCTGCCGATTTCACGGCGCATGGCCATGCCCGACAGGATCCCGGCGCTCACCATATGTTTGGCGATTAAGGTCAGGCCCGTGGTGTCCCGGTCAAGGCGGTTGATACAGCGGAAAACGAAGGCTTCGCCCTTCTGCTCAAAGTACCAGGCCAGGGTGTTGGCCAGGGAATTATCATAGTTGTTCATGGAAGGGTGGATGGGCATACCGGCAGGCTTGTCTATGACCATCAGATCCTCGTCCTCATATACCACGGACAGAGGGAGAGGAACGGCCGGTATTTTATCGGAGGAGCGTTCCTCCAGGATCAGAATACGCAGGCTGTCCCCGCTGTGGACAGGATGGATCACATAGGCGGGCTGGCCGTTTACCAGAATGGCCCCAGGGTCTTTTTTCAACTGAACCAGGTTCTGACTGGAGAAGCCTCTGGCCTTCAGAAAACGCTTCACCGTCCAGCCCTCCTCCCGGTCAGATACCATGTATTCCAAAATCCTTTTCATTTCTGCCTCCTGCCTAAGTGTATTCTGCTCAGCCCTTCATGGAGAAACGGGAAACGTTTTCCATCCGTGTTATTTTGATTCATTTTCCGTCTGCGTTACTGTGCAGCTTTCTGCCACATTTTCCAGAGGGAAGGTAACCCGCCAGTTTCCTTCTATATGCTGGCCGGAGGAGGAGAACTCCCCGTAAAGCTCATAGCTTTTGAGAGTATCCTTTTTGATGTCCGGAAAAATATAATCCTGATAGCTTCCCCGTTGCTCCTGATCCCAGAAGGCAAGGCTTGCCGTACAGGAGACAGCCTTTCCCGTCTCTTTATCCCTAAGCTCCACCCATCCGTGGCTGTCCGTCTCCAGAATGTTGTCATAGTATATTTGGATATGGAGCGCGTCCTCCACGTATCCCATCCCGGTGAGGACAACACCCGGCAGGGGAGATGCCATGCTCCCTTTGCAGTCAAGGGCAGTATGCGTCAGACCGGCCGCCTCATACCCCTCGGAAAAGCTCATTCCCCGGGGCGTAACGCTTTGGGTAAGCGGAGCCTCCTGGGCGCAGGAGAGGTTGACGCCGGGAATGGGGCCGCTGTAGGATTGCTTTCCGCTTATGAATTCCTGCACAGAAAAAGTTATTTTTCCGTCCGATATTTTTTGTCCTTCCCACTGCTGAAGCGTGACTAGAAAGGCGGCAGTGCGGGCGGCGGGATCATAGCCGGCCATCTGGCAGCTCCCCGAACAGGGATAAGGGGAATAAATATTGAAGCTGTCAGACAGATCTGTGGTCTCGTCGATCCGTTTCCCCTCCAGATCCTGCAGGGTCAGATAAATCTGAGCCGTATCCCCGTGAACATATGCGGCCAGCACCTCCATGCGGATCCCGTTATCTTCACAGGCCATGTGCACAGGCTGGAAAAACTGGGCGGCTGCAGGCGAAATCCGGTAGAGGAGCTGATGAAGGCCGGGAAGGGATGCAGAGAGAGGGAGGACGGAAAGGCTCAGGCACAGTATGGCGGCTGCCGCGGCCCACCTTCTTTTCCTGAGAAAAGGAATGAGACGCCCGCCGTTTCTGGCATCCCGGATCATTTCCTCATCCAGCTCCTCCAGAGCATCTAAAATGTAGTCGCTTTTCATTATAGAATATCCTCCTTTTCCAGAAATGACAACAGTTTTCTGCGCGTCCGGTGAAGCATCATCTTCACCTTG
>CAUWLJ010000080.1:0-16385 GCA_963559585.1 uncultured Eisenbergiella sp. | reverse complement strand
AGCGGTTAAGACGCCGCCCTCTCACGGCGGAAACAGGGGTTCGATTCCCCTACGAGCTGTTGACTGTTTTTATGAACAGCCCAACCCTGAATATCCTTAAAATCATGACGTTGTGATTTTAAGGATTTTTTCATGTGTAAAAGAGGGCTTCCACTTCCCCGTATTTTGTGCTAAGATAATCGTTACATACTTTATTCCAGGGGGAGATTTTGCGATGAATAAAAAAAGTACATTTTCCGGCCGCGTCGGTTTTATTCTTGCGGCTGCAGGCTCGGCTGTGGGGCTGGGCAACATCTGGCGTTTTCCATATCTTGCGGCAAAATACGGGGGAGGAACCTTTCTCCTGGTCTACCTGATTCTGGCAGTCACCTTCGGCTTTGCACTGATGCTCACAGAGATCGCCATCGGCCGCAGGACAGGCAAGAGCACGCTGTATGCGTATTCCTCTTTGAACAAGAGGTTTTCCTTCCTGGGGATTCTGGCCAGTATCGTCCCGATCATTATTTTTCCTTATTACTGCGTGATCGGCGGGTGGGTAGTGAAATATCTGTCGGTGTATCTGACCGGAGGCGGCGATGCAGCAGCAGGTGATGCCTTCTTTGGAGCGTTTATCGGCAAAACGGGAGAGCCTCTGTTCTGGCTGCTTCTGTTCATTGCGGTCACAGCGGTTATCGTAATGCTGGGCGTGGAAAAGGGGATTGAGAAGGCCAGCAGGGTGATGATGCCGGTTCTGGTACTCCTCTCCATTGGCATTGCCGTTTATGTGGCCACCAGGCCGGGAGCGGGAGAGGGGCTTGTGTACTACTTCAAGCCGGATCTGTCCAGGCTGTCGGTGAACTGCGTGCTTGCCGCCATGGGCCAGCTCTTCTATTCCATGTCGCTGGCCATGGGGATTATGATTACCTATGGCTCCTACATGCCCAGGACGGAGGATATTGAATCCTCTGTGAGAAGCATTGAGCTGTTTGACACAGGGATTGCTTTCATTGCCGGAATGATCATTGTGCCTTCTGTATTCATCTTTTCCGGCGGAGATGAAAGTGTTCTTTCATCCGGCCCCAGCCTGATGTTTATCACGCTGCCCAAGGTGTTTGAAAGCATGCCGGCAGGAGGCCTGCTGGGCTTCGTTTTCTTCCTTCTGGTGTTCTTTGCGGCACTTACCTCGTCTATTTCCCTGATGGAGACGGTGGTGGCGATCATCAGAGAGAAGTTCCATATGAAACGGATTCCCGCCTGTGTGGTGGTGCTGGCTTTTTCTATCCTGATGGCGGTGCCCTCCTCGCTGGGCTTCGGCGTGCTGTCCTGGATTGCTCCGCTGGGGCTGTCCATCCTGGATCTGTTTGACTTTATCAGCAATAGTGTGCTCATGCCCATTGTTGCCCTGCTCACCTGTATCTTTGTGGGCTTTGTGGCAGGCCCTTCCACTATAGTGGATGAGGTGAAGCGGTCCGGCTCCTTTAAGGCAGAGAAGCTGTATGTGGTGCTGATTAAATATGTGGCTCCCATTCTGATCTTCCTGATTCTGGTAAGCTCCATTGCCAATACTTTTGGGTGGATCAGCCTGTAAGAGGTATATTCTCCATGAATACTCAGACTGTGAAAAAGAATAATGACGCCCGGAAGAAGGCTGCCCTGATCTGGCGGTTTCTGAAGGGCTGCCGTATCCTGTTCCTCATCAGTATCCTGTCCGCTGTGGTGACGGCGCTGGCGGACATGGTTACGCCCCAGATCATCCGGGCGGCGGTGGACAATGCTATCGGCGGAAATCCGGCCCGGTTCCCGGATTTTGTGATGGAGCTGGTGGAGGCGGCGGGCGGCTTCGCCTACCTGGGGAAGAACCTGTGGATCATGGCTCTGGCCGTGGTGGCGGTGGCCCTGGTAAAGGTGCTTGCCCAGTACAGCTTCCGCGTGAGCAATACGAAGGCGGCGGAGACGCTGGTGAAGAACATGCGGGATACCCTTTTTTCCCATATTGAACACCTCCCCTACTCCTGGCATATGAAAAACAGGACGGGGGATATCATTCAGCGCTGTACCTCGGATGTAGATATGGTGAAGAATTTTGTGTCGGAGCAGCTGACCAATATTTTCCGTATCCTGATCCTTCTTGGGCTTTCCATGGCCTTTATGCTGTCCATGCACGTGCGGCTTACCCTGATTGCGCTGATTCCCATTCCCTTTATCGTCCTCTACTCCCTGTCCTTCCACCGTAAGATCTGGGAGGGCTTCATGGAGTGCGACGAGAACGAGGGAAAGCTGTCGGCCATGGCCCAGGAGAACCTCACGGGGGTGCGCGTGGTGCGCGCCTTCGGAAGGGAACGGTATGAGCTGGACCGTTTTGTGGCGCACAACGAAGTCTATACCTCTCTCTGGGTGCGCCTTGCCAGAGTGATGAGCCGTTTCTGGAGCATGTCGGATATTCTGTCCGGTCTGGAAGTGATGCTGGTGGTGGTGTTCGGCGCTTACTTCTGCATCAGCGGCTCCATGAGCGCGGGGGAGTACATTGCCTTCATTTCCTACAACTCTCTTCTGGTATGGCCCATCCGCCAGCTGGGAAGGATGATTTCCGAGATGAGCAAGGCGGGTGTGTCCATCGACCGTATCCGCTATATCTGTGAGTCGGAGACGGAGAAGGATAAGCCAAATGCCCTTACGCCGTCTCTGGACGGGGATATTGTGTTCGACCATGTGACCTTTGCCTATGAGAACTGCCCCGCCATGCTCCACGACATTTCCTTTACCATGAAGGGAGGAAGCACTCTGGGAATTCTTGGCGGTACGGGAAGCGGCAAATCCACCATGATGCTCCTGCTGGACCGGATGTACGATCTGCCTGCAGAATGGGGGAAAATCACCATCGGCGGCGTGGATATTGCGGATATGAAGGGGGAGCATCTGCGCAGGAACATCGGGATGGTGCTCCAGGAGCCCTATCTGTTTTCCAGGACTCTGGCAGAGAACATCGGAATCGCCCATGACAATATCACCTTAAGACAGGTGCGGGAGGCGGCGGGGGCCGCCTGTCTGGACGATGCGGTGGGAACCTTTGCAAAGGGGTACGATACCTTCGTGGGAGAGCGGGGAGTGACCCTCTCCGGCGGGCAGAAGCAGAGAGCGGCCATTGCAAGGACGCTCACCGGCAATACCCCCATTATGATTTTTGACGATTCCCTGTCGGCGGTGGATACGGAGACGGACGAGAAGATCCGCACGGCTCTGGAGCAGCGCTTCGGAAAGGCCAGCGTGATCCTGATTTCCCACCGTATCACCACTCTGAGCAAGGCGGATCAGATCCTGGTTCTGGATCATGGACGTATTGTGGAGCAGGGAACGCACCAGACCCTGAAGAATGCGGGCGGGATCTATCAGAAAATCTATGAGATCCAGTCCGGCGGCGTGAAAAGTGAACAGGCAGGTTCACCTGACGGCAGGAAGGGAGGGGATACTCCATGAGTCAGAATGAACAGCGGGAAGAACGAAAATCCCTGCCCTTTTTCGGCATCGGCAAGCTCCTTCCCTTTTTGAAAAAATACCGTGTTATCCTTACCGCCATGATTCTATGCGGCCTGGGAGGAAGCCTGGTGGACATCCTGATCCCTCTGTTTCAGCGCTACTCCCTGAACTATTTTGTGGGGAAAAATACGCTGGATACCCTGGCTGTGTTCGTGTGCGCCTATGTTTTGTGTATTTTTTTCGCGGGAGCAGTGAACTATGTGGCCTGTGCCTATGCCATGCGGGTGGAGGTGAGCATCAACCGTGATCTGAGGAATACGGCCTTTGCCCATCTGCAGACCCTTTCTTTTTCCTATTATAATCAAAACAGCGTGGGGTATATCCACGCCCGTATCATGAGCGATACCTCCCGCATCGGCTCTCTGGTGTCCTGGACGCTGATGGACGGGGTCTGGCACATGTCCTATCTGGCAGGCTCCATCCTGGTGATGTTTCTGGTAAACGCCAGGCTGGCGGTGCTGGTGGTGCTGATCATCCCGCTGATCTCCATATTGTTCTCCCTGTTCCAGTCCCGGCTGATCCGGGTGAACCGGGAAATGCGGGAGATCAATTCCCGGATCACAGGGAATTTTAATGAGGGAATCACCGGAGCCAAGACCGTAAAGAGCCTGGTGATCGAGGACAAGATCACAGACCATTTCCGGGAGGAGACGGGAAACATGGTGAGGAAGGCGGTGCACGGCGCACATCTGCACGGCCTGTTTGCGGCCACCCTGAATCTGGCCTCCTCCTGCGCCCTGGCCATTGTGCTGTGGCAGGGCGGCTATATTGCGGCAAACGAGGTGGGAACCTTTTCCATGTTCATGTCCTATGCTCAGGGCATGATGGAGCCGGTGCGCTGGCTGATCGACTGCATTTCAAACCTGATCACCACACAGGTGAACATTGAACGTTACTCCAGATTGATCGAAATGAAGCCGGACGTGGCGGATACCCCTGAGGTGATTGCAAAATACGGGGACAGCTTCCAGCCCAGGAGGGAAAACTGGGAGCCGATCAGAGGAGATATTGAATTTTGCGACGTCAGCTTCCGCTATCCGGACGGGGAGGAGTACGTGCTGGAGCACTTTAACCTGAAAATTCCCTTCGGCTCCAACATTGCCATTGTAGGGGAGACGGGAGCGGGAAAATCTACTTTGGTGAACCTGGTCTGCCGTTTCTTTGAACCTACGTCGGGCCGGATCCTGATAGACGGCAGGGACGCCAGGGAGCGTTCCCAGCTGTGGCTGCACAGCGCCATCGGCTACGTACTCCAGACGCCTCATCTTTTCTCCGGGACCGTGCGGGAGAACCTGCTGTACGGCAACACCGGGGCCACGGAGGAACAGATTCAGGCTGCCCTGAAGCTGGTGTCTGCGGACGAGGTGGTGGCCCATCTGGAGAACGGCCTGGAGAGCGATGTGGGAGAGGGAGGAGATCTTCTCTCCACGGGAGAGAAGCAGCTGATCTCCTTTGCCAGGGCCATCCTGGCGGATCCCAGGATCCTGGTGCTGGACGAGGCTACGGCCTCCGTGGACACCATCACGGAGCAGAAGATCCAGGCGGCCATCGACACCATCATCAAGGGCCGAACCTCCCTGGTGATCGCCCACCGTCTGTCCACCGTGCAAAATGCCGACCTGATCCTGGTGGTGCGGGACGGGCGGATCGTGGAGCAGGGCACCCATGATGAGCTGATCCGCCGTAAAGGCTATTACCACTCCCTGTATACCAGACAGTTTGAGGAGGAAGCGGTGGCCAGCGTGATGAATGAGGCGGCAGATGCCGGATCGAAGCAGTGAGAAGGCTGTCGGTAAAGATGGGCTGGCCGGACAGGCCTCTTTTACAGGCAGAACGAGAGTGTAAATAAAGTGCGTAAGTTTTCCTTTGTTAATGGTAATTTACGCACTTTATTTTACACACTTGCTTTTTTGGCACTTTATTATGAAGGAGTGGGTTCAAATTCGTTCGCTTTTTAATCCGGCAGGCGGCTTCCCAGGCCGAATTCTTCCAAAAGCTGCTCCAGATAGGTTTCCTCCGCCACGGCCCGCGCAAATTCCTCTCCGCGTCCCCGGGCCAGAAGCTCCTGCAGCAACCGCCGAAATTCCTCCCGGGTTTCTTTTTTTCCTTCTTTCAGCCCGTACTTTTTTCCCTCCTCTATTCCTTCTTTTTTCCCTTCCTCTATTCCCTCTTTTTTCCCTTCCTCCCGGCCGAATTCATACTCTGTCTCCCGAAGCTTCCTCTTTTCTTCTTCCTCATCGTACTCGAAAATCGACATCGCCGTTACCTCCGCTCTCTGGCTCAGAAGGAAATCACGCAGGATTCCCGCCTGAATACATTCTGTTACCGCATGCTCCACCGCCTCCGTATTCTGATAGTCCGTTCCGTTTAAGGCATTGTAAAGCCCCAGGAGGAATAAAAGCAGCCGCCGTGCAGAGTCCCTTCATCCCTTCGTCACCCCTGCCTGCTGATGAATAAATAGTTGGATTTGAAGCATGGAGTTCCGAAAAGAAAACAGATACAGCCCGTCCGCCGAAAAGGGGCGGGACTGCAGTTTGAGATGGCTGGAACGCCGGATTCTTATGAAAAACATGCTCATTTATACTTTAGCATGCTGTCTGGCATTCTGCAAGAATAACTTTGCTGCTGCGAACTGTTGTTACTGTTCACGGCAGGCCCGTAAACAGTAACTTTCGCGGGCCTATTGAAAGTTTTTGCTGCGCAAAAGAGGCCCGCTCACTCCTGAATCACATTCTTACGCCTCAAACGGCAGGCGTTTGAGGCTGCTGTGAACAGTAACGAACTGTTACTGCGCTCCGGGAAATTTTGCAAAAAGCCTTGCATTTCTTCCACCCCAGTGCTATAGTGGTAAGTGTTAGATAAGATTACTGGAATGAGAGTGAGCCAAGCGGTTCACTCTTATTTATTGGTAACAGTTCAGCAGCACCGGTTTGAACTGTTAGAGAATTTGGAAGCACTTTTGACAAAAAGGAAAGGATCTGGTGAGTGCATGTCAAAGGGGAAAAATATTGAGACCCGGACGGAGGAGCTGCTTGCGCCCATCGCCCAGGCGGACGGGGTGGAGATCTACGACGTAGAGTACGTCAAAGAGGGCAGTGACTGGTATCTGCGCGCCTATATCGACAAGGAAGGCGGCGTGAACATCACGGACTGCGAGACGGTGAGCCGCGCGCTGTCGGACCGGCTGGACGAGGAGGACTTCATCGAGGACGCCTACATCCTGGAGGTGAGCAGCCCTGGCCTGGGACGGGCGCTGAAGAAGGATAAGCATCTGGAAAAAAGCATTGGCAAGGCTGTGGAGATCAGGCTTTATAAGCCTATAGAGAAGCAGAAGGAATTTGAGGGGATTCTGAAAGCGTTTGACGATGCCGCCATAACGATAGAAACCGAGGATGAAGAGAAAATATTTGCCAGAACGGACATCGCGCTGATCAGGCTGGCATTTGATTTTTAAAACTGGAGGATAATGGAATGAATAAGGAATTAATGGAAGCGCTGGACATTCTTGAGAAGGAGAAGGAGATCAGCAAGGAGACCCTCTTTGACGCCATTGAGAATTCCCTCCTCACCGCCTGCAAGAACCACTTCGGCAAGGCGGACAATGTGAAGGTGGAGATCGACAGAAAGACCTGCGATTTTGTGGTATATGCAGAGAAGGAGATCGTACCCACGAAAGAGGATGTGGAGGATGACTGCCTGCAGATCGCGCTGGAGGATGCCCAGGAGATCTCAAAACGGGCGGTGGTGGGAAACACCATCCATGTGGAGATCAAATCCAAGGAATTCGGACGTATTGCCACCCAGAACGCCAAGAACGTAATCCTTCAGAAGATCCGGGAGGAGGAGCGCAGCGTCATTTTCAACCAGTATTTTGAGAAGGAAAAGGATGTGGTCACCGGTGTGGTGCAGCGCTACGTGGGCCGCAATATCAGCATCAACCTGGGTAAGGCGGACGCCCTGTTAAATGAAAGCGAGCAGGTGTGCGGAGAGTCCTTTAAACCTACCGAAAGGATCAAGGTCTATATTCTGGAGGTGAAGAACACACCCAAGGGCCCCCGTATTCTGGTGAGCCGTACCCATCCGGAGCTGGTGAAGCGCCTGTTCGAGGCGGAGGTGACGGAGATCAAGGACGGAACCGTGGAGATTAAGAGCATCGCCAGGGAGGCGGGAAGCCGCACCAAAATGGCAGTCTGGAGCAACAACCCCAACGTGGACGCGGTGGGCGCCTGCGTGGGAATGAACGGCGCAAGGGTCAACGCCATTGTGGATGAGCTGAGAGGAGAGAAGATCGACATCGTGAACTGGGATGAAAACCCCGGAAACCTGATCCAGAATGCGCTCTCCCCGGCCAAGATCGTGGCCGTTTTTGCCGATCCTGAGGAAAAAACAGCCAAGGTGGTGGTTCCTGACTATCAGCTCTCCCTTGCCATCGGTAAGGAGGGACAGAACGCCAGGCTGGCCGCCAGACTGACCGGATACAAGATCGACATCAAGAGCGAAACCCAGGCCAAGAATGCGCCCGGCTTCCGCTACGAGGATTATCTGGACGACGATTATGACGAGGAGGAATACGACGGGTACGGGGAGCCTTCGGCGGATGAGCCCTATGAGCCTGCAGACGCAGAAGCAGGATACGCGGACGCAGACACAGCACAGGCCGGATATGCGGATGAGGAGAATGCAGACGAAACGCAGGACGGATATGCAGAGGAAGCAGACGGGGACGGAGAGGACACATCCGAAGCGGATATGCAGGAAGCAGCCGCAGAGGCTGAGGAAGAATAGGAAGGATTTCTATGAACAGGAAGATTCCAATGAGACAATGCGTCGGATGCGGACAGATGAAGCCCAAGAAGGAAATGATGCGCGTGCTGAAGGATGAGCAGAGTGCCATCACCCTGGATCTGACGGGCAGGAAGAACGGGAGAGGCGCATATCTGTGCCGGAGCAGGGAGTGCCTGAGACTGGCGCGGAAGGGAAAAGGCCTGGAGCGTTCTTTCAAAATGAGTATTCCGAACGAGATTTATGATAACCTGGAAAAGGAGTTTGAGGCGTTTGAGACAGAATAAGGTTCTCTCCCTGCTGGGGCTGGCCGCCAGAGCCGGGCGTGTGGTGAGCGGAGAGTTCATGACGGAAAAGGCCGTGAAAAGCGGCAAGGCAAAGCTGGTGATTGTGGGAGACGATGCTTCCGGGAATACGAAGAAGGACTTCCGGAATATGTGCACATACTATCACGTCCCCTTTTATACCTTCTCCACCAAGGAGGAGCTGGGCCGCGCGATGGGAAAGGAGATGAGGGCATCCCTGGCAGTAACGGACGACGGGTTCGCCAGGAACCTGATCGGGCACTTGGAAACAGCGGAGTAGAGGAGGGCGCAGCATGGGAAGAATGAAAATATTTGAGTTGGCGAAGGAGCTGGACATACAGAGCAAGGAAGTAATGACCTTTCTTCAGTCGAAGGGCGTG
Source organism: uncultured Eisenbergiella sp. (assembly GCA_963559585.1). Classification (GTDB taxonomy): domain Bacteria; phylum Bacillota; class Clostridia; order Lachnospirales; family Lachnospiraceae; genus Eisenbergiella. The sequence goes on along the minus strand of CAUWLJ010000080.1, from coordinate 7,405 downwards.
GAGGCAAAAGCCGCCATCGCCCCCATAGACGAGGATGCGGCCGCAATGGTTAAGAAACATTTTGGGAAAAACGAAGGAGAGAAGCACAGAGTGGAAGACGCAGCCAAGAACACGGGAAATCAGCCCGAGGAAAAGAAAGAAGCACAGAGCGCTCCTGCGGAGGCCGCGGAGCAGAAGAAGAAGAAAAAGAACATTATCGTTGTAAGCAACCCTCATAACAGTAAGATGCAGGGCGGAAGCCGTTCCGGCTCAAACGGCGGAAGGAATGGGGCAAAGAGCGGCTCCGATAAGAACGCGGAGCGCAGGAATGGAGGCGGCCGCGGCGGCGCAGGGAACGGACAGGGAAGCCGTCAGGCAGGCGGCAGCAAAAACGGTGTGCGCAGCAACGGAAGCCGTCCCGCAGGAAGGCTTGGGTTCGATCAGCCCAGGCTGATCAAGCCTCTGACCAAGCCCTCTCAGCCCCAGATGGTGGATGAGAGGCTGGAGGAACAGAAGAGACGCCAGGAGGCCGCCCAGGCCGCTGCCCGGGAGAAGCAGCTTGCCGAGGAGCGCGCGGCCGCCGAGCGTGCAGCCGCTCAGAAGGCCGCCCAGGAGCGCGCAGCTGCGCCTGAGAAAAATGCAGGTGCGGACAGACAGCGCCAGGCTGACAGGCCCCAGGGCAGAACGGACAGGGACAACAGAAATGAGAGAACACAGAGAGGCTATTCCTCAGACAGACCTGCAAGATCAGACCGGCCCGGCAGAAGCGAGGGCGGCAGGCAGGAGGGACAGAACCGCTCCGGCTTTGGCAGCCGTCCCGGCAATGGCCAGAGGGGTGCGTCGGGCTTTGGCCGTCCTGCAGGCGGCGGACGCCCTGCTGGCGGTGACGGACGTTTTTCTGGAGAGCGTTCACAGGGCCAGAATGGAAGGCAGGACAATCGATTCAGAAAGCCTGCGCCGGGTAAAGGCTTTGCTGCCGAAGCCCCTGTTAAGGAGACGGAGAAGCAGCACAGAGAGGAAGAAAAGAGGCGCAGCAGCCAGGAGAAGGACCGCCGCTCCAGGAAGGATCACATCTACGAGGAAGACGAGTCCAAGAGCAAGCTGAAAAACAAGCCCGGCAGATTCATCAAGCCCGCTCCTGTGAAGGAGGAGCCTGAGGAGCAGATCAAGGTGATCACCCTGCCGGATACCATCATCATCAAGGATCTGGCAGACAAGATGAAGGTGCAGGCGGCCGCCATCATCAAGAAGCTTTTCCTGGAGGGCAGGATCGTGACCCTGAACCAGGAAATCTCCTATGAGGAGGCTGAGGCCATTGCCATCGAGTACGACATTATCTGCGAGAAGGAAGAAAAGGTGGATGTGATCGAGGAGCTTCTGAAGGAGGAAGAGGAGAAGGAGGAGGATATGGTTCCCCGTCCGCCCGTTATCTGCGTAATGGGCCACGTAGACCATGGTAAGACCTCCCTTCTGGACGCCATCAGAAAGACGAATGTGACCGACCGTGAGGCGGGCGGTATTACCCAGCACATCGGCGCATACACCGTTTCCGTGAACGGCCAGAAGATTACCTTCCTGGATACCCCCGGACATGAGGCCTTCACAGCCATGCGTATGAGAGGCGCCAACGCCACGGATATTGCGATTCTGGTGGTGGCGGCGGACGACGGCGTGATGCCCCAGACCGTGGAGGCCATCAACCATGCCAAGGCGGCGGGCACGGAGATCATCGTGGCAGTGAACAAGATCGATAAGCCCAGCGCCAACATCGACCGTGTGAAGCAGGAGCTGACCGAGTACGGACTGATCGCCGAGGAATGGGGCGGCAGCACCGTATTTGCACCCGTATCCGCCAAGACCGGCGAGGGGATCAGCGAGCTTCTGGAGATGATTCTGCTTACCGCAGATATCCTGGAGCTGAAGGCCAATCCCAACAGACAGGCAAGAGGTCTTGTGATCGAGGCCGAGCTGGATAAGGGCCGCGGCCCTGTGGCTACCGTTCTGGTGCAGAAGGGTACGCTCCATGTGGGAGACTTTATTTCCGCAGGTGCCAGCCACGGCAAGGTAAGAGCAATGATCGACGATAAGGGAAGGCGCGTGAAGGAGGCCGGCCCCTCCACTCCCGTGGAGATCCTGGGACTGTCCGACGTGCCCGGAGCGGGCGAGGTATTCCTCTCCCATGCCAATGACAAGGAGGCAAGAACCTACGCGGAGACCTTTATCGCCCAGAATAAAGAAAAGAAGCTGGAAGAAACCAAGGCCAGAATGTCTCTGGACGATCTGTTCAGCCAGATCAGGGAAGGCAGTCTGAAGGAGCTGAACCTGATCGTGAAGGCAGACGTGCAGGGAAGCGTGGAGGCGGTGAAGCAGAGCCTGCTGAAGCTTTCCAACGAGGAAGTGGTGGTGAAATGTATCCACGGAGGCGTGGGCGCCATCAACGAATCCGATGTAACCCTGGCTGCCACCTCCAGCGCCATCATTATCGGCTTCAACGTGCGTCCTGACGCCACGGCAAAGGCTACCGCCGAGCGGGAGGGCGTGGACATCCGCCTGTACAAGGTAATCTATCAGGCCATCGAGGATGTGGAGGCGGCCATGAAGGGCATGCTGGATCCTGTTTTCGAGGAAAAGGTGATCGGCCACGCGGAGATCAGGCAGATCTTCCGGGCGTCCCAGATCGGAAACATCGCCGGCTCCTATGTGCTTGACGGTGAGTTCCGCAGAGACTGTAAGGTGCGTATCAGCAGAGAGGGCGACCAGATCTTTGAAGGCGCTCTTGCCAGCCTGAAGCGCTTCAAGGACGATGTGAAGGAGGTTCGCTCCGGCTTTGAATGCGGCCTGGTATTCGACGGCTTTGACCAGATCCAGGAGGGCGATATTGTGGAGGCCTACATTATGGTGGAGGTACCCAGACAGTAACGCACCAGAAGAAGCGCGAATGCTTCTGAGTCTGGTGTCAGGCTTGGAAAGGTGTATGAAATGAGAAAGAACAGTGTAAAGAATACCCGGATCAATACGGAGGTGCAGAAGGTGCTTGCGGAGACGATCCGGGGGGGAATCAAGGATCCCAGGATCGCACCGCTCACCTCCGTGGTGGCGGTGGAGGTATCCCCGGATCTGAAGACCTGCAAGGCGTGGATCAGCGTGCTGGGTGATGAGAAGGCTCAGGCGGACACCCTGGCAGGCCTGCGCAGCGCAGGCGGCTTCATCAAGAGCCGCCTGGCAAAGGAGATCAATCTGCGTATTACGCCCGAGATCACCTTCGTGATGGATCAGTCCATCGCCTACGGGGTGAATATGTCCCACAGGATCGACGAGGTGATGGAGAATCAGCGTGCGCATATGGAGGGTGAGGACGAGGATGGGCTTTCTGAATAAAATAAATTCCGGCAGCCGGAGAACGGAGGAGGAGCAGAACGGCCGGGAGGCGGAGAACAAAGCTCCCGTTTCCGGTCTGCGGCCTGCATTTGACCTGCTGGAGGTCTGCTCCGGCGCGGCCAGAATCGGGATCAGCGGGCATATCCGTCCGGACGGCGACTGTGTGGGCTCCTGTATGGGGCTGTACCTGTACCTGAAAAAAGCGCTTCCCCAGACAGAGGTGTGTATTTTTCTGGAAAAGCCTGCGGAGATTTTTCACTGCATCAGGGACGTGGAACAGATCCGGTCCGACTTTGGCCCGCAGGAACGGTTTGACGTGTACTTTGCGCTGGATACCAACGCAGAACGGCTGGGCGGCGCACAGGAATATTATGAAAATGCCGGAAAACGGATCAACATTGACCATCATATCAGCAATAAGGAGGGCGGCGGGGATCTGAATTACATAGATCCCGGGGCAAGCTCCACCAGCGAGCTGGTTTACCGTCTCATCGGAGAAGAGGGGCTTGATCAGAATATCGCCCAGGCGCTCTACATCGGGATTGTCCATGATACCGGTGTGTTTCAGTATTCCAATACCTCTCCCGAAACACACCGGGCGGCGGCCGTCCTCCAGTCCTTTGGATTTGACTTCAGCCGTCTGATCGAGGAGACCTTTTACGAAAAAAGCTATCTCCAGACCCAGATTCTGGGCAGGGCGCTGCTGGAAAGTGTGCGGTTTTTGGATGGAAAATGTGTGGTGAGCGTGATCAGCCGGAAAACCATGGACTTTTACGGAGCCTCCCCCCACGATCTGGAGGGGATCGTCAGCCAGCTTAGGAACATTGCGGGGGTGGAATGCGCCATCTTCCTCTATGAGACGGCTCAGCATGAGTACAAGGTGAGCCTGCGTTCCGGCGGGCTGGTGGATGTGGCGGCGGTAGCCTCCTACTTCGGCGGCGGCGGCCATGTACGCGCGGCGGGCTGTACCATGAAGGGAACCAGCCATGACGTGATCAACAACCTGTCCCTTCATATTGAAAGGCAGCTTTTGGGCTGAGACGGAAGGGCGTGGCCGCGCCCGCATGGGCAGGGCGGTTGAAGCTTACCAAAAGATCGTGGGAGAGTAAGAAATGATAAACGGCATTCTCAACGTATATAAAGAAGCAGGCTTCACCTCCCACGACGTGGTGGCGAAGCTGCGGGGCATATGCAGGCAGAAAAAGATCGGCCATACAGGTACCCTTGACCCGGATGCGGTGGGGGTGCTTCCTGTCTGTCTGGGAAATGCCACCAGGCTGTGCGATATGCTCACCGATAAGAGCAAGGAGTATGAGGCGGTTCTGCGTCTCGGTGCGGTCACGGATACCCAGGATCTGTCCGGAACGGTTCTGGAGGAGCATCCGGTTACCTGCTCCCAGGAGGAGGCTGTGGCTGCCATTCTTTCTTTTCAGGGAGAATACGAACAGATTCCGCCTATGTATTCCGCTCTCAAGGTAAACGGGAAGAAGCTGTATGAGCTTGCCCGCGCGGGAAAAGAGGTGGAGCGGGCGGCCAGAAGCGTGCAGATCCACAGTCTGACCATCCTGAAGATACAGCTTCCGGAGGTGACCTTCCGGGTATCCTGCTCCAAGGGAACCTATATCCGCACCCTCTGCCATGACATCGGGCAGAGGCTGGGCTGCGGCGGGGCAATGAAAAGCCTGAAGCGTACCAGAGTGGGCGCTTTTGATGTGGAGGACGCCCTGCCCTTATCCCGGATCCAGGAGCTGGCAGATGAGGGGGAGCTGGAGAAATATGTGATTCCGGTGGAGGAGATGTTCGCTTCCTGCCCCCGGGTGGTGGTGAAGCCGGAATTTGAAAGGCTGATCGAAAACGGAAACGCTTTCTATCCCGGCCAGATCCTCTCCCGTGTGGAGGGTAAGGGCTGTGAGGACGGCGGGAACGGCTGGATCCGGGTCTGCAGCGGCGCGGGCCGGTTTTACGGCGTCTACGCGTTTTCGGAGGAGAACGGACGGTATCAGCCGGTGAAAATGTTCTTATCATAAAGGCAGCGGGAGTGAGCACATGCAGATCATATCAGGTACAACAGAATTTGAATGCGAAGGGAGCACCGCCGCTGCCATCGGCAAGTTTGACGGAATCCACCGGGGCCACAGAAGGCTGCTGGATGAGATCCTGAAGGCAAAGGAGGACGGACTGAAAGCCGCCGTATTCACCTTCGATCCACCCCCGGGCGTTTTTTTTACCGGCCGTCCCCAGGCGGAGCTGACCACGAGGGAGGAAAAGCGCAGGATTTTTGAGGCGCTGGGCGTGGATATTCTCATCGAGTTTCCGCTGACCGCTCAGACGGCCGCCATCCCGCCGGAGGATTTTGTGGCGCGCATCCTGTGCAGACAGATGCACACCAGATTCCTGGCGGCGGGAACGGATCTTTCTTTTGGGGATCAGGGAAAAGGCGACTGGCGTCTCCTGCGGGCCATGGCAGACCGGATGGGCTATCAGGTTCAGGTGATCGACAAGCTTCTGTATGAGGGGAGGGAGATCAGCTCCACCTTCGTCCGCGAGGCGGTGTCCGCCGGGAGGATGGAGCTTGCCGCCGGGCTGCTGGGCGCGCCCTACAGTGTGAGCGGCCTGGTGATGCACGGACGGAAGCTGGGCCGCACCCTGGGAATGCCCACCGTCAACCTTCTGCCGCCTCCGGACAAGCTTCTGCCTCCAAACGGCGTTTATATGACCCGCCTTTCCTTTGACGGCGTGGATTTTTCAGGCATCACCAACGTAGGCTGCCGTCCCACGGTGAGCAATACCGGCCGGATGAGCGTGGAAACCTACGTATACGACTTCCATGAGGAGATCTATGGGGAGCCGGTTACGGTCAGCTTTCACACCTTCTGCCGCCCGGAGCTTCGCTTCGACGGCGTGGAGCAGCTGAAAGAAAATATGGCCGCAGACATCCGGGCCGGCCGGGAATACTGGTTCCGGCAGGATGGCGGCCAGGAGCTGATCAGCGCAGAGGATAAGCCGGAAGCATAACGAAATACAGCGGTCTGGGTATGCAGGCGGGGCGGTTGGAAGGTCTGCGTATTTTCAAAGATATTTTAGAGCAGTGGCCAGATTTCCGCTTTGAACTGGCAGAAAAGGGAACCGATATGCCCGGCTCCCTTTATTTTTGTGTATATAACTGGACGATAAAAGGGATATTCGTTATGGAAAATAAGATAATATTGATTGAAGATGATGAAGAAATCAGAGGAATGATAAAAGACTATTTATCAGGAGAATTTGAAGTGATGTCCTTTCATGATGGCACAACCGCTGTTCGGACGATCACAAGCTATGATGAATATTCGCTTGCACTTATTGATCTTATGCTGCCGGATATGAGCGGCATGGAGATTATCAAGGCCATCCGACAGGTCAGCAACATTCCTATCATTATCATTACCGCAAAAGATAATGACACCGACAAATCATTGGGATTGAATCTGGGTGCTGATGATTATGTGGTAAAGCCTTTTTCTTTAATTGAACTCGTTGCAAGGATAAAGGCGAATATCAGACGAGCCAGAACCTATCAGGTATTACCGAATAATTCGATTGTCAAAATTAAAGATATTGAAATCAATCCCCAAAGCCACATGGTTATGCGCAAAGGGGTATCCATAGACTTAACCCCAATCGAATTTGAACTTTTGTATCTTTTAGCCAGCCATCCGGGACAGGCATATTCAAAAGAACGGCTATATGAACTCATTTGGAAAGAACCGTATTTTGGAAACGAAAATGTGTTGAATACTCATATCAATCGCCTGCGTTTGAAGCTGAAGAATAATGCGGAAGATACTACGCCCTATATTAAAACCTTATGGGGTATTGGCTACAAGATGGAGGACAAGTAGATGTGGGTTATATTTTCAATTCTTTCATTAGTTCTGTTGCTTATCCTAATTTTGCAACAGGTACAGCACAAAAAGTTAGAACGAGAGATCACCTATATCACCGACAGACTTACTTCTCTTTCAATTACTTCTGAAAATGGCTTTGTGCTTATACCCACGGATAATGA
>CAUWLJ010000079.1:0-16582 GCA_963559585.1 uncultured Eisenbergiella sp. | reverse complement strand
CTGGTCTCCATCCCTGGCATAATGCAGCAGCCCGTACTGGTTTTTCCCATATGTCATGATGATCCACCTCCCAGGTCGGCCCATGTCATACTGCCTTTTTTGAGATACACGCCGTCATGGCTGTGGGACTTCGCCGCCGCATCCGTGATGCCGTATCCGGCAAGAGTGGTTGGATTGGAGCCGCCCGTCACATGCCCCTGTGCGTTAACCGTCACGCTCCTGTATGTTCCAGCCTTTACCCCGCTGCTGGGATGGGTATACTTGGTATCCGTAAAGGCCCTCGCCGTCCACGCACTCCATGTCCCGCTGGTACAGTAGCGCACATATTCCAGATTCTTCTGTCCCACTGAGCGGAAGGTTTGCATTGTTACGTAATCCGTAACGGAAGCCCATCGGATCAGTTCCACATCGAGCAGGAACGGCTGTCCGGATACCGGGATATTGATTATCTTAGCCGCTCCCCCGCTTGTTTTTTCGATGTATCTCATAATCTGCGGAGCACCGGAGGCCAGCGTCAGAGTATCAGCGTCCAGCGTCTGGCCTGTAAGGTCGATACGGCGGTACCCTTTCGCATAAAATTCTCCGGTAACCGGATTAGCAGTAAAATTAGGAGATTTCACCACGTAACTCGTTTCCTCGTTATCTCCCGCACTTGCAGACAAAATCAGGCGTTTATCATTGCTGACTGTACCTGGCTTCTGGGTAACTTTGGTATCCCCGCTGTCACTGGCCCATTCAGCCTCCCCGTCAGCGTGCCACTTTAAAATCTGTCCGGCTTTACCGCCCGCCGGAATATGTTTATTTCCCGGCGTTACAGGATGGATGTATTTATTCGCACCTTCCGCAATTCCTTCCAGTTTGTCCAGCATGGCCTTGGTCAGCTTCTCCAGGACTGATCCGTTTTTGTGGGTGTGCCGCTTACTATAGGCTTCGTCCCAGTTCGGCCTGTTCTGGTCAATTTCCTGCCGGATCTGTGTTTCCGCCTGCTCCGCACGCTGTGCTTCCTCCTGGATTCCTTCTGCAAGCGACTGTTCTGCCGCCGAGGCGCGTTCTGCCTCCCTCTGCACAGCTTCTCCCAGTGCGTTTTCTGCCGCCTGGGCCCGGTCTGTTTCATCCATAACGCTCTGCTGGGTCCGCACCAGTTCGCGCTGCAGACAGTTCACATCATCCGCTTCCACCGTATCCCCGTCCGTCTCGTAGCAGATGTATACCACCGGCGCACTGGCCTGGATACGGATTGACCGCTTCCAGGGCGTCAGGCTTGGGGTGGAGAGTGCATAGCTCTGCAGCTGCTCCCCCGTCAGATGCGGGCCGGTGTATACGGTCAGGGTTACTTCGTTTATGTTGTCATGCTGGAGCAGGGCTTCGTAAACACCGCTCTCCGGCATCTGGATTTTTTCCTCGATCACATAGACCTTTCCGTCCACTTTATTCAGTTTTTCGGAAAACTGCGACAGCTCCATCAGGTCATCACCTCCAGTGTAACCGTTCCGGCCACGGCAATCTGCTCATCTGCCAGGGCAATATTTCCCGCTGTGCCGTTCAGCGTCAGTCCGGCGTAGTCCTCCACCCCGGGCGTCTCCAGAAGCAGGTTCCCCACTCTTGCCAGACCCACATAGGATAAGTCAAAAGCATTTGCCCGCAGGTAGTCTGACAGTGATGCGGCAAATGCTGTCTGTACTGCTCCCAGGTTGATCCCGTTTTTTAACAGCACCTTTCCCATTACGTTAACCGGCAGTTCCACAGCGGACGCCACCGTTACCGTGGCCCCTATGGGGCGGCGCTCCTCAATATAATCTTTGACCCTTCTGCATAAAGCTTGTGTTGCTTCGGATTTATCTTCATCGGCAATCACCACTTTCACAGTGCCCGGGCCATAGGCCAGAGGAAATATTTTAGCGGCTCCCACACCGTCACAGGCCATCGCCCAGTTGTAATAATCGTAGACATTTCCGCTGGTAGAAGGCTTGCGCAGGATGGTCAGATATCGGTCCCTTAATGCTTCTGTATCTTCTTCATCATTTCCGTGTACCAATAATTCCGTCAGTTCTCCTCGTTTGAATCCATAAATAAACTGAATCGGTGTGATCTCTCCGTATGACAAATTTCCCATACTGCCTGCTGTTTCGCAGATGAGTTCATACCCATCTTCTACTTTTTTTGTTACCGCAAAATTTAGTTTTCCACAGTTAAATCTTGCCCCGTTTGGTATCTCCAGTTCTTTTGGTTCAAATACACCCTTCCACACTGCCGCTGTGGCTTTATGAGGATACACATTAATGTCACTCGTTCTTTTTATCAGGTATTCCCTTGTTGCCGTATCCGTAAAAACTTCCCGCAGGATAATATCCGCCGATATATACAATTTTTCCAGTTCATATGCCGCCGGCACAAGTGCGTTATGGATAAGAGTACCTTCTGTTTTTGGCAACTTCTGCGGTACTTTTTCCATCAGGGATTCCAAAACATTTCTATATGTCTTATCCTCAAACCTTTATTTTTGCCTCCCCCATATCCGTCACTACCGTAAATTCCATGATCAGTTTCTCAGCCTCTATCTCAGCATTAAAATCCTTGATGCCCTTTATATGGGGATTTATCTTAAGAGCTTCCTCAACTGCTCTTGGTATATCAAATTTTATAAATTCGTCTGAATAAGATTTCCCAATATATTGTTCCAGTTCCGAACCATAGGCCCAGGAATAGGCAGGATAACGAAAGCGCTCTACTTTCAAGCAAATCCAAATCCATACCTTTATCGCTCCAATTCCACTTACCATCTCTCCGGTAAGCTGCCCTGTTTCAAAATTGATACCGTACTCCAACGGAGGATTCTGAACAGACAACTCTGGGTTCTTTTCGATAAATGTTGGCAAGATACTCATATACTCACCAGCTTCCCCAACACGACATAAAGGCTGTCACTTATTTTCTGTACCGCAACCAGATCTCCTGCCTGCAGCGGCTCCAGATACACGCTTGCATCGGTTCCGTCTTCATGAATCATCACCTTTGTAGCCACAGGATGTACCAAATGTTCTGCAAAAAGCAAATCTTCCGGTTCTAAAGACAGATTATCAATCTCACACTTATTTTCACCTGTCATTTTTCCAAGCTGTATCCCTTTTGGATTATTCTTTTCCCCTTCGGTCTGCATAATTCCTAACAGATCATCAAATGCGCTCATTCTCCCACATCCTTTTCATCCATTATGTCTTTGTACGTTAAATCCAGCTGCATCGTATGTACCCCGCTCTGCCAGGTATGCCTGTCTGATTTGATCCAATACAAGCCGTTCATTTTTGTGGCCAAATCTTTTACCGTCACAGCACATCCTGCAGTACATTTGTTATTTCCCACTGCCTCAATGCTTAACGTCTGATCCGGTTCTTTCATCAAATTGGCGGCGGCCGCATTGTAATCAATTCCAGATTCTGCTGTATAGTTCTCCTGAAGCATCCCGTACTTTGCAATGCTTTCATCGTCTCGAATCTCACCTATCTGGGATCCTTTCCCGTCATAAATTTTCACCAGATTTACTGCAGCCTCCGTATTTTCAGATATGGAGGTGCTCAGCAAATTCCTGTCATCTGCAAGGATTATCCCATACGCAAGACTGCCTTTCTCCACCACGTTCAGCTTTCTGTTTCTAATCTCGCACATATATTTTTTACCGTTTGCTCTGAATGCCTTCGTATATGCTTTCATAATAATGTCATAGTAATTTTCACTGTCACATATCATAGATTCAATGACAATTCCTGTCTCTGCAATCGTCCCGCATTCCACACCAATATCTCTGCATACCATCAGGGTAATTTCTTCCGGCGTGGTGTTTTTAAAATTATACTTCCCCTTCGATTTCAACATATGCTTGATCATATCGGCGGCATTATAGGTAATAGTTCCGGTTTCACTGGATCTCTCTATTCCGTAAAACTGGCCGAAAAACAGTTCCTCTCCATCCTCTATGGACACAAAATCTCCTGACGCAATCTGAGGCAGACTGTTCATATTTGCATCATACGGCGCATTTATCACGCTGATATCCGCAGTCCTTGACGCAGCAGTTACATCTCCTCCCCATTCCACCTTTTCTGCCATCTGCGTTAAGTCGTACTGTAATCCACTCCGTTTTATCAGTTTTACGTTCCTTTTCTCACCCCCGATACCGTTAATATCTGTCCTGGGCGGATCAGATTGGGATTGCTCCCTATAATCTCTTTATTCTGTTCATACAAGGGTTTCCAGTCTGGCTTCCCGGTCATGCGCATGGCAATAGCACTCAGACAATCACCATCTTTTACAAGGTACTCCTCCGTTTCATCAGCAGGCGGCATTTCTCTTGCGTTTCCGCCAATCCATCCTCCTGTTTTTTCAGATTCAGCATTCAGATACCTGTATTCCTTACACTCCAATGTATATGTAATATCTCCACTTCCATCCTCCTCTCCATGCTGGAAATTTTCTATTGTAACCATCATATTAATGACAGTCCCTGTTATGGTAAGCCGCGCAGTTCCTCCTCTTTTTATCTTTTCAATGGCGCTTACATACTCCATGGGGGATCTGATCGGAGTGTACTCACAGTATCTCTCATCAGCGGCCGGGAAGAACGAAGAAAAACTGATCTCCATCAATCCTCTGTTTCCAATCAGGTTAACATCCCCCAAAGCATTAATATTCACCACTGTATTCATCTGCCCTGATGCCACTTCATAACTTGACGGCAATATCGGTATTCTGATTTCCTCTCCGCCCTGCCTGAGCCATATTTCCATTAGTAAATACCACCCCTGTTTCCACGCGCCTTCATCAGTTTTCTAACCAGCACATCTGCTATTCTGTCAATGTCTGCATCTTCCCGCACAATAATCTGATCTGCGAGCTTTGAAATTGTGACATTTCCATTTCCTTCCCGTCTTGCCATCCTCAGTGATTCATCGTGAGGATATACCCTGCTGCCGCGCGGCAGATCGATGATCTCGCCGCCCTTCTCGTGCACCTGGGCAAAGCCTCCTTCCCAGGACCGCGTTCCTTTAGCAAGCATTGGTATGGTGGGTATATTAATGGTAAATGCTTTGCCGCCAATCACCGGCACCCAGTCTGGTATGGTAATCCCCATTCCATTAATACTGTTAATTACATTGTTAATCACAGAGGATATACCATTGATTACACCTTTAGCAATTCCTGTAATGGCGCCAAATGCTCCTGAAAAAATTTGCTGACATCCTTCCCACGCCTGTTTCCAATTTCCCGAAAAAACGCCCGTAACAAACGTAATAATTCCATCCAGCACAGTAATCAGACCGCTCAGGGTTTCTTTCAGGCTACCAACCATTCCCGAAACAAAGCTTATTGCATTTTTGATCCGCATTATAAATACCGAACCAATAAATGCAATAATAGGTTCAAGAGCAGTCTTAATACTTGCTATCATCGGTTTTATTTTATCCACTACTGACTTAAAATGCGGTGCAACTGAGCTAAATGCGCTTTTAATCTGGTCTATGATCCGCCTGACCGCGGCAAGCTCTTTTTCAAAATTTGCTGCAAACTGCTTTGCCGCCGCCTTGACTTTATCAAAATTCTTTATTACCAGGATGATTGCCGTCACCAAAGCCACAATAGCGCCGATTACCAGCCCCACTGGAGACGTCAGCAACGGCATGATCCCTCCTGCCACCTTAATGGCATGGGCCGCTGTATTAAACACGCGAATACCGGTTCCGACTGTCGTTACCAGTTTCCCAAATATAAAAATCGCGGGCCCGGCTGCTGCTGCAATCCCCGCGATTTTGATTACCATATTTACCTGTTCATCTGATAACCCATTAAAGCTGTCGGCTACCCTCCCGACCATATCTGTTATTTTTTCAAATACAGGCAGTAATTTTTCGCCTACCTTGATACCCGCGTTCTTTATTTTATTTAAGCTGATATTCCACCGCTCTGTCGGCGTCAGCATTTTTTCATATGACTTCTGAGTTAATCCTACGGATTCCGCCATAACGTTCATGGCGGTATTAAAATCACCGAACCCGGCTCCTGCCAAAACCGTCATGGAATTAAGCGCTTCCACCGATCCGAACAATTTTGCCATGGATTCGGTGTTCCCCTTGGTTTTTTCATTTATTTCCGCAAGAAACTGCGCCCAACCCACTGTTTTCAGATGAGCCGCATTGAATTCCATCCCCAGCCGCTCAGCTTCTTTCGCTGCATCAGATGTCGGCTTGAGAATGTTGGAGTATGCTGCCTTCATCCCTGTCATGGCAGAGGATGTATTGATACCGTTTTTGGTTAAAATAGCGATAGATGAGAACAGTTCCTGTGTAGATACATTCAGCGCATTTGCAACCGGAGTTACCTGTCCCATACTGGATGCCAACTCGCCAAATGTGGTTTTTCCATAGTTCTGCGTAGCCATCATCTGATCGGCAATCTGACTGTAATTTACCGCTCCCTGATAGGAATTATAAACGGTTGTCAGCCCGTCTATCGCTGTTGCAGTGTCTGTAAAACCTGCTTTTGCTGCTTTCACGGCTGTTTCCACAACCTTCAGGGAGTCCTCTGTCTTTGCCCCTGCGGAAATAGCATTGTATTGTGCCTCTGAAATTTCTGTTACAGCTACTCCCATCGCATTCGACAGACTTAACGTTTCTTCCTTGATTTGTCTGATGCTTTTTACGCTGGTGTCCGCTATGGTTGACACTTTGGCGATTCCATCCTCAAAATCCAGCGCCATTTTCCCGGCTGCCACACCAGCGCCTATGATGGGCACGGTAACAGATGTAGTAAGCTTTTTTCCGACATTTGTTATGCTTCCGCCAGCCTTTTCAATGTTCTTCGCCAATTTGATTGCACTGGCAGACGCATTCGTCATGGCCTGCATAGACTTTTTTAGATTTCCGCTGAATTCATCCTTTAGCCGCAGGACGGCATCTATTACCCTAGCCCTTATCTACTTCCTCTTTTTCTCTTTCTTTCAGTTCTTCCTCCATGAATATCATCGTGATCCTCTTATCACTTTCTTTCATATCAAAAAAATCTGACGGTTTCCATCCTTTGTCGCGGAATAATAAATACATCAGGCGGATTTCCGGATCGGTGTCAATCAGTTTTTTATCTCATCCTCTGCACTTTCTCCATATCCACTTAAATCCGTAATGAGATCCGCCACCTTCTGCATATCTCCTCCCTGAAACAATACCGTTGCCAGATCCTTTGGAGTTACGCACCCGAAGTGGGCCTGGAGCTCCTTATCTCTCAGATTCGGTTCCGTTACCCCTTCCACGGTAATCAGCGTTGCTACCTGATAGGCTTTCCCATATTTTGCTTTGCCTTTTTCATTCAGAAGCTGCGAGGATATATCAATGTACCTTTCTCCCGGTATTGCTCTGCATTTCACCATAAACGGCTCTCCGACTATTTTCGACAGCCGTTTGATCTCAATTTCTCCGGTGGGTATCTCGGTAAGCTGCCCACGGTCAAGTTTCATTAATTTTTCCGCTAAATTCATAATCTTCTCCTTTTTAACCGATGCTGTCCAAAATTTCCCAGTCATCGAATGTGAACGAATAGGATTCTTCCCCATTCTTTCCCGCTTCCCAGTCTGCCAGAATTGCCTTGTCCAGTTTACACCCGTAAAAGGCCACTCTTTCCCCTCCAAACGCATCCGGATCTGCCAGCTTTGAAATAATTGTTACCGTCGGTGATTTTCCTTTCTTTAGCGCCTCCGACATTCTGCGCATAACGAAAGATGAGATTTTTTGAAGCTTAAATTCTCCTTTTCCTTCTATTCCAGTCATCTTCTGCCCATCAATCAAATGCCTGGTTCTGGTTACGGCAGTATATTTTATGTTCAATTCTCCCTTACATGATATAACCTCCGCCATATAGTTCCCATCGAACCACATTTCTCCCCATGTTCCGTTAATCACATTATCCGGTTTATATCCGTCCATCCCATTCTCCTTTAAATATAAATGTTAAGATCAATATCTTCGATTGCGTCTACAATGGATACAGATGCTTTCAGGAATACATGGGAGCCTGTATTGGATTCCTTAATCTCCTGATCGCTCATTTCCTCAGTAACTGTGCCTGCCTGTTCCAGATACCTGCGCTGTGCTTCTATGTCAATTTCACACAATCCAGACTGGATGATCCCGCTCCTGGTAAGTTCCCGGAAGTATTCATTGATTGCGGTGATCAGCAGACACTTGTTATCATATGTGTTAGGATATCGTCCAATGTAATTATCCTGCACTGTCAGGGTAATATCATCCTGCATCATATCCATTGTTTCCACAATTTTGATTTTTCGGAAGCTTTCGCCTTTTTCTGTATTGATCGTTGTGAGACTGTTCACTGCGCGGCAAACTTTTACCTTTTCGCCATCCCACATACAGACAAATTTACCTGCATCCACCGCTTCGTCCAGTTTTCCCCTGTCCATCCGAGTACAATCTGTAAAATCTGCCAGAGGGGCATAGGTTGCGGAAATGGTAATCGGGGTGCCTGCTAACAACCCCGCAATCCTCACAGCTGCTTTTTCCGGCGGATATTCCACCCCTCCTTTAAACAGGCTGCCTTCCACGTTCACAACCCCTTCTGTATCTGCCTGTGCCTCTGGAAGCACTGCTTTTACCGTCCGCTTTTCTTTTCGCTGGCTCTTGATCCATTCTATAATCGCTTCTTGCTTGCTGTCCTCTTTGACTGGTGCCACGGCAATCCAGTTTGCCTTCACTGTCGTAAAATAATTCAGAGCCTTGGTATACTCTGCCTCCGTCTCCTCTGCTTTATCCATCACATACAGGTACAGCTTCTTGGGGGCCGTCTCATATCCTTTTAATGCCAGCTCCACAAGTTCTGCGTTTTCTTCACTCAATCCCTTTGGAATTTCCGTATCCGGATAAAGCACGGTCTGCATAGATGCAGTATCCTTCAGGATTAGTCCAACGTTTCCGCGTTCTCCCCGCCTGGCCGCCGATACGGCCTTTTCCACAAAAATAATATTAATTGATGGTGCTCCCCTTGCCGTTTCCTCCTATCTCCAGACTGATTTCCTGCATTTTTTCTGCCTCTGGCTCTCTGCAGGTATTCTCAAACCAGTCCAGTTCAAATGAAATCTGAAGAATATTGTTATACTCCCCGATATATTCATGTGTGTATTTTTTTATATCCAGTTTTCTGCCTTCAACGGAAAACTTCATGCCCAGCATTTCCCTAATTTCTTCTGATTTCCGCAGCTGATCCGGTTCATCCGGTGCCTTCTGGAAATAAGTAATTTTTATGGAGCAGGATCTTTTCAGCAGATTCCTTGTCTGATATTCTGTCCCAAATGGCACACATTCCAGAAAGTAATACGGCTTCGACCATCCTTCTGTTGTGTCATTTCCGTATATTTTTACATCAGGGTATCTGCCTTTCAGCATATTTCCCAGAGCCTGTATCAGGCTTTCATAAGTTATCATAAGTCTTTTCCCCTCAACATCTCATCCAGAAGGGCTTTTATTTCCTCCGGGAACTTATCCTCATACTCATGCGCTACTTTCTCCATATAGTGCTTTCCCGGTACGTATCCGCCAGTATCCACACCATTGATCCACTTCCTGTGCCCATTTTCCACCAAGTGAAAATGCGGCGCTTTGTTGGTGATATAAACCTGATTTGTTTCATGCAGTCTTTCATCCACAACCACCTTCCACTTTTTGGGTATGGGGTTTTTTCCGTTTTGGTATGAACCGGGGATCAGATCATTATAATCTTTTGTAAACTGTCTGCCTATTTTCCGCATCCTTGCTTTCGTTTCATCCGGATACTTTGCCAACAGCGTTTCAATATCTTTCTGATATTCTTCCAGCCCTTTGACCATGAAGCTGACCGCCACTCCCATCCACCTCCGCTTTCCTGTCATTCAGCTTTTCTGTGCACATGATTTCCTGAATATATCCCTGCTCCTCCACATTTATAATGCTGTTAATCAGGAACTGTCTGCCCTGATATTCAATCACATCTGCTGCCTGCAGGTCCTTGATATACCTGACTGTGATCTTATACTCCAGGCTGTTTGTATCCTTGTAATACTCCTGATACTCCTTTCCCCGCACTGGCCGGATCTCTGCATACGCTGTCTTATATGGGCTTAACCTTGCAACAGTATTTCCCAGTTCATTTACCTGCTCCATATAACGCATTATTGTAATGCGCTTTCTCAGCCTTCCTGGATTGATTCCCCTTTTCCCTCCTCATGTGATAACTGGAGCTGCAGAATGATGGACGCAAACGTATACGACATCCGTTTTTTCTGCTGCTCCGTCACCATCAACACTCTGTTATCATACATATCCTGTACCAATGCCATGAACAGCATATTCGCTTTCTCATTGCTGCTGTCATACCCTCCGATGGCGGAAACAATGTAATCTTCGGCCACTGTCATCATGCTCGATATGATTTTATCCTCATCGTTACCGTCCACGCGCAGATACTCTTTCACCTCATCAATTCCCACTGTTCCTCACCTGCTCCCCGATCTCCAATATTATATCTGCCTTACGTTTTTTTGTAATGCTATAGCCCTTTTCCGCCGCCAGGCTGCGCAGGGCATCCACCGTCATCCCATACAGTCCAGCCGCGTTCTCAGGCAATGGGCTATAGCTCAGGCTTCCCCCGTTACAGATTCATCCACCAGGCTTAATTCGGCATACACAAACGCATTGCTGTCCTTTGTACGGCAGTCTTCTCTTTCGATTGCACGAAAGATGGTAAGATCCTCCTCAAACGCATTCAGTTCTCCGATTGCCGCAATATTGGACGTCATAATGGTGGTTTTGTTTCTGTCGAAAAACTTAATGCCCTCCTTCAAATCACCAATAATAAACGGGATTTTCCTTGTCTTTGCAGTTGCCGTATCTGATGTCATATCCTGATTGGGGATAATCTCTAACGGCACCATGGTTGCACCGGTGCAAAGACGCATCTGCATGGGATCTGTTGGTGTCGGCTGAAGAAGATACTCACCTTTTTCATTTTTCAATGTATCCAGCCACTGCAGTCCATCATCGTTTGTAATAATCCGTGATGTAGGTTTGAATGCCTGGCCCAATTCCACATTTAAAATTTTCTTGATATCATCCAGGCCAACGATAGTTTTCTTTTCCTTCTTTTTCACCACATCTATGATGATATTATTTCTAGTCACTCTGCTTTCATCGCCGATCCATGCCACTATCGTCCCTGTAATATTGGCATCCGTGTCCGCAAGCAGCTCGTTTGTTACAGGCAGATACCCGGCATATTTTCCGATCTCATAGCTAATACGTTCAAACTGCGGTGTTGTTTTTCCCTTGATCTTTCCACCTTCCTGCACCTTTTCAAACCCAGTCTGCTGAACACGTTTTTTGTACGTCCTGCTGCCTTTATCCGTTGTGACATTTTCCACATCAACGAAATTAATCAGGGATGCTTTCTCCTGCCTATACTCATTAATCCGCGTCTGAATATCCTCCGGCACAGTATATCCACCATTTTCCGGTGTGCCTTCACTCATCAGGTTGCGGAATCCCATTCTTGCCGCATCTGCAAATTCTTTTTCGGCTGTCCTGTCAGATACACCAACGTTTCTCTGGCCCATATCCCCGACTGTCCCATCCCCTTCCGGATCCAGAATGTCCTTCAACAGATCAAATTTTTCCTGAAGGTTTTTCAGTTTTTCCTTTTCCTTCTGCGCTTCCTCCAGATTGTTTTCATTTACCAGATTTGTAATCCTTTCTTTTGTATCATTGATTTCATTCAGCATTTCCAAAAGCTTCTTGTTCATTTTTTCTTCCTTTCTCAGATCCCGTACAGATCCAGATCACGTAATATTTCTCTTTTTCTTTCCTCCAGGCTGTCTTTTGCCTGTTTTTCCTTGATAACCTGCTGCCTGACTTCCTCTGTCAGTCTCAAACCTGCTGCCGCATTCGTCATGGTGGACGTATTTTCCATAATGGCATCTACGAACCCCATTTCCAGTGCCTGTCTGGCAGTAATCCATGTTTCCCTATCCATAAGGCCCAGGATTTCTTCTTCTGCTTTGCCCGTCTTGTCCACATACGCTCTGGCGAGAGCCGCATTCATCTGCATCAAAATCTCTGCATTTTTCTGCATATCATGGTAATCCCCGGATGCTCCGCACATAGATACATTGTGTATCATGATCATGGCCACCGGACTGATCTGCGTATAGTTTGACATCGCAATCACAGATGCAGCGGACCCCGCAAGAGACTGTATCTGTATTTCAATATCCTGGCGGCCGTGCAGCATTGAATAAATTTCCTGGCCCGCCATTACTGATCCGCCGCCTGAGTTAATCAGTACCGTCAGCCTCTCTCCCGGCCTCAACTCATCAAGCGCTTTTTTTATGTCGTGGGGACATGTAGCGTCCCATCCCAGCCAGTCATAGATCCATTTATCGTCATTTCCAACGATGTCCCCTCTTATATCGATCGACGCCATTGTCATTCACCCCCTTTTTTATACGCTGCCCCTACCATCGTCAAAGGCATATAGTTGCCATTTACTATCAATATATCTCCTCCCTCCTTTGCAGGATAATCCAGCAGACTTCTGCCCTCGTTTGGAGAATAAATCCCATTGTTTACCGCCGTCTTAATCACCTCCATCTGGGTTTTTGCATCTGTACGAAGCAGCACCTTCTCGTTGAACTTCATAAAGTATCCGTCTGCCCGCCGTTCCTCCGCAATCACTTTATAATTGATTTCCTGCTCGTACTGCGTCAGACGGTACAGCATGGTTCCAACCAAAAAATCCAACTGCTGTATTTCACTGTTCGCATAACTGGATTTTTCATAATCGTTGATCTGGTTTGGCTTAATCCCAAATGCTCCCGCGATCTGCAGTGCAGTATACTTCTTTAATTCATAAAACTGTGCATCCGTCAGTTTCAAATTGAGCGGCTGCAGCGTCAGTCCTATCGGAACCGGCACGACCTTGCCCACATTCTTTGGCCCTGACATCAGCTCACTGTATTCATTCTGCAACCTTTTTCGCAGCTTCGGATCCAAATCTCCTGTATACTGCATAACCATGGATGCGGTAAGCCCTTGCTTGTACATATTGTTCAGATAATTCTGCGATTCTCCCAGCCCGTCCACCGTGCTCCTGAGAATCTCCTGCACTGACTTACCCATAATGCCGTCAAACGTGCACCAGGTTTTAAAGTGCATTACGTTTTCCTGCGGAAAGGTATAGGTCTTCCCTGATTTTGGATCGCTGTACCTGTAATACATCTTCCCGGCATTCCCGAACAGCCCGGCATCATCCATAAGTACCTGCACACAATTTGACTGCATGGGCCAGAATGACTGAATCTGGTATTTACCACCATATTTTCCTTTCCTGGTATACGCAGTCTGTATCCAGGCAAAACCATTTCCATAATGCTGACAGTTTGCCTCGATTGTTGTCCAGAATGTGGCAGGTGTCATTACAGGGTTCGGCCTGGTCATCAGCAGCAATTCACCCCGTTCTGGATCGGCCCTCACCCTTCCCTCCCCTTCATGTTTATACAGTTTTAACGGCATCTTTCCCATTGTCTCCGCCAGCATCTTCAGGCATGTATAATATGTGACTTCGTTTACCGCCTTATTGCTTCCCGGATGGATCCCCAAAAACCTGAGTAGTTCTTCATCTTCCATTGATACAGCCGGATTAACAAGTTCGTTCCATGCCCGCTTTATTCTATTTATGATCTCCCTTGCATCTCCTCCAAAAAACTGTTCAGATAATCCTGACAATCGATCAAACTGAAATCGTGATACAATGCCAGTTTAAAAGCACACAGCACTGCATCCACCGGATCAATACGCTTTTTAGTCGCATCCTTATCTATTTTAATCAACCCGCTGTTCTGTCTGATCACAGCGTTGCTCATTGCATAATTTAAAAGCGGATTATGCAGATAAACCACGTTTTGACAATATACCTGCTCCCTGAATCCCTGTGTGGATTCATTCAAACTTTTATGGGACTGGTATACTTCTTCCACATCGTATCCTTCATTCGACAGATCCATCATGAGCTTGCTTGCGTTGGCTGGATCAAAGCACAGGCACTGTATCTTCCATCCATGCTCCTCACAAGTCTGCAAAACGTACTGCATAACCCTCCCCTGATCAACTATGGGCGTATCTGTTACCTCTAAAAATCCCATCTTCTCCCAAGCATCATACGGTACCTTGTCCTTCAGGATCCTTTCTCTCAGTTTCTCCCTTGTCGGTACAAAACTGTGTGAAAAAACAACGTATTTTATAATTCTTTTTCCCTGATTATCTCTATCATCTGACTGTATCGGTAACAGGAAGGCAACCGATGTCAGATCTATTTTTGCTGACATATCGAATCCGACATATACAGGCTGATTCTGCACATCATACGGCAATTCTTTTGCCTCGCAGGCCTTCCATTTTGCCATGTCCATATAGCCGTTGTCCTGTGCCTGCACCCATATATTTAAGCACTTCGTTTTAAATGCAATCAGCTTTTCCGGAACTTCCCTGGCAATTTTCCATTCTTCCTGCAACTTTTCAAGTCCCTCTACAAAAAAAGCCCTGATTGGATTTGCCTTCATCCACGTTCGGCTGTCTTCTGGATCATCCGTATCGTCAGCCTCGCAAATATCTATAAAATATCTGTCATTTTCCACATCAACATCCGGATCCAGAATCTTTTCACAGTAAGCATATTCTTCTGTATAGCATGGGTAGCTCAGATCTTTTCCTGCCGTTGTAATGATCATTAAAAGAGGTTCTTTCGTTCCCGCTCCCAGGCCCAGATCATAAAAATCTGTTGTGGGATGCTGATGATATTCATCCAGAATAAGGCCCGCAGGGTTTGTTCCATCTCCTGACCGTCCGTCCTCTTTACTCAACGGCAGGATAAAACTTCCCGTTTTTTTGTGCTCGATAATATCCCGCGTAATTCTAAATTTAGGTTTCAGCGGTGAATTTTTCAGCATCAATTTACACTCATTAAAAATAATTTTTGACTGCTGCCGCTTTACACCTGCTGTATAATACTCATATACCTCCCCATTTTTGGTTGCCTGCTCTGATATTTCATTCAGAGCAACCCCAGCTTCCATCTGCGACTTTGCATTTTTTCTCGCAACCTCTACAAATGATTTCTGAAAGCGCTTATACCCAGTATCCTTATGTCTCCATCCGTAAAGCTGACACAAAAAGAATTTCTGCCACGTTGTTAAGATAATCGGCCTGCCAGCCAGTTTGCCCTTTGAATGCCGCAGGTAAGAGAACCATTTCACAATCTTTTCTGCTCTCTCTTCATCCCATATGTAAGGAAATACACCACCCTGAGCCGCCTCAAGATCTTTCAGAAACCTTTTACATGCCTGCTTATGCTTCTTCCCGGATGGGATCCTATCCTCCAGACAGTCCTGTGTATACTGTATCAGTTCCTCTTTGATGGTCATTAAATATCACCGAATTCATCTACTATTTCATCCTCTATTCTGTCTACCTTGATCGTGGCCGCTTTCAGGCGGCTGTCAATCGTCAGTCCGCACATAGATGCAAATTTTCTCATCTCCTCTGCGTACTTTTTCTGCACTGAGATCAAAGGGTTCTCAGCCATATATTTTGTTCCCTGCGCAGAGGTACGTTCTACAATCAATTCTTCCTCTGCAAGTTCTGCCGTTGCCTTGCGGTACATGGCATAAGCATTGCAGTATCCTGCCAGATTGGCCTGATCCAGATTGCCCAGAATCGCTATGGTTTTTATATCTTTTAGGATCCTTTTGTACTCTTTTTTTGCCATACTGTTGATCAGCCACTGTGGTGTTTTTTCAATATCTTCCATTCCGGTCATGACAGACTGTTCTTCCAGCATTTTCCGGTCTTTTTCCTCTTTTGTCAGATTCCCTTTCTGCTGTTCCAAAGGTCTGCGGTTTTTACTCCTCCGATCTCCTCCATTTCAAAATTTTTTATTTGGAGTTTTGTGTAAAGAAAGGTAGGGCGGCGGTCGTAAAAAAAATGCCAAAAACTTTATTTTACCCCCCTGGCATACTGCTCCAATATACTGTATAACAGTTGTTGTGTTTCCATTTTTTGTGTTTTATACAGGCTGTGGATTTCATCGTGGCTCTGTCTGCTCACCGGTATCAGATTATCTGCTGAGAAAAATTTATCCGCTGCATCTGATGATGGAATGATATGATGCACTGTCTCTGCAAAAATGATTTGCTTATGATACAATGCCCACAGATCAAGTCCGTCATATTTCGATATGGTCCGCTCCCTCATTTTTTTCCATGCCTGCGTATGGTATTGCTTATAAATACCTTCTGGTTTTCTATATTCCCGTTTACATTCCTGGCAGACGGTTCCAGGCAATATTCTTTTTCCGCACTTTGGGCATCTTTTATAAATCATGGCGTCTCCTAATTGCAGAGAGAGGATTTGAACCTCTGACCTTCAGCTAAGGAGGCTGACGAGCTGACCAGGCTGCTCTACTCTGCGATATTTCAAAAAAGATTCCACAACACATTTTTGAT
>CAUWLJ010000078.1:0-16881 GCA_963559585.1 uncultured Eisenbergiella sp. | reverse complement strand
AGAGCACCTGACTCTTAATCAGGGTGTCCAGGGTTCGAGCCCCTGAAGGCGCACTCAAAGGTATCAGTTTTGAAGGCCACTTCGGAATTGGTGCTTTTTTGCTATGCAGGGATATTTTTGCACGGAGGTAAGGATGATATTTGACAGCCATGCCCATTATGACGACAGGGCGTTTGAACAGGACAGAGAAGAACTGCTTTCCGGTTTTCCAGACAGAGGAATAGGAGGCATCGTCAATGCGGGGGCCAGCATGGATTCCGTCCGCAGGACGATGGAGTTAAGCCGCCGGTATTCCTGGATCTATGCGGCGGTGGGTATCCATCCGGAGCACACGGGAGGGATGAAGGAAGAGGATATAGACTGGCTGAGAGAGCTTCTGTCCGATCCGAAAGCAGTGGCGGTGGGAGAGATCGGCCTGGATTATTACTGGGACGAACCTGACAGGGAGATCCAGAAGAAATGGTTCATCCGTCAGCTTCATCTGGCGATGGAGACGGGAAAGCCTGCGGTGATCCATTCCCGGGACGCGGCAGAAGATACGCTGACCATCATGGAGAGGGAATACAGCGGCGGATACCCCGCCTATATTCACTGCTTTTCCTATTCAAAGGAGGTGGCCCGGCGTTTCCTGAAGCTGGGCTGCATGATCGGTATCGGCGGCGTAGTCACCTTTAAGAATGCCAGAAAGGTAAAGGAGACGGTGGCGGAGATACCCCTGGACCGGATCCTGATCGAGACGGACTGCCCTTATCTGGCGCCCGCACCTCACCGGGGAGAGCGCAATTCCTCCCTGCTTCTTCCTCTTATTATAGAAGAAATTGCTGCAATCAAGGGCATATCCCCCTCCCGGGTGGAGGAGGCTGCCTGGAACAATGCCCGGAATTTTTATGGAATATAGACAATCAGTTCAGAACGGAGAGCGATATGCCCACACTTGGAACCCCATCCGGCACCATTGAGGTGCTGCAGAAGTATCATTTTAATTTTCAGAAAAAATACGGACAGAATTTCCTCATAGAGCCTAATGTACTGCGCACCATCGTGGACGCGGCGGGCGTGGGGAAGGAGGACTGCGTACTGGAGATCGGTCCCGGAATCGGCTCCATGACCCAGTATCTGGCGGAGCAGGCGGGAAGCGTGATTGCGGTGGAAATCGACAGGGCGCTGATCCCCATTCTGGCGGACACCCTTTCAGAATATGATAATGTAACGGTGATCAACGAGGATGTGCTGAAGCTGGATCTGAACGCCCTGGCCCGCGAAAGAAACGGAGGGCGGCCTTTTAAGGTGGTGGCAAATCTGCCATACTATATCACAACACCCATTATTATGCAGCTTTTTGAAAGCCATGTGCCCCTTTCCAGCATCACCATCATGGTGCAGACCGAGGTGGCGGAGCGGATGCAGGTGGGGCCGGGAACCAAGGATTACGGTGCGCTTTCCCTGGCAGTCCAGTATTACTCCAGGCCCAGGATCGTGACTCATGTACCCCCGTCCTGCTTTATGCCCAGGCCCAATGTGGGGAGCACGGTGATCCGCCTGGACAGATACGAGGAGCCTCCGGTTTCTGTGTCTGATGAAAAATTTCTGTTTGCCCTGATACGCGCCGCCTTTAATCAGAGGCGCAAGACGCTGGTGAACAGCCTGAACAATGCCTCCGGGCTTTCCGTCACCAAGGAGGAGGCAGCCTGTGCCCTTGAAAAGATGGGGCTTTCCCCCACCGTGAGAGGCGAAGCCCTGACTCTGGAGCAGTTTGCCGAACTTGCAGGACTTCTGGGAGCTTCCGGGAGAAGCGCTGCCGATGCGGGAGAGACGCCTGAAAAGGCATAGCCTGGAAAGATATAGCCTGAAAAGACATAGCCCTGAGAGGGAAATGTCTGAAAGCCGGAGGAGTGAGAAGGAAAATGATAGAAGCAGTTGTATTTGATATGGATGGCATCCTGTTCGATACGGAGCGGCTGAGTGTGGAGTGCTGGAGGCAGGCCGCCCGTGAGATGGGACTTGGAGATATTGAGAAGGGGGTGTACGGCTGTATCGGCCTGAACCGCACAGACAGCCGCCTTTTCATGAAGCAGACCTACGGGGAGGCTTTTCCCTATGAAGAATTCAGACAGTACAATTCCGCCCTGTTCAGGAAAAGGGTGGAGCAGGAGGGGCTTCCCGTGATGAAGGGGGCCGGGGAGCTTCTGGAATGGCTGCATGGGAACAGGATTCCCACGGCGCTGGCTTCCTCCACGGCTGCAGCTACGGTAAAAAGCCATCTGGAGCGGGCGGATTTCAGCCGTTATTTTCAGGTGGTGATCGGCGGCGATATGGTGGAGCATTCCAAGCCACAGCCGGATATTTACCGCAAAGCCTGCGCCCTGCTTGGAGCTAGGCCGGAAAGGACGGCTGCGGTGGAGGATTCTCCCAACGGGATCCGTTCCGCCCATGGCGCGGGGATGCTTCCCATCATGGTGCCGGATCTGGTACAGCCGGGGCCGGAGCTGGAAAAGCTTTTATACAGAAGATGTGACAGCCTGACGGAGGTGCTGGAGCTTCTGAAGGCAGAAGCCGCTTCTGCCCCGGTCTGACCTCTTTATGCAGGGGAGAGGTTTCCGCAGGAAAACTTAGCAGTGAGAATTTCCCGAAGGAAACCTCAGCAGTGAGAATTTCCCGTATCAAACCTTTCAACGGCACAAACATTTCCTGCGGGAAATTCTTACTGCGGGGAACCATCTGTACAGAATCAGAATAGAATAGATCAGGAGGATACGTAATGGCTCAGGCTTTTTTATGGGCGGCGGGGGGAACCGGATTCACGTTTGCGATGACGGCCCTGGGCGCTGCCATGGTATTTTTTTTCAGAGGAGAGATTGATACGAAGGTTCAGCGCATTTTTCTTGGTTTTGCGGCTGGCGTCATGATTGCGGCTTCCGTCTGGTCTTTGCTGATCCCTGCTATCGAGGCTGCGGAGGAGGCGGGAGGAATTGGATGGATTCCCGCCGCAGGCGGTTTTCTTCTGGGTATCCTGTTCCTTCTTTTGATGGATCAGCTTCTTCCCCATCTTCATGCGGGGGAGAAGGAAGCGGAGGGAATCAGCTCATCCTGGAAGCGGACCACCCTTCTGGTGATGGCTGTTACGATTCACAACATTCCTGAGGGTATGGCTGTGGGTTTATCCTGTGCAATGGCGGTGCAGGAGGGTGGCACAGGAGCGGCGGGTATGGCTTCCGCCATCGCGCTGGCGCTGGGAATCGGAATTCAGAATTTTCCTGAGGGAGCGGCGATTTCTCTCCCTCTGCGCCAGGAAGGAATGTCTGCCTGGAAGGCCTTCCTTCTGGGAAGTGCGTCCGGCATTGTGGAGCTTTTGTTTGGCGTCCTGGTGGTGCTGGCGGCAGGACTTCTCCAGCCTTTTATGCCCTGGCTGCTCAGCTTTGCAGCGGGCGCGATGATGTACGTCGTCGTGGAAGAACTGATACCGGAGGCACATCTTGGTGAGCATTCTAATATTGGAACGCTGGGGGTCATGGCAGGCTTCCTGATCATGATGATCCTGGATGTGGCTTTAGGATAAATTTTCATTCTGCCTGACAGCAGATAAATCAAATGAAAAGGAGAGTACAGCATGGAAAAATCAAAGGTATACTACACCAGTATGAAAACTTCGTTTTCAGAAAATCTGCCTCAGAAGCTGGAGCGTCTGATCAAAACGGCGGGAATTGGAAACATTGATTTCAAGAACAAGTATGCGGCCATCAAGATCCATTTCGGAGAGCCCGGAAATCTGGCCTTTCTGCGCCCCAACTATGCGGCCGTAGTGGTGAAGGTGGTGAAGGAGCTGGGGGGTAAGGCTTTTCTCACCGACTGCAACACCCTGTATGTGGGCGGCAGGAAGAACGCCCTGGATCACCTGGACGCGGCTTACCAGAACGGCTTCTCTCCCTTTTCCACCGGCTGCCATGTGATCATTGCGGACGGCCTGAAGGGAACCGATGAGGTACTGGTTCCCGTGGAGGGCGGAGAGTACGTGAAGGAGGCCAAAATCGGCAGAGCCGTTATGGATGCGGATGTATTCATTACCTTGAACCATTTCAAGGGCCATGAGGCCACCGGCTTTGGCGGAGCGCTGAAAAACATCGGTATGGGCTGCGGCTCCAGGGCCGGAAAGATGGAAATGCACAGCGCGGGCAAGCCTCATGTGGAGCAGGAGCGCTGTGTAGGCTGCGGCCGCTGTATTCAGATCTGCGCCCACGACGCGCCCTCCATTACAGACGGAAAGGCTTCCATTGACCATGACAAATGTGTGGGCTGCGGCCGCTGCATCGGTGTCTGTCCTATGGATGCAGTGTGCGCCGCCGGAGATGAGAGCAACGATATTCTGAACCGCAAGATCGCAGAATACAGCAAGGCGGTGGTGTCAGGGCGTCCCTGCTTCCACATCAGCCTGGTGATCGACGTATCCCCCAACTGCGACTGCCATGCGGAGAATGATATTCCCATTGTTCCCGATGTGGGAATGTTTGCCTCCTTCGACCCTGTGGCGCTGGATCTGGCCTGTGCCGACGCAGTCAACAAACAGCCTGTAATCAGCGGCAGCCAGCTTGACCGGATGCCCCATGTACACCACGATCATTTCATCGACTCCGCACCGGAAACCAACTGGCATTCCTGCATTGAACATGCGTTGAAGATCGGCCTGGGAAGCGACCAGTATGAGCTGATTGAGATCTGATGAAGGCCGGCCGCATTTCCGGGCGGCAGGCGGATTTCGGGCAGCAGGCGCCTTCATGCGCAGGCAGCCCCCAGGCAGCAAGCAGCCCCCAGGCAGCAAGCAGCCCACAGGCAGCAAGCAGCCCACAGGCAGCAAGCTGCCTGAGCAAAAGCCCCTCCCGGTTCCGTTGAGTGAACCGGGAGGGGCTTTTTCGGTGGATACGCATCTGTGCAGGCTGCGGATATTGCCTGCCGCAGGCCGTTATTCCCCGGCAAACCGCCTCGCCTGATCTTCGATCAGAGCGCTGTCCTCAAAATAATTGATCTTCATGGCACGCTTTACCTCGGCCAGTGTCTTTGCAGCCTCAGCCTCAGCCACCTCGCTTCCCTTTTTGAGGATCTCATAGATCTCAGGGATCTTCTTCTCCCATTCCTTACGCTTCTGACGGATGGGCTCCAGCGTCTCCTGCATCACATTGTTCAGGAATTTCTTCACCTTCACGTCACCAAGGCCGCCTCTGGTATAATGATCCTTCAGCTCCTGCAGATTCTGATAGTCAGGCAGATAGCGGGAGAAATGCTCGTCCCGGCAGAAAGCATCCAGATAAATAAACACAGGATTGCCCTCCACCTTACCCGGATCCTGTACCCGCAGATGACCGGGATCCGTGAACATGGACATCACCTTCTGCCGTACCTCCTCCTCCGAATCGGACAGATAAATACAGTTGTGAAGGGATTTGCTCATTTTTGCCTGTCCGTCAATGCCGGGCAGCCGCAGGCACGCCTTATTGTCGGGAAGCAGCATCACCGGATCGGTGAGGGTTTCCCCATATACCGTGTTGAACTTGTGCACAATCTCTTTCGTCTGCTCGATCATGGGCGCCTGATCCTCGCCCACGGGAACCGTGGTGGCGTGGAACGCGGTAATATCCGCCGCCTGGCTGATGGGATAGGTGAAAAAGCCTACCGGGATGCTGGTCTCAAAGTTCCGCATCTGGATCTCCGCCTTTACCGTGGGATTCCTCTGCAGCCTGGATACCGTAACCAGATTCATATAATAGAAGGAAAGCTCGCACAGCTGAGGGATCTGCGATTGAATGAAAATATTTGACTTCTCAGGATCGAGCCCGCAGGCCAGATAATCCAGAGCCACCTCGATAATATTCTGCCGCACCTTTTCAGGATTATCCGCATTGTCGGTCAGCGCCTGCGCGTCTGCGATCATAATGAAAATCTTATCGTATTCCCCCGAATTCTGCAGCTCCACCCTGCGCCGGAGGGAACCCACATAATGCCCTACATGAAGCTTTCCGGTGGGGCGGTCTCCTGTCAAAATAATCTTGCTCATACTTTTATGTCTCCCGTTCCTTGTATGTTTTCTTTCGTTCTATTGTAACCGTATCAAAAGGGGATGTCCAGTGGTTTTGGGATTTTCCTGCATGCAGCCCTGCCGGATCAAAACTGCGATACTGCGACATTTATCGGCGCAAGAGGTCGGTTCTTACACTAAAAAATGGGGAAAAGCTTTGCTACAATGGCGGTATAAGGGAAGCTTGTGCAGGAGCGTCACAGACTTTCCTGAAGGATCATCATTGGCCACGCTCCGGAAAGGGGTTACTTTATGACAGCATTATTTCAGCCAACCTTTGAATCTCTGCGGGAGCATGATTATCCCGAATGGTTTCAGGACGCCAAGTTCGGGATCTGGAGCCACTGGGGGCCGCAGAGCGTGCCCATGTGCGGGGACTGGTATGCCAGAAACATGTATATCCAGGGAAGCCCGCAGTACAATTATCATGTGAGGCACTACGGCCATCCGTCTGTTTTCGGCTACAAGGACATCTGCGCCCCCTGGAAGGCGGAGAAGTTTGACGCAGAGGAGCTGATGGGACTGTATCACAGGGCCGGGGCCAGATACTTTGTGGCGCAGGCCATGCACCATGATAATTTCTTCAATTATGATTCAAAGGTGAACCGCTTTAACAGCGTCAATATCGGGCCGGAAAAGGATATCTGCGCCCAGTGGAAGGCTGCGGCAGACAAGTACGGAATGCCCTTCGGCCTGACGGAGCATCTTGGGGCGTCTTTTTCCTGGTGGTATGTGAATAAGGGAGCGGATTCCTACGGCCCCTTCAAGGGTGTGCCATATGACGGCAATGATCCCAGGTATGCGGACTTCTATCACGCCAACCAGGAGCATTTTCAGAGCGAGGATTTTGGAAAGCTGACCCAGTGGCTCACCGGCAGCAAGGCATTCCAGAAATACTGGCTGGATACCATGAAGGAGCTGGTAGACACCTTCCATCCTGCGCTTCTGTATTCCGACAGCGGCCTGCCTTTTGAGGAAGAAGGCTATGAGGCCGGTCTGGAGGCGGTATCCTATCTGTACAACGATTCCATTGCAAGGAACGGAAGCAATCAGGCGGTTTATACCCAGAAAAACAGAGACTTTGACGTATACCGGGTGGGAACGCTGGATATTGAGAAAAGCCAGCTTCCCGGCGTTCAGCCCTTCCCCTGGCAGACGGATACCTGCATCGGCAACTGGTTCTATGATGCGAAGCAGACCTACAAGAGGCCGGATCAGATCATTGAAATGCTGGTGGACATTATTTCCAAAAACGGCGTGATGCTTCTGAATGTCCTGCAGAGACCGGACGGCACCATTGATGCGGAGGCCCGCTACATTCTGGAGGAGCTGGAGAAGTGGTTCGCGGTATGCGAAGAAGGCGTCTATGGAACCAGGCCCTTCCGAGTATTCGGGGAAGGGGATACCAGAGTGACCATATACGGCTTCACGGAGGATAAGACAGAGTGGAATTCCTCCGACTTCCGTTTCACCAAAAAGGGCGACACCCTCTATGCGTTCATGATGAAGGCGGAAGGCGGCCAAACCATGGTGATCAAGTCTCTGCTGCCTGAGGAAAAGGTGGAGAGCGTGCGCCTGCTGGGAGTTGGCGAAGTGGCCTTTACTCAGTACGAGGGCGTGCTGGTGGTGAAGCTGCCGGAAAACCTTCCCACGGAGTATACGAACTGCCTGGCAGTGAAGCTTGGCTGAGGGCCGCTTCCTGCTCATGACAGCGTTCACAGCTCAGAAGAATGTTTTTCCTCCAAAGCCCTTCTCCTGTATTCGGTGGGGGTTGCTCCAAACAGCTCCTTGAATTTCCGGCAGAAATACCCGATATTCTCGAAGCCTGTCTCCTGCGCTACAAAGGAGATGTTGTTCTCTGTACGGACAAGCAGCTTTGCGGCCTGCTTCAGCCTGTGATCCACCAGATAGCTGATGGGGGAGGTATGCAGATATTTGTTGAAAAGATGGAGCACACTGCTTTTGCTCAGCATAACCGTTTCCGCAAGCTCCTCCAGAGAGATGTGGCGGGGAAAATTTTTGTGTATGTACTGCAGCATAATCTGCAGTTGAGCCTGTGTGCGTGCCGGAGTGTGGGACAGAGGAGGCCTGTCTGTGAGACGAGTGTTGTCATAGAGCAGGCCCCACATCTTCAGGAGAAGCCGGAGAGTGAGGATCTCACTGGGTTCTTTTTCTTCCTGCAAAGCAAATATCTGTCGCAGTGTATCCAGTATCCTCCTCTGCCAGGGAACGGAGGGGGAATAAAGCTGACAGCTTATGGAGGACGCCAGAACAGGCTGTATGTACTTCTGATAGATCAGGCTGTCCTCGGCGGCCAGCAGAATGGGGGAGAAAACGATATTGGGACAAATGGCACTTCCCGCCGATTCATATCGGTGGATGACCTGTGAATTGACGAACAGGCCGCAGCCTTCCTCCAGCAGGAACCGTTCGCTTCCAATCAAAATATC
Source organism: uncultured Eisenbergiella sp. (assembly GCA_963559585.1). Classification (GTDB taxonomy): domain Bacteria; phylum Bacillota; class Clostridia; order Lachnospirales; family Lachnospiraceae; genus Eisenbergiella. The sequence goes on along the minus strand of CAUWLJ010000078.1, from coordinate 8,367 downwards.
TGCCCTGCCCTTCTGCATGAACACAAATTCCACCTCTGGATGCCAGTGCCAGTCGATACAGTGGAAGTCAAAGGACCAGATATCCTCCAGATAATAGCAGAAAGGATATTCCTCGCTTCCATGATGTATGGTTTCTCTCAAAGTTTCATCGGTGGCAATCCTGGTATATTCTTGTCCTGTATTCATATTTCCGGCCCTTTCCCGCGGGGCAAAGCTTTCAGCAGGCCCGCGAAAGCTGCTGTTTGCCGGATTGCCAGTGAACAGCAGCTTTTTACCATATTATATAACAAAAAGGGGAAATAATGTAATGATATTTCTCTGCTTCTGTTATATAATGACACACAGCACGCTGCTGCCTGCCGGGCTGCCAGTGAACAGCAACTCCAGTTTCGCTGTTTCCATGCCTGGTGCATACAGAGAAACGGCGGCTGTATCATTACGACAGAGGGGTAGATTTTATTATGAAAAAGAATTACCAAAAAACCTTGCTGGCCTGTTATCTTGGCTTCATCACACAGGCGATCACCGCAAATTTCGCGCCGCTTTTATTTCTCAAATTCCACAATGATTACGGCATTTCCCTGGGAATGATTGCGCTGATTCCCACCACCTTCTTTCTCACGCAGCTGACCGTAGATCTGATCTGCGCCCGCTATGTGGACCGTATCGGATACCGCAGGAGTATTGTGGCCTCGGAGGTATGCTCTGCGGCGGGGCTGGCAGGGCTGGCTTTCCTGCCGGGGCTTCTGCCCAGCCCGTTTGCCGGCATTATCATCAGCGTCATTATTTACGCAGTGGGAAGCGGTCTGATAGAGGTGCTGGGCAGCCCTATCGTGGAGGCGTGTCCCTTTGAGCATAAGGATGCAGTGATGAGCCTCCTGCACTCGTTCTACTGCTGGGGCTCGGTGGGGGTGGTACTCCTGTCCACTCTGTTCTTTGCCTGTTTCGGTATCGACAACTGGAAATGGCTGGCCTGTCTCTGGGCTTTGATACCGGTTTTCAATATTTATAATTTTGCTACCTGCCCCATTGAACATCTGGTAGAGGAAGGGGAGGGAATGGGAATCAGAGGGCTGTTCCGTATTCCTCTGTTCTGGACGGCTATCGTCCTGATGATCTGCGCGGGAGCCTCCGAGTTATCCATGTCCCAGTGGGCCTCCGCTTATGCGGAATCCGCTATCGGCCTCTCCAAGACGGCGGGCGACCTGGCAGGCCCCTGCATGTTTGCCATTACCATGGGGATCAGCCGCGTCATCTATGGAAAATATGGAGACAGGATGAACCTGATACGCTTCATGATGGCTTCGGGAGCCCTGTGCCTGATCTGCTACGTCCTGGCTTCCGTGTCCGCTAACCCTATGATCGGCCTGATCGGCTGTATCCTGTGCGGCTTTTCCGTGGGAATCATGTGGCCCGGCACGATCAGCATTTCCTCCAGACAGTTTCCAGCCGGAGGCACGGCCATGTTCGCCCTTCTGGCCATGGCGGGCGATCTGGGAGGAGCATTCGGCCCCAGTCTGGTAGGCTATGTGACCCAGAATGCAAACGATAACCTGCAGGCCGGAATGCTGGTGGGCTGTGTTTTCCCCCTGATCCTGATTGCCGCCCTCATTGTTATGGGAAGGTTCCGGGGCCGTCAGTCTGACAGAAAGACAACATAGCAATTTTTATGAATAAATCAGCAGAAAATAAAGTTGAAAAATCTTATCAACGCCGATAACATCGGGGAAGGAGCACAGAATACAAAAGCAAAAAAACAGGAGAAGGTAAAGAATATGAAAAAACCGGAGCTGCGATTTGAGAACAGGAAAATACAGGGAGCCGATCTGGGGCCGGAGGCCTGCGTACCGGATCTGCTGGGAGAACATATTCTCCAGAACCATCTGGAGTTCCGCCTGGATGAAGGGGACGAGATTTATGAGGGATACGGCCGCAGAAAGAATGCCTACCCATATCGGCAGTATAACAGCTACACGCGGGAGCTGAGGGAACTGGAGGTTCGGACGGCAGTGCTGGAAAACCAGTACATAAAGGCAGTATTTTTACCTGAATATGGAGGAAGACTGTGGGAATTATGGGATAAGCAGACCGGAAATAACCTTCTTTATACCAACGATGTCCTCAGATTCAGCAATCTGGCTGTGCGGAATGCGTGGTTCAGCGGCGGTGTGGAGTGGAATGTGGGGATCATAGGACACAATCCCTATACCGCTTCTCCTTTGTATACGGCTGTCGCGGAAACCGAAACCGGCGTTCCCATCCTGCGCATGTACGAATATGAACGAATCAGGAAGGTGCCTTACCAGATAGATTTTTGGCTGGGAGAGGAAGACCGCTTTCTGAACTGCCGGATGAGGATTATGAATGAGAGTGATGAAGTAATCCCCATGTATTGGTGGAGCAACATAGCGGTTCCCGAATACGAAGACGGACGGATCGTAGTTCCCTCGGAAAAAGCATTTACCTATGCGGACGGTGCGGTTTATAAAGTGGATATTCCGATAGTAAACGGCATTGATATTACAGATTATAAAAAGATTCCAAAATCTGTGGATTACTTTTTTGAGATTGACGATAAAAAGCCAAAGTACATTGCAAACCTGAACCGGGAAGGCTATGGCCTTCTGCATATTTCCACCCGGAGATTAAAGAGCCGGAAATTATTTTCATGGGGAAATCAGCAGGCATCCGACCACTGGCAGGATTTCCTGACGAACCGGGCAGGCAGATATGTGGAGATTCAGGCAGGCCTGGGAAAAACCCAGTACGGATGTATCCCTATGGCTCCCCATACGGCATGGGAATGGATGGAGCAGTACGGCCCTGTAAAACTGACGGGCGATTACAGGACACATCAGGAGCGAGAAAAAGAGCTTACTCATTTTCTGACAGCTTCAGGAAAAGAAGAGCAGCTGGAGAAAAGACTGCAGGAAACGGCTGCAACAGCCAAAACCAGAGCAAGGCTTGTTATGACAGGAAGCGGCTATGGCGCGATGGTGAAACGGGGAAAAATGTCCTCTCACCTGGAATATGCGGCAGAATCCGATTCCCTGAAACGATGGAAGCGCTTCTTTGAGACGGGCGTTTTGCATCGGCCCTCTGCCAGCGATGCGCCGGACGAATTCCTGATCTGCAGGGAGAATTTAGACTTCCTTATAAGCACGCTGGAAGCTTCCAACAAAGACAACTGGTACGCATACTATCAGGCGGGAATCGGCTGCCTTTCGGAGGATGATTATGAAAGTGCAGAGAAATTCCTGCTTCAATCCTGGAAATTGACGCCGAATCCCTGGGCATGCCATGGTCTGGCCTGCACCGGCCTTCTGACAGGACAGCATCGGGAAGCCGGGAAGTGGATGCTTGAAGGCCTGGGAATGGAATGCAGAAATGTGTCGTATCTGAAGGAAGGCCTGAAAATTTTGAATTTCTGTAAGGCATATGTGCAAATCATTGATTTTTATGAGAAACAAAGCCGGGAGATACAGGAGATTGGAAGGCTTAAATTCTATTATATCAATGCGCTGCATCAGCTTGGAGAAGATAAAAAGGCCTATGAAACAATGGAGAAGGATGGAGGCCTTGTGATCGATGATATACGCGAAGGAGAGGATTCCGTCTCCCAGCTCTGGTGCGAACTGCATGAAAGCCTGTACGCCGTTAAAGAGCCGATTCCGTACCAGTACGATTTTAAGGCGTTTTAGAGCGTGTTTGAAAATTCATTCCCGCCATCTGCACGCCCCACTTTGCGGTATATTTGCCCCAAATTCACGGACCGTACCACTACGCCGCGTTCATTTGGGGCAAATCTCCCACAAATTGGGACGCACATCTGGCAGAAAGCAATTATTTTTTTTGAAAAAATATTAGCACTCACCTCTTGACAGTGCTAACAATAAGTGATATATATGTTATAGAACAACAAAGGAGCAAAGGAAAGCGGCCAGACAAAAGAGCCAGGCCAAAGCTTCATCCAAACGCCCCTGACATAGATAACAAAACAAGGAGGAATGACCTATGCTGATCAGAAACAATTTATTTGATGACTTTTTTGGAGATATGTTTGACGATCCTTTCTTTAAAAGAGGATATGCGCCTCAGAACCAGCTTATGAAGACCGACATCCGCGAGCGCGACGGCCAGTACCTGCTGGAGATCGAGGTTCCAGGCTTCACGAGAGAGGACGTGAAGGCTGAGTTAAAGAACGGTTACCTCACCATCACCGCCAACAGGACGGAGCCGGTGGAGCAGTCTGATGAGAAGACCAAATACGTGAGAAGGGAAAGATATTACGGAACCATGAAAAGAACCTTCTACCTGGGCGAGGAGATCACGGAGAAGGAGATCCATGCCGCATTCAAGGACGGCATTCTGAGGATCATTATTGAGAAGCCCCAGCCCAAGAAGCTGGAAGAAGAAAAGACCTTCATTCCCATTGAGGGATGATACAGGCATCGGTATATAGGCGCGGATAAATGAAAAGACAGAGGGCAACACGCCGGTTTCACACCGGACGCGTTGCCCTTGCCCTTTGTCAGGCCGCTGCCCCGTCCTTTTTCCTGCCGCCGCAGCCATCAGGATAAAAGCCCTCAAAGATGAACAGGCGGAAATCATTTCTGCACTGATCCAGCTCCTCCTGGGAACGGATCGTCCATGCTACGGGGAGAGCATGGTATAGATTGCAGCAGATCCGGCGGGACAGATCTGCTCTGTATACCCAGTTATATGCCACAAAATCCGGCCTTGCCATAATGTTGGTCAGCATTTTTCCGAGCAGATAATAGGAAAGCCTGCAATTTTTATGCTCCTTACTGAAATTGGTGCAAAGCTGGCCGCGGAATACGTCCGGTCTGTGTTTTCTGTACCACATCAGAGCACAGGGGTGAAAAGATTCTATACAGTAAACTCCCCGATACCCTTTGAGCAGCCGATTGACCGCTTCGGGGATCCGGTCATCCCTTTTTTCCATTTTAATCTCAACGATCAGAGGAACCTTCCCGTCCACCAGCTTCAGGAATTCTTCAAAGGTAGGGATTTTTTCTTCCGTCTGACCCAGGCAAAGCTTTTTCAGCTGAGCCAGGGAAAGCTCGTTCACATTTTTGTCCACACCGCACATCCGCCGCAGGGAAGCATCGTGAAATACCACTGGAATCCCGTCTGCGGAAAGCTGTACGTCCAGCTCGATCCCGTAACCCAATTCGACGGCCCGTCTGAAAGCGGCCAGGGAATTCTCAGGAACTCCTTCCTGCAAATTGTGAAAACCTCTGTGCGCATAAAAATGTCCCATCAAGGCACTGCAGTCCGGCTTCCTGAATCTGGGCATGATTAAAACCAGATAGGCGGCCGCCGCGATAACCAGAATCAGAACGGCAACAAGTAACAGCTTCATTTGTACATCACCTCATATTTGCCATTTTCGGATACCCTTTCGGCATCCTTCCCTATTCTAAGCCAAAATTTTCATACCTACAAGAGTAAATATGCGGTATTTCTTTCCGGGGAGAACCCGGACAGGTCTGTGAGGAGAATCTTAGGGCAGGCCTGTACCGAGAATCTTTGGGTGACAATCTGCAGGAACTGTCCTATAATTATAGAACAAAGTCGGTCAGGAAAGGAAAGAGTATACATGAGAAGCATACCGGTTTCCCGTATTACAGAGGCAGTTGAGGAAATGTGCATAGAGGCCAGCCATTTTCTCACACCGGATATGAAGCAGGCGCTGGACACGGCAGCCGGCCGGGAGATTTCTCCCATAGGAAAGCAGATTCTGGGGCAGCTCCAGGAAAATCTGGATATTGCAGGCCGGGATCAGATCCCCATCTGCCAGGACACCGGAATGGCCGTGATTTTTCTGGAAATCGGTCAGGAGATCCATTTTGAGGGCGGAAGCCTGGAGGAAGCCGTTCAGGAGGGTGTGCGCAGAGGCTACAGAGAAGGATTCCTGCGCAAATCCGTGGTGGCGGATCCCCTTCTCCGTGATAACACCCGCGACAATACCCCGGCGGTGATCCATTATTCCCTGACGCCCGGCAGCAGGCTCACCATTACAGTGGCGCCCAAGGGCTTCGGAAGTGAAAACATGAGCCGTATTTTTATGCTCAAGCCCGCAGACGGAGCAGAGGGTGTGAAGAACGCTGTCCTGACTGCGGTAAATGATGCCGGGCCCAATGCCTGTCCGCCTATGGTGGTAGGCGTTGGGATCGGAGGAACCTTCGAGAAATGCGCTCTTCTGGCAAAACAGGCTCTGACACGTCCACTCAGCCAGCGTTCCCCCATCCCTCATATCAGGGAAATGGAGGAGGAGCTGCTGGATCGGATCAACCGTTTGGGCATCGGGCCGGGCGGGCTTGGAGGCAGCGTTACTGCGTTGGGCGTGAACATCAACATCTTTCCCACCCACATTGCAGGGCTTCCCGTGGCCGTCAACATCTGCTGTCACGTGAACCGGCATGCGGTACGGGATATATAGGACTAGAGCGTGTTTGAAAATTCATTCCCGCCATCTGCACGTCCCACTTCGCGGCATATTTGCCCCAAATTCGTTTAACGCAGCCCGCTGCGCCGCGCTCATTTGGGGCAAATCTCCCACAAAGAGGGACGCACATCTGGCAGAAAGCAATTTTCAAACACGCTCTAAACCGGAAAGGCGTACAAACATGACGAAAAGAAGATACAGCGTCCCGTTTGGGGCAAAAGAGGCAGCCGGCCTTCGGGCCGGGGACTGCATTTATCTGACGGGAACCATTTATACGGCCAGGGATGCCGCGCACAAACGGATGCAGGAGGCTTTGGACGCAGGCGGCCCTCTGCCATTTGATATTAAAGGAAACATTATCTATTATATGGGGCCGTCCCCCGCCCGCCCGGGCCGCGCCATCGGCTCGGCCGGCCCCACCACGGCCAGCCGCATGGATAAATACACCCCGGCCCTTCTCGACCTTGGCCTGTCCGCTATGATTGGGAAAGGAAAAAGGAGCGAAGCGGTGCGGCAGGCTGTGATCCGAAACGGTGCGGTATATTTTGCCGCAGTGGGTGGCGCGGGAGCGCTGCTTTCCAAATGCGTGCTTCATTCTCAGACGGCTGCCTATGAAGACCTGGGAACGGAGGCTGTTTACCGTCTTGAGGTAAAGGATTTCCCTGTTATTGTGGTAATGGACAGCCAGGGAAATGACCTCTATGAGACGGCGCGGGAGCAGTACCGCATCCCCTGACAGGCAGAAGGCTGCCGGCCGTTTTCTACTATATTATAAAGAAAGAGAAGGAAACAATTCCATGCGAAGAATAGCGCTTATGGTTTTCAGGCTTTTTTTCAAGGCCTTTTATTACTTTTCCCATATCTGGTGGTGCAGTGTCCGCGAAGACATCAGTTATGAAGAAGGATTCCGATGGGCCAAAAAGACCACTCTTGCGGCCAACCGGGCAGGCCGCGTCACCATTGAGACCCATGGTCTGGAAAATCTTCCCGGGCAGGACGGGTTCATCATGTTCCCGAACCACCAGGGACTTTTTGACGGACTTGTATTCCTGGAATCCTGTCCCCGTCCTTTTGCCTTCGTTATTAAAAAGGAAGCAGCCAATATCATTCTGCTCAAACAGGTGCGCAAGGCCCTGGGCGCGCTTGCGATAGACAGGGAAGACATCCGCCAGTCCATGAAAGTGATCCAGACCATGGCAGAGGAAGTGAAAAACGGGCGCAATTTCCTGATCTTTCCTGAGGGAACCAGAAGCCGCCAGGGGAACAGGACACTGGAATTCAAAGGCGGCACATTCAAAAGCGCAGTGAAGGCCAAATGCCCCATCGTTCCCTGCGCCCTGATCGACTCCTTCATCCCTTTTGATGAAAACAGCATCCGTCCCGTTACCGTCCGCATCTTTTACCTGCCTCCCCTGTACTACGAGGAATACAAGGATATGAAGACTACGCAGATAGCGGAAGAAGTAAAAAGACGGATAGATGAGGTGATTGCCGCGAACACCTGAATATCCGCGGGCTGAACTGTTGCTTTTGGAAAAAATGATGTCAAGCGTTTGTGAAAAAAATGATTGACAAACTGAAACATCCTATGTATAATAAATTTTGCGTCACAGATAGCGGCGCATCCATTTGCATATTGGTAGAGGATAGTTCAGTTTGTGGAGAAATACTCAAGAGGCTGAAGAGGCGCCCCTGCTAAGGGTGTAGGTCGTGTATAGCGGCGCGAGGGTTCAAATCCCTCTTTCTCCGTTCCCTTTACCAATAAGGGAAAAAGAATCTTAAGCGATTGAGATTCCTTTTTTTCGCCCATTTGTCAAAAGAAAAACTGATGTAAAATTCTTGAAAAAGAAATTTAAAAAAGTTGTTGACAAATGTCGAAACCAGATGCTATACTA
>CAUWLJ010000077.1:0-16933 GCA_963559585.1 uncultured Eisenbergiella sp. | reverse complement strand
TTCATTATGCAAAGAATAGAATGGAATTTCCCTATGTATAATGGAACATCAAGGGAGGTAAGACAATGGAGGCTGGCACATTAATTAGAAAAATACACATGAACTGTCCATTATGTGGCAAAACACATGAAGTAGAAGAAAGAAAAAGAATGGCAGCCATTGCAATAAAAGGGGAAGAGATTGCCTGCGAGGAGCGGTTTTATTTTTGTGCAAACGCGGATAAAGATGAAAATGAGTTTGAAACCGGCGCAATGACTAATGAAAATCTTCTTAATGCGAGAAATGTATATCGAATTAAGAAGGGATTGCTTACCTCTGATGAAATCGTTGCGATTAGAGAAAATTATGGGTTATCTCAGGTTGATCTGGCAAGATTGCTGGGATGGGGAGAAGCGACAATATCTCGTTATGAGAGTAAAGCAATCCAAGATGAGGCCTATGACACGATGCTTCGTTTGATTAAAGACAATCCGCTGCAGGCACTGGAATTCTTAAAGAAAAATTCCGGTAAGTTTTCGGGAGTGAAACGTTTGGAGATTAGAACAAAGATTGTAGAAAAATTAGACTCCTATGGAAAAGAGTTTCTTACGCGGCAGACATTTGAAGGAGAATATGCTGATTTTGAAGAACCATCCGATTCAAACGGATTTACAATGCTTAATATTGATAAAATTGAAGCAATGACTTCCTATATAGCGGAGAAGGTCAGTAACCTGTTTAAAGTCAAGTTAATGAAAATGCTTTGGTATTCGGATGTTTTGTTTTTTATTGAGAGCGGATATTCAATGACTGGTATGGTATATCGTCATGAGCCTCTGGGAGCCCTTCCAATTGGACATTATAGTATGATGAATCTGGAAAATTTAAATGTTCAAGAAGAGGTGGGCAGCAATTATGATACTATGCTTCATGTGTATCCAACTGTCAATATGGATTATTCTGTATTGAATGATAAAGAGAAATCTGTATTGGATAAAGTTATTGTAAAGTTTAAAGACTATAAGGCGAAGGATATTGTTGATTATATGCACGATGAAAGAGCATATATTGAGACCAGGCAGGGAGAAATAATTCCGTACAGTTTAGCAAAAGGGATAAGAAAATTTTAATTATAGCCGGTTTGGTTCAGAAAAGGATTCCATTCAATCCTTCTGAAAAGAAGGAAAATCGGAATCCTTTTTGCTATCCGAAATATCGAAAATTCATTCACACAGTATAATCTGTATCCACATTGATGACCGCATAAAATCTGCCGTCCATCCCATGGATCATTTCCTCCATCCTGCCTGTGATCTCCTCGTCCTTCAGCTTCAATCCAAAGGGCACCAGAATGTCAAAAATAATATTCGTATGCGTTGGCCCCTTCACAACCCGGAAATCATGCAGATTTAAGGAATCGTCGATGCTGTGAAGCAGCTGCGTTACCCGTTTCTTCAACTCAGCCGTTTCCTCATCATCATTCATGACAGGATCCATATGAATCACCGCATCACATCGAAGCTTCTCATGAAGCTCCCGCTCGATATTGTCGATGGTGTCGTGCAGATGGAGCAGATCTCCGGCGGCGGGCACCTCGGCGTGGAGCGAGATCATGACCCGGCCCGGCCCGTAATCGTGGACGATCAGATCGTGAATGCCCAGCACCTCAGGGCTGCTTAAAACGATGGTTTCAATCTGATCCACAAATTCCCTGGCGGGCGGCTGTCCCAGAAGGGGGCTGATCGTCTCTTTTGCGGAACGGAAGCCTGCGAACAGGATGAACAGCCCCACCAGGAGGCCGCACCAGCCATCAATATGAAGCCCTGTGAAATGGCCGGTCAGCGTAGCGGCCAGCACCACGGCAGTGGAAAGCATGTCGCTGAAGCTGTCCGTGGCTGTGGCAAGCATGGCGGCGCTGTCGATCCTGCGTCCGGTTTGACGGTTGTACAGATACATATAAAATTTCACAAGGATGGAGGCCGCCAGGATTCCGGCAACCAAGGGCGTACAGAGAGTGTCCTCCGGATGCAGGATTTTGCCGAAGGAGGTTTTGACCAGCTCCGCTCCCATAAGGAGGATGAGGAGGGAGACGAAAAGCCCGGTCAGATATTCGATCCTTCCATGTCCGAAGGGGTGTCCCGGATCCGGCTTCTGCCCGGCCATACGGAAGCCAACCAGCGTGATCACGGAAGAGCCGGCATCGGACAGATTGTTAAAGGCGTCTGCCGTGATGGCGATGGAATTACTGATGATCCCGGCCAGGAATTTGCCCAGAAACAGCAGGATATTGAGTCCGATTCCCACCCCGCCGCACAGCATGCCATAGGCCTGCCGCACCTGGGGAAGCTCCGTTTTTTTATAATCCTTTATGAAAAGTCTGGAGAGAAGCCGTATCATGATGAAAACCTCCGGTTGAATTCAGGCTTGTTCTATTGTATACTTTACAAAACGCTTTATGCCAAAAAACGCGCACCGGCGCGTCTGAGCTGTTACAAAGTACGCTGCTGTTCAAAGCAGCCTCAAATGCCTGTCATTTGAGGCGTGAGAATGCGATTTGGGGGTGGGCGGGCATCCTCCCATGAGGCAAAGCTTTCGACTGGCCCGCGAAGGCTGCTGTTTACCGGCCTGCCGGTGGACAGCAACCAAAGTATACAGGAAGAAACCGGAAAAAGCAAGACGGAGGCGACGAGGAATGAGGGGAATGCAGGATAAAAAAAAGGCTGTGGAGGGAGAGGGAAGCTTGCTGAGGCGCTGTCTGCCTCTTGTGCTCTGCCTGATGCTGACCCTGGCCGGATGCGGGGGAGGGGAGCCTGTTTCCAGTGAAAACAGCGCCGCCTCAGACAGCGTGGAGCAGGGAGAGCTCCTGGTGGTAAACCAGAGCTTTTCTCATGCAGAATTTATCGACAACATCGCCTTCATCCTTCCGGAGGGATGGAGCTATACCTCCTTTGAGGAGATCAGGGCGGGGGACGGCATGGATCCCGGCGAGTGGGGATACACCATTTATATAGAAGAAAAAGAAGAACTTCCTGTCCGGCTCTGCGGTATAAGAGAGCCCGGCCCGGACCCGGAGGGAGCGCCAACAGCCCTCACCACAGGAGGCGGTATTGACGCCAAAAAATATGTGAGCCTGGACGGCGCCACAGGAGCCTGGACGGTTACCATTCTCTATACGCCTGCACAGAGCAGCGCCCAATACCGCCTCTCCTGCACCCTTCCGTCTGATACCTATGAGGAGTATGCCCGGATACTGGACGAGCTGGCCCTCAGCATCGGGATTGTTTCGGTTCCCCGGGAGAGCGGGGCTGTTGAGAGCCTTTCCCTGCAAAAGGGGAGTGCCTGCGCCTCAGGCAGCAGCTATTTGAGGTTGTCGTGAGCCGTAACGATGCTCCCCGGCAGGAACTTTCGTAGGTGAAAAACGTATTGCATAAGCGCGGCAAACCGTGTATAATTTTCACTGGCAGAATTTGTGATAACAGGGATTTCAACATAGTAAGAGGAGAAGATTATGAGCAGGAAACCTACAGTATTAATGATTCTTGACGGCTACGGACTGAATGAAAAGGATAAGGGAAACGCAGTGCGCGAGGCGAAGACCCCTGTGATGGATAAGCTGATGGCAGAATATCCCTTTGTGAAGGGAAATGCCAGCGGTATGGCGGTGGGGCTTCCGGACGGGCAGATGGGCAACTCCGAGGTGGGCCATCTGAATATGGGAGCAGGCCGCATCGTATATCAGGAGCTGACCAGGATCACCAAAGAGATTCAGGACGGCGCTTTTTTTGAAAACCCCGCTTTCCTCAAGGCGGTGGAGAACTGTAAGAAGAACGATTCCGCGCTGCATCTGTTCGGCCTGGTGTCCGATGGTGGTGTGCACAGCCATATCACCCATATCTACGGCCTGCTTGAGCTGGCTAAGAGAAACGGCCTGGACAAGGTGTATGTGCACTGCTTCCTGGACGGCCGTGACACGCCTCCGGCCAGCGGAAAGGGCTATGTGGAGCAGCTGGAAGAGAAGATGAAAGAGTTGGGCGTGGGTCAGGTGGCCTCTGTGATGGGACGCTACTATGCCATGGACAGGGATAACAACTACGACCGTGTGAAGCTGGCTTATGACGCTCTTACGAAGGGCGAGGGCCTTACTGCAGCGGGCGGCCCGGAAGGCATTCAGGCTTCCTATGACAGACAGGAGACGGATGAGTTCGTGAAGCCCACCGTTGTGGTGAAGGACGGTGCTCCTGCAGCCAGGATCCAGGATAAGGATTCCGTGATCTTCTTCAATTTCCGTCCTGACCGTGCCAGGGAAATTACCCGTGCCTTCTGCGACGATGATTTCAAGGGCTTTGAGAGAGAAAAGAAACTGGAGCTTACCTTCGTATGCTTTACCGAATATGATCCCACCATTCCCAACAAGGAAATCGCATTCCACAAGGTGGAGGTGACCAATACCTTCGGCGAATGGCTTGCCGCCAACGGCATGACCCAGGCCAGGATTGCGGAGACGGAGAAATATGCTCACGTGACCTTCTTCTTCAACGGCGGAGTGGAGACTCCAAACGAGGGAGAGGACAGGATTCTGGTAAACTCCCCCAAGGTGGCTACCTACGATCTGAAGCCGGAGATGAGCGCCTATGAGGTGTGCGACAAGCTGGTGGAGGCCATTACCTCCGACAAGTACGATGTAATCATTATTAACTTTGCCAACCCTGATATGGTGGGCCACACCGGTGTGGAGGAAGCCGCGATCCGGGCAGTGGAGGCAGTGGATACATGCGTGGGCAGAGCAGTGGAGGCAGTGAAGAGTGTGGACGGCGTGCTGTTCATCTGTGCGGATCACGGAAATGCGGAGCAGCTTGTGGACTATGAGACGGGAGCTCCCTTTACCGCCCACACCACCAATCCGGTTCCTTTCATTCTGGTGAACTACGATCCCGCCTACACCCTGAGAGAGGGCGGCTGCCTGGCGGACATCGTTCCCACCCTGATTCAGGTGATGGGAAAGGAGCAGCCTGCGGAGATGACCGGAAAGTCCCTTCTGGTGAGAAAATAAAGATAACATTATATACGGGTCGGCGCTGCAGTCTGACAGATCCTGCAGCGCCGACCCATTTGTGTGCCGGAAAAGAGCTCTTGTGAAAACAGGCTTTTTGTGCTAATCTAACCGTATTGGTATACATGGTACACTGATGCTTTGATTCATACTGATACGAAATGGCATATTACAAGGAGGCGCTGCATGATTCTGCTTGATTATAAAGATACCAGGCCCATCTATGAACAGATCGTTGACCGCTTTCAGAAGCTGATCCTCACAGGGGCTCTGGAGCCGAACACCAGAATGCCTTCTGTCAGGTCTCTGGCTGTGGAGCTGTCTATCAATCCGAACACGATCCAGAAGGCCTATGCCCGGCTGGAAAGGGACGGCTTCATCTATTCGGTGAAGGGCCGGGGAAGCTTTGTGGCCTATGATGAGGGCTTGCTGGATTTCCGAAAGAGAGAGCTTCTGGCAAGGTACAGGGAGCTGGTAAGAGAAGCGGGGGAGCTGGGAATTGACAGGCATGAGCTGGAGAAGGGGCTGGAGACGAGGAGCGGCTGCCTGCACGCTGCGGAAAGGCATGGGAGATGAAATGATTGAGCTGAGAGATGTGTCCAGAAGCTATGGCAGGATTCAGGCAGTGGATGATGTAAGCTTTTGTGTGAAGGAGAGTAATGTATTCGGGCTGGTCGGCACGAATGGGGCGGGGAAAAGCACGGTGCTCAGGATGATGGCCGGTGTGCTGAAGCCAGATGAAGGCCTGGTGCTGGTGGACGGGATGCCGGTATACGACAACAGGGACGCCAAGGAGCTGCTTTTTCTGATTGCGGACGAGCCCTATTTTTTTCCGCATGCGGCGCCCAGAGATATGGAAAAGTATTACAGCAGTGTATACAGAAGCTTCAACAGGGAGTCCTTTTATCTGTATCTGGCCAGCTTCGGGCTGGACAGCAGAAGGAAGATAGAGGGCTTTTCCAAGGGCATGAAGAAGCAGCTTGCCCTGATCTGCGGTATCTGCTCCGGGGCCAGATACCTGCTGTGCGACGAGACCTTTGACGGGCTGGATCCGGTGATGCGCCAGGGGATCAAAAGCATCTTTGCCAGCCAGATGGAGGAACGGGGGCTTACCCCCATCATAGCCTCCCACAACCTGCGTGAGCTTGAGGACATCTGCGACCATGTGGGTCTGCTTCATAAGGGCGGAATCCTGCTTTCCAGAGAACTGGAGGATATGAAATGCAGCATTCAGAAGGTGCAGTGTGTCTTTACCTCTGACGGTGAGGCGGAAAAGGTTTTGTCTGGACTTGATATTGTCAGGAGGGAGAGGAGAGGCTCTCTGCATACCCTGACACTGCGGGGGACGAGGGAGGAGATACTGAACCGCTTTGCCGCGGCAGAAACCTATTTTTACGAGGTCCTTCCCCTGTCTCTGGAAGAAATTTTCATCAGCGAAACGGAGGTAACAGGCTATGACGTCAAAAAACTCCTTCTGGGGTAACGCGCGGGAAAATATGAAAAGAAGATCCTGGACGGTTCTTCTGTGCGCCTTCGCCATGCTGATGCTGCTTCCCGTCAGGTCCGCCCTGCTGATCACGTCGGAACGGTCTGCCCTGCAGGATCCTGATTATCTGGGAGGCAGTATGGAAGCGGGGGAGTGGCTGGCAGAAAAGTTCCTTGAGAGCATTACCTATACCCCGGCTGCGGCCTTCCTCATTGCCGGCTTTGCCATTCTGTTTGCCGTACAGGGCTTTTCCTGGATGGACAGCAGGAAAAAGCTGGATCTGTATATGAGCGTCCCCGTTTCGGGACGAAGGAGATATTTGTATATCTATCTGAACGGGCTGGGTATTTTTGTCTCCTGTTACCTGCTCTCCCTTTTGATTTCACTGCTGGCGGGCGGCCTGCTGGGAGCCGTTACCTGCGAGACGGCGGTGCGCAGCCTTCTTTTCTTTTTCTGCGGCCTGCTCTTTTTTCTGGCCGTATATAATCTGGCGCTGACCGCTGTGATGCTGACGGGAAATGTACTGGTAACGCTCCTTGCCATACTGACCTTTTTATTCTATGAGTATGGGCTCAGGCTGCTCTTTGACATCCTGAGACAGACTTTTTTTGTCACCTATTCCCAGGCTATGTCCGGTGTGGCGGACGGCTGCTTCACGTCTCCTCTGTTCATATGGCTTCAGGGGGAGAATGGTTTTTCCTGCCTTCTGGCCGGAGAAGGGCGGTATGCGGGAGAGCTTGCCCTCCTGCTTGTGCTTCTGGCAGCGCAGGCCCTGCTGTACGGGGGACTGGCTTACGTGCTTTACAGGAAACGGGAGGCGGATGCGGCAGGACGCGCCATGGCCTTCTGTGCCGGGATGACTCCTGTCAAGCTGGCGCTCATGGTTCCGCTGACGCTGTTTATGGGCGTCTGGTTCCGGGGGCTGTCCACAGGCAGTGCGGCATACACCGTGCTGGGAATGCTGGTGGGGCTGCTTTTGTCCCATGCGCTGCTTCAGCTTGTGTACGAGTTCGATGTGAGAAGCATCTGGCGTTGTAAGTGGCACCTTTTGGCGGCGGGCGGCCTAAGCGCCCTTGTGTACGCGGCCTTTGCCCTTGACCTGACGGGCTTTGACAGCTATATTCCGGAGGCGGATCAGGTGGAGAGCGTGAGCATCAGCCTGAAAAATGAATATTATGGCTATGAGATTTATCAGAGCCTGTTTGAGCGGGATATGTACTACGAGGAGAAGGAGAAGTATATGCTGGAGCATATGAACGCGGCTGAGCCGGAGGCGGTGGAGGCTGTCAGACAGCTTGCCGCCAGTAACCTGGAGTACATACGGCAGGGCTATCCCTCCAAAGGGGCAGAGGCTTCTTCGCAGGATGGTACAGAACGCAGACGCTATATCCCGCTGATGGTAAAATACACTCTGCGCGGGGGCAGGGAGGTATACAGGGAAATTGCTGTGGAGGGCACGCGGGGCAGGGAGCAGATGGATCTTCTGTTTTCCACAGAGGAATTCAGGAGAGCCAGATACCAGGTGATGGATGATGCGTTCCGCATTCATGCAGATGAGCTGTCGCTGGTCTACAATGACGGCATGGAGGATTTCCTTTTCCTGGGGGAGAACGAGCAGCTTCTGCGTGCAGCCTGCCAGGATCTGGCCGGCCACAGCTTTACCCAGAGGATGGAGGAGCTTCCGGTGGGCAAGCTGAAGATCCGATACCATATACCGGGAGAGCCGGAGGAATACTCCTGTGACTGGAGCTATCCGGTGTATGAGAATTTTGAAAATACGCTGGCCCTGATACGGGGCCAGGAGCCGGATCTGAGACCCCGTGCAGACGGAAGCTTTCTGGATCCGGAGGAGATTGTCAGCATACGCATTACCTGCTACAACCTGAAGCAGGAGGATGTGGAGTATACCCCGGAGAGCACATCTGTCAGCTACAGCACAGAGCGTGAGATGACGGAAACCTTTACCGATCAGGCGGACATTGCCAGGATCGTACCTGCCCTTTATCCGGCTGCTCTGGCGGACATGGAGCGCTTCGAGACGGCCGGCAGACTGGACTTTGACAACTATGAAATTAATATCACGTACAGGCCGGGCGTAAAGTACAGAAATCAGTACCTTGCGTTTGTGCCTGTTCCCGACAGGCTCCCCGCCTTTGTGCGGGAAAAGACCTCCTACCCGCAGGAAAATTGAAAAGAGTTGGTTAAAATCCCCTGTTTATGAAAATAATATAAAATACGCCCGCCAGGGAGCGTGAAAGCAGAAAGGCCGTGCACTTAAGAACACGGCCGGAGGGCACGCTCTGGAAAAGGGGCAGGAAAGGGGATTCATAATGAGTCTGTTTTTGGAAATTACGGATGTACATGCAAGAGAAATCCTGGATTCCAGAGGGAATCCCACGGTGGAGGCAGAGGTGACAGTAGAGGGCGGCATTACGGGCAGAGCGGCGGTTCCCTCGGGTGCATCCACAGGGCAGTTTGAGGCGGTGGAGCTCAGGGACGGAGAGACCCGTTACTTCGGCCTGGGTGTGCGCAGGGCTGTGAAAAATGTGAACACCAAGCTGCGGGCCGCCCTTCTGGGCCGCAATGCGCTCTGCCAGCTTGAGATCGACCGGGTCCTGATGGATACGGACGGGACGGACAATAAGTCAAACCTGGGAGCAAACGCCACTCTGGGCGTGTCTATGGCCGTGGCAAAGGCCGCCGCTAGGGCGCTGGATATGCCTTTATACCAGTATCTGGGCGGTGTACACGCAAGACAGCTCCCTGTACCGATGATGAACATTTTAAACGGCGGCAGACATGCGGACAACACAGTGGATCTGCAGGAATTTATGATTATGCCTGTGCAGGCGGAAAGCTTTGCGGATGCTCTGCGCATCTGTGCAGAGATTTACCACAATCTGAAAAAGCTGTGTAAGGACCGCGGCCTGTCTACCGCAGTGGGGGACGAGGGGGGCTTTGCCCCGGATCTTGCCAGCTCCAGGGAGGTCCTGTCCCTGATTATGGACGCGGTAAAGGCGGCCGGATATGTTCCCGGGCAGGACATCAGGATTGCCATTGACGCGGCGGCCAGCGAGCTTTACGATAAGGAAAAGGGCGGCTACTTCTTTCCGGGGGAAAGCCGCATGACCGGGCAGGAGGTCTGCCGCAGCGCAGAGGAGATGGTTTCCTATTATGAGGAGCTGATCAGGAGCTTTCCCATTCTGTCCATTGAGGACGGACTGTTCGAGGACGACTGGGACGGCTGGAAGATGCTCACCGCAAGACTGGGAAGCAGAATACAGCTTGTGGGGGACGATCTGTTCGTCACCAATACCAAACGTCTGGATGCGGGCATCAAGCTGAACTGCGGAAATGCTATCCTGGTGAAGGTCAATCAGATCGGAACTCTGTCCGAGGCGCTGGAGGCCATTGAAATGGCCCAGAAGAACGGCTACAAAACCATCCTTTCCCACCGCTCGGGAGAGACGGAGGATACCACCATTGCGGATCTTGCGGTGGCGGTAAACGCAGGCCAGATTAAGACGGGAGCTCCCTGCCGCACAGACAGGGTGGCAAAGTACAATCAGCTTCTCCGCATCGAGGAGGAGCTGGGAGAGACGGCCTGCTACAAGGAGCCCTTTAATAAGATATAATGGATGAGCTCAGGCGGCACGGCAGGAAAATGCTGTGCCGCCGTTTTCATGCCGGCAGCAGGAACGGATTTTCAGACACACTTCAGGCGGCTTCGTCTGTTTTTTTTCTTTTTTTGACAGAGATCCGGGCGGACAGACAAAAAAACCTATGTAAGGCACAAAAAATCTTGCATACGTCGATTTATTATGGTATAGTGAAGCAGTTGATATTCGGCTTTCGTTTTTTATATCATAGAGGGCGTTTGTGCCCGGCAGCTCTGACGGGCGTTTCACTGACAGCAAGAGGCGGCTGGTTCTTCTGGCCGTCATTTGTTTAAGACCGATGTCCGCGCAGGAATCATAACTGTATTTCTGGCACAGACACGGAGGAGAGAACGGACGAAGGGGTAAAAACGGAAACGGCGGATTTCACGCAACCATAACAGAAAAGAGAGAGTCCGGCGGATTTTCTCTTAAAAAGAAAAGGAGTGTTTCAGGTGGTAAAATACGTTGTAAAAAGAATTTTTCTCGCAATCGTGACCATTTTCATCATCTGCGGAATCACATTCTTTGCCATGAATGCAATTCCCGGCGGCCCGTTTGACGGAGAAAAGGCGGTATCGGCAGAGGTTAAGGCTGCGCTGGAAAAGAGATATAATCTGGATAAGCCCGTACCGGAGCAGTTTGTGATTTATATGAAGAATATGCTTCAGGGAGATTTCGGTATCTCCACCAAGACAGGACGTGACATCAAGACGCTGATTTTTGAGTCCTTCACCGTATCTGCCAAGCTGGGCGGAATGGCGGTAATCGTGGCAGTGATTGTGGGAGTGATCCTGGGAAGCATTGCGGCTCTTACCCGGAATCATCTGCCTGACCGGCTGATCATCTTTTTATCCACCCTGTTTACCTCTCTCCCCAGCTTTGTGTTTGCCACGCTCCTGTTGCTGGTATTCTGTGTGAAGCTGCAGTGGGTTCCTGTGTGGAGCGCTACGGAGCAGAACTATGTGCTGCCGGTGATCGCCCTGGCCGCCTATCCTATGTCCTATATCACCCGTCTGACCAAGACCAGTATGCTGGACGTGATGGGGCAGGACTATGTGCGTACCGCAAGAGCCAAGGGCGTTGCCAGACTGAAAATTATTTTCAAGCATACCCTGCGCAATGCGCTGATTCCGGTTATTACCTATGTAGGCCCTATGACGGCGAGCATCCTTACCGGTTCCCTGGTGGTGGAGCAGATCTTTACCATCGGCGGTCTGGGAGCCAAGTTCGTGGACGGCATCACAAACCGCGATTATCCTATGATCATGGGCACTACCATTTTCCTTGCAGTGCTGATGGTTACCATGAACCTGATCACAGATATTGTATACAAGGCGGTTGACCCGCGCATCAAACTTGACTAAAGAGGAGGCAGACATGAGTAATCTGAATAAGGACATCAACGAAATGCCGAAGAAGTCTCCTTTGAGCATGCAGATTGATCTGAAGAAATTTGAAAAAGCAACAGACGAAGAAAAGAGACAGCAGGACGTAATGAGTGAATCCGTATCCTTCTTTAAGGATGGAATGCGCAAGCTGTCGAAGAATCCCCTGGCGATGGGAAGCATTGTGGTGCTGACCCTGATCCTGCTGGCGATTCTGATTCTGCCCCATGTAATTCCCTACTCCTATTCCCAGATCATCACCGTAAACGGGAAGAGGGATAAGACGGCGGCCAATATGGCGCCCTTTGAATATTCCAAGCTGGAGCAGGAATACATCGCACAGGGGGGGGAGGTCTTTCCCCACATCATGGGAACGGACGAAATGGGCCGTGACTATCTGGTCCGCGTTATTTACGGCACCAGGGTATCCCTGACGGTGGGCGTGTTTGCGGCGGTGATCGTGCTGATTATCGGTATTCTCTACGGCAGTATCTCCGGCTATTTCGGGGGCAAGGTGGATCTGGTCATGATGCGTATCGTGGATATTATCTATTCGCTTCCGGATATGCTGATCGTGGTGCTTCTCTCCGTGGTGCTGAGGGAAACGCTGGATGTGGCGAAGTTCCCCATCCTGCAGAAGCTGGGCACCAATATGCTGTCCATGTTCATCGTATTCGGCCTTCTGTACTGGACCGGCATGGCCCGTCTGGTGAGGGGACAGATCCTTACCATCAAGCAGAACGACTATGTACTGGCGGCCAAGGTCAGCGGAGCAAAGGCCGGGAGGATTATCCGAAGGCATATCCTTCCCAACTGTATCAGTGTGATCATCATTTCCGCTACCATGCAGATTCCTTCCGCTATTTTTACGGAGAGCTTCTTAAGCTTTATCGGTCTGGGCGTACAGGCTCCCATGCCTTCCCTGGGCTCCCTGGCGAATGCGGCGAGAGCAGGTATCAGTGTATATTCCTACAAGCTGATCTTCCCTGCGCTGATGATCTGTCTGATCACACTGTCCTTCAACCTCCTGGGCGATGGTCTGCGCGATGCGTTTGACCCCAAGCTGAGACGATGATCAGAGAGTGAAAGGAGTATCTTTAACATGAGTGAAACAATACTTTCCGTAAAAAACCTTCATACCTCCTTCACCACTGATAAAGGAGAGGTGATGGCCGTAAACGGTGTGTCCTTTAATCTGGATAAGGGCAAGATCCTGGGCATTGTGGGAGAGTCCGGCTCCGGTAAATCCGTAACCGCTTATTCCATTATGCAGATTCTGGAGAGCAACGGCCGTATCACGGAGGGCGAGGTTCTTTACAAGGGCGAGGATATTACCAAATATACAGAGAAGCAGATGCGTGAATTCCGTGGAAAATGCTGCTCCATTATTTTCCAGGATCCCATGACCAGCTTAAATCCCGTATTTACCGTGGGAAACCAGCTGAGGGAGGCCATTGAGCTGCATACCAGCCGTAAGGGGAAGGAGGCAGAGGCCCGCGCCGTGGAAATGCTCACGCTGGTAGGTGTGAACGAGCCGGAGAAGCGTGTGAAGCAGTACCCTTATGAGCTGTCCGGCGGTATGCGCCAGCGTGTGATGATCGCCATGGCGCTGGCCTGCGAACCGGATATTCTGATCGCCGACGAGCCCACCACCGCGCTGGATGTAACCATCCAGGCTCAGATCCTGGAGCTGATGCAGTCCCTGCAGAAGAAGCTGGGCATGGCCATCATCATGGTGACCCACGATCTGGGCGTGATTGCGGATATGTGCGACGAAATTATCGTGATGTACGGAGGCCGCGTATGTGAAAGAGGAACGGCGGAGGATATTTTCTATCGTCCCTGCCATGAATATACCAAGGGACTGCTTCGTTCTATCCCCAACGTGGACAGGATCGGAGAGAAGCTGGTTCCCATTCCCGGAACTCCCATCAATCTGCTGAACATGCCGAAGGGTTGTGCGTTCTGCCCCCGGTGTGAGAACGCAATGAAGATCTGTATCGAGCAGGTTCCGCCGGAAATGCAGATGCCTGACGGCCACTTTGCATCCTGCTGGCTGAACGTGAAGGAACAAATGCAGGGAGGTGACGGGAAATGAGCAGTGAAATGAATAAAAATGAGTATTTGATTGAAGTTAAGGATTTGAAGCAGTATTTCCCGATTAAGACCGGCTTTATGAAAACGCTTCCGCTGAAGGCGGTGGATGGAGTATCCTTTTCCATCAAGCCCGGAGAAACCCTGGGACTGGTGGGAGAGAGCGGATGCGGCAAGACGACCGTGGGCCGTTCCCTGCTTCGGCTGTATACACCCACCAGCGGCGAGGTGCTCTACAACGGTGAGAAGGTGGATGCCTCCAGCATCCATCATATGAGAAAAGAAATGCAGATGGTGTTCCAGGATCCGTATTCCTCCCTGAATCCCCGTATGACGGTGGAGGACATTATCGGGGAGCCCCTGGATGTGCACAAGCTGTATTCCTCCAAGGGTGAGAGACGGGACAAAATCATCAATCTGATGGAGCTGGTGGGCCTGAATGCAGAGCACGCCACCCGTTATGCCCATGAGTTCTCCGGCGGTCAGCGTCAGAGAATCGGTATTGCGCGTGCGCTTGCCACCAATCCCAAGTTTATTGTCTGTGATGAGGCTGTCAGCGCGCTTGACGTATCCATTCAGGCGCAGGTGATCAATATGTTTGAGGAGCTGCAGGAGAAGCTGGGAGTGGCGTATCTGTTCATTGCCCATGATCTTCTGGTGGTTCATCATATATCCGACAGGATCGCTGTTATGTATCTGGGAAGGATCGTGGAGATTGCAGATTCCAATGAACTGAATGACAATCCCATCCACCCTTATACCCAGTCTCTGCTGTCTGCGGTTCCCTATCCGGATCCCAGGATGGCAAAGGAGCGGCAGCGTATCGTTCTGGAGGGGGATGTTCCCAGTCCCCTGCATATGCCCAGCGGCTGTGCATTCCGCACGCGCTGCAAGTATGCCACGGAAAAGTGTGCCCAGGAATGTCCGGCGCTCACCGACAGAGGCGATGGCCATATGGTGGCATGCTGGAACAAATAAAATGCAGGGACGTCCGGTTTTGACTGAAAACCGGGCGCGCCCCTGCTTCCTGATTTCATGCTGATACAATTTATCCGGCTCCGGCGCAGGAACCCTGGGATTCTTTCGGACACAGGCGTTTTCCTTTCCGAAAAAGGATATTGTATAATAAACCGTATCTGCAAAATTTTTATGGGAGGAAATGATTATGAAGAAAAAGTATCTTGCGTTTGCGCTGGCTGCTTCCATGGTAATCGGCACCCTCGCCGGCTGCGGAAGCTCCGCTTCTGAGGAGCCTGCCGCCGCTACCGAAGCGCCTGCTGAGACAACCGCTGAGTCCGCTGCTGCGGATGCTTCTACAGAGGCTTCCACAGAGGCAGCTGCAGCATCCGGAGAGCATGGCCCCTCCAGTGAAGCTGCTCCCGCATGGACCGCTTACGACGAGAGGATCGCAGCCATCAAGGCAGAGACCGATCTGGTGAAGCGTGAAGCCATGATGCACGAGGCAGAGGACGAGCTGATGAACACATGGGCTGTTCTGCCGATCTACTATTACAATGATGTATATATGCAGTCCACCGATGTGGAGAACATTTACTACAACAAGTTCGGTTTCAAATATTTTGGATTTGCAACCGCTCCCGGCAACGTTCTGTCCCTTCAGATTGCATCCGAGCCCAACAAGCTGGATCCCGCTCTGAACTCTACCGTTGACGGCGCATGTCTGGCAATCCTGGCTTTCTCCGGCCTGTATGCCTACGACGAGAACGGACAGCTTGCTCCCGACCTGGCAGAGAGCTATGAGATGAGCGAGGACGGCCTGACCTACACCTTCACTATGAAGGACGGCCTGAAGTGGTCCAACGGCGATCCCCTGACCGCTGCTGACGTTGCTTACAGCTGGAACAGAATGGCTGATCCCAACACCGGAGCGAACTATGCTTACCTGGCTGATGCTATTGCCAGAAAGGATGACGGCACTCTGGATATCGCTGCCAGCGAGGATGGAAAGACCTTCACCGTTAACCTGGTAGCTCCCTGTGCATACTTCCTTGACCTGTGCGCATTCCCTGCCTTCTATCCTGTACACCAGGCTTCTGTAGAAGGTGCAGAGGGCGCAGCAGACAACCCGGGTGCATGGTGTACCGAAGCCGGATTCGTTTCCTCCGGCCCGATGGTATGTACCGGATGGACACACAACGAGTCCATGACCTATGAGAAGAACCCCAACTACTACGGTGCAGATAAGGTGACTCTTGACAAGATCGAGTTCATGCTCAGCGATGACGACACCGCTATCTGGAACGCTTTCCAGGATGGCTCCCTGCAGTTCATCGACGGTATTGCTACCGATATGATGGCTACCGCCAAGGAAATGCCTGAATACCACAACATCCCTACTCTGGGAACCTACTATGTAGGCTTCAACGTAAACAGCGAAATCTTCGCAGGCAAGACTGTGGAGCAGGCTGCCGCTATGAGAAAGGCTCTCTGCCTGCTGGTAGACCGCCAGTATATCGTAGACACCGTTGCACAGGCTGACCAGGAGATCGCCAACACCTTTATTCCTACCGGAATGGCTGACGGAAACGGCGGAGAGTTCAGAACAAATGACGACGCCTACACCTATCCCAACGCCGACAAGCTTGGTTACTTCGATCCCAGCCCTGAAGCTTATGAGACAAACCTGGAAGAGGCAAGAACCCTGCTTGAAAGCGCCGGCTACACCTTTGATGAGTCCGGAATGCTGTCCGCAGACACCCCTCTCAACCTGACCTACCTCACCAACGAGGGCTCCGGAAACGTTGCCATCGGTGAAGCGCTTCAGCAGGATTTCGCAGCACTCGGCATCAACCTGACCGTTGAGACGCGTGAGTGGTCTGTATTCCTTGACGAGAGAAAATCCGGTCAGTACGACATCGGACGTAACGGCTGGCTTGCCGACTTCAACGATCCCATCAACATGCTGGAGATGTGGACCACCGACTCCGGCAACAACGACCTGCAGCTGGGCAGATAATCTGCCAAAAGCCCGCAGAGACGTATACATTCAATTTGATAGATATGGTTTATGGAAGCTCCGCGTCCGGCAAAGCCCCGGCGCGGAGCTTTATTTTCGTAACAGTTCAGCCCGCACCCATTCGCAAATCGCCCCTACGGGGCTTTCCGCTGCTACGCAGCTCTTTTTGCTCATAGACGGGCGCTCATCTCATATCGGCATGAACGGCCAAAATCATGCAAGCATGTTTTGACCGTTCAAACCGATATGGCTGAACTGTTACTTATTTTCCGCAAAGTGCCAATTTAAGGTTGTAAATCTCTT
>CAUWLJ010000076.1:0-17085 GCA_963559585.1 uncultured Eisenbergiella sp. | reverse complement strand
AGTGTGAAAAACATATATTTGAAGGAATAAAAGTGTAAAAGTCAGGTTATAGCACAAATCGCGGCAGAATGTAACGCTCCTGTTTACCGGCCTGCCAGAGAACAGGCGCTGGCCGTAAAACACCTCTTCCTCCCTTTCCCCGGCTCTGTTATAATGTTCCTTGGAAAAAGAAAACGACATTTTATACAGAAAGCCGCTCCATGCGGCAGAAAAGAGGAGCTTATGTTTCGTTTATGGGCGAAAATTTTTCAGGATAACCGGCTGCTCCGGGACACTGTGATCTGCGACGGCTCAGAGGATACCAGGACGCACAAGGTATTCCGCGCGCTGGACGAGGTGTGTATGCAGTTCGATCTGGGCAAACCCATCTGGCTGGATGTAACCGTCCGGGATTTTAAAAAACACAGCAAGGCCCGCTTCCGTCAGGATAATTTTGTGGAACAGATTGATTTTGACTATCTGGAAATTCAGGTGATTGAGGAGGATTGAACATGAAAAAGACGCTTTGCCCTTCCGTTTCGGATCTGGAATGGCTCTATGCCCCCGGCTTCGTCTATCACCGGTACGGAGAAATTTCCAGGGAGCTGGGGCTCATCTTCCCCTTCCGGCGGGAATGGAATACTCCGGAAAAATTTCCTCTGATCCTCTATCTGCCGGGCGCAGCCTGGCACAGGCAGGAGCTTTACAATGACGTGCCCAAGCTGACCCGTCTGGCTGAGCGGGGAAATGTACTGGCTATCGTTCAGGTAAGGGAATCCGAGCTGGCCCCGTTCCCTGCCCAGCTCGAGGATATCCACAGAGCCGCCGCCTGGCTTGTCTCCCACGCGGAGCAGTTCCACATCGACACGGACAGGATCTTTTTCGCAGGGCATTCCTCCGGCGGGCACCTTGCCCTGATCAGCGCTTTCACCAAGGCCTGCGGACGCTTCATCCCGGACGGCCTGCCTCCTTACCGGATCGCCGGTGTGATTGGCCTTGCAGCCTCCTCCGATATTCGAATGTGCCAGTCTGATCCATGGCCTGCGCAGTGGGGAAAGCGCCCCACCACCTGCCTGATGGGGGCCGGGACGGATGAGGAATGTCTGGAAATGGCAGATATTGCCACCTGCCGCACATATGTATCCGAACAGACGGCCCTTCCTCCTGTTCTTCTGCTTCACTATCTCCACGATCCCATCGTCAACAGCCGCATGAGCCTTGAGCTGTATGAAAAACTGATTTCCACCGGACACCGGGCGGATTATTACCAGCTGGAAGGGGAGGAGCATGGAGGAAACGGCTACTGGGCGGAGGAAATCATACAGATAATGGAAATCTTTCTTTCGGGGGCTGCTTCGCTGTGAAGCCGCCCCTTTTTCTCAGCGGTGCCGGCGGTCTGCAGCGGTCTGTTCTTCCATCCTTCTTTTCAGGCACGGTTCCTGTTCACCGGTCTGCTGGCGGGAATGAATTTTCAAACACGCTCCAGGACATCCTCTCCTGCATATTTTTATTTGACACAGAAAATAATAAGGTGTAGTATAATAACACATAGGATATAGTTTTAAAAACTACTTGCTGTATTTCTGTTCGTCAGGAGGTGTTCGTATGAGTATCACAATCAGGGAACCCGGGAGTGCAATCACCCATTTCATTGCCATGATGATGGCTATTCTGGCCGCCACTCCCCTTTTGATAAAAGCGGTTTTGTCCGGGCAGGCCATCGTCTTTGCGGCAATGACGGTTTTCATCGGGAGTATGGTGCTGCTGTACGGAGCAAGCGCCGCTTACCATTCCATCAACGCGGGCGGGCGGATCCTGCGCATTTTCCGTAAGCTGGATCATATGATGATTTTCGTACTGATTGCGGGCTCCTACACGCCTGTGTGCCTGGTGGTACTGGGCGGAAGAGTTGGATATACGCTTTTGGCGGTGGTATGGGGACTGGCGGTCCTGGGGATGGCGGTAAAGGCGCTGTGGATCACCTGTCCCAAATGGTTTTCTTCCATTATATATATCGCCATGGGCTGGATCTGCCTGGGCGTGTTCGGACAGCTCTGGCTGGCGCTTCCCCGGGCGGCTTTTCTATGGCTCCTTGCAGGAGGGCTGATCTATACCGCAGGAGGCGTGATCTATGCGCTGAAGCTCCCTCTTTTTAATTCCAGACACAGGTATTTCGGCTCCCATGAGATCTTCCACCTGTTCGTCATGGGCGGAAGCGTCTGCCATTTTATTTTCATGTTTCAGTACGTGGCGTAGAAGAATCGGCCTGGAATGTAACCTCTGCGGTGAACAGGTCGGCCTGGATCCGAATGGAAAACTCGCCGCCGCAGGCTTCCGTGAAGCTTCTGGCTATGGACAGTCCCAGGCCGCTGCCGCCGTCGGTGCGGCTGTCGTCCCCCCTGGTAAAACGGGCAGTGTAGTCGATGTCAGCAGACAGCTCCATGGCTGAGGTATTACTTACCGAAGCTGTAACCGCCCCTTCCTTCTGCGTCAGGGACACATAGACACGGGATCCGGGAAGGGAATATTTCAGGGCATTTTGAATCAGATTCTGAAAGACCCGGTACATCCTCTGTCCATCTGCCAGGATCATGGCCTCCTCCTTTGGCATCCTCATTCTGACGGTGACGGGAGCAGCGCTTATCTGCTCCTCCATATCGGCCAGAGTCTGGCGAAGCAGGCGTGCGCAGTCCAGCCGCTCCGGATTCACAGGAAGCTGACCGGAAGCCGCCTTGCTTACCTCAAACACATCCTGCACCATGGTTTTCAGCCGGTGCGCTTTTCCATCCAGAATGGCAATGTAATCCTTCACATGCTCCGGCAGACCGTCCTCCTCCTTTAGCAGATCCACATAGCTGATGATGGAGGTGAGAGGCGTCTTAATGTCGTGGGAAACGTTGGCAATCAGCTCCACCTTCATGCGTTCGCTTTTCACCTGCTCCTCCACTGCATCCCGCATCCCGTCCCGTATCTCGGTCAGATTCACCGACGCCCTGCGCAGATCCGAATTCTGAGGGAGAAGCGTGTCCGTCTCCATGTCCCCGTTTCGCACAGCGGCCGTCTGGTCAATCAGTTTTCCCATATCCTCACAGACGCGGCGTATCTGCCGGGTAAAGTAAAAATGAATACACAGATTCAGCCCCAAAATCAGAATCGCAGCGGCGCACACAAGGCCTGTCCCTCCGGGCAGAAGCAGCACGTTTTCCCAGATCAGCCCTGCCGCCAGAGCCAGTATCAAAGCCTCTGCCGCCGTGCTCAGCCACAGCAGTCTCAGCCGGCCCGTCATTTTTTGCTGAAAGGAAAGCTTCATTCCGCGCCGGGACAGGCTTCCCAGGAGAAGGGCAGTCAGGCTGTGCTTCCAGGACTTTGGATGATAATGTCCGTCATTGACCAAGAGCAGAAGCAGCCAGAGCAGCACCAGAAACGGGAACAATTCCTCCTTCTGCGCCAGAAGCTCCTTCACCCCTTCCCTCCAGCCGTCAAACAACCAGCTGTAACCAACAGGGGCCAGCAGGCAGTACATCCCGTACAGGCATCCCGCCAGCCATATTAGCTTTCCTTCATACCAGATCCTTCCTGTAAAACAGGCTGCCCGCCTGCCCAGCTCCGCCCTTGCCTGACGCAGCCTGAAGCCAAACGCCAGCAGAACCGCGGCGGCAAGAAGCCCGGCGCACCACAAAACACTGTTTTCCCGATCCTTTTCCATCTGGCAGACAATCCGGTACAGTCGATCCACGCTGCCTGCGCCCCCATTTCCTCCATAGGCGGACAGCTCCTCCGGCTGGGGCAGATCAATGGCCGCTATGGTAATCTGCGCGCCGGCATACCTGGAATCCACAGGAAAATTCCTGTATCCGGGCACGAACCAGCCGCCCTCCTCCCGGTAGATCCCATCCCCATAAACGTCCTGCTCCGCTCCATCCTTCACAATGCGAACCTTTTCTCCGTCAAAATAGAGCAGAAAGCTGTAGCCCTCCGGTAAAATCCCCCCGGCTCCATCCAGCTCCATACCCTCCGCGTTGGTATAAAGCTCCTTTCCA
Source organism: uncultured Eisenbergiella sp. (assembly GCA_963559585.1). Lineage (GTDB taxonomy): Bacteria > Bacillota > Clostridia > Lachnospirales > Lachnospiraceae > Eisenbergiella. Next base: position 13,066 of record CAUWLJ010000076.1, on the reverse strand, counting down.
TCGTAAACGATCCGATACAGCAGGTTCCGGCTGTTTTTCAACATCTGATGGGCAGCCTCGGCAGGCTGGTCTGCCAGGCCGGATACGCCTTCCATCCCCTCTCCTATGAAGTCCCCCACATAGATCTGCCAGGTCTGATCCGGAGCCGGGGATACCTCCTCAATCTCCGTTACAGTAACGGAAGCGCTTCCTCTGACCTGCCCGGCTTCCTCCATCCGATTGATCTTCAGGGTATCCCTGGTTCCGTCCACAGCATACCCGAATTCCTCGCTTCCATAGACGCTGCTGTAAGCAATTCCTCTGCTTCTCTCATCACTCATCCAGGAAAATCCCACCGGATCCCCCACCGCCATGGAGAGAAAATCCTCCAGATACCCTTCCATATAAAACTGAAAGGCTCCGCTGTCCTGATAGTCTCTGCACCAGGCGTCCCGCAGCCTGTCCGTCCCATTGTTTTCCCACAGAAAATCAGCAGCCCACAGGCCGGAGGCACACAGCAGGTACACGCCCGCAAACAGGCAGAGCGCACCTGCAATTCCTTTACTTCTTTTCCATTTTGTATCCAATTCCCCACACCACCTTTATATACTCCGGTTCCTTCGGATTCAGCTCGATCTTCTCACGGATCCGCCTGATATGCACCATTACCGTGTTTTCCGGCGCATAGGCTTCTTCCTCCCACACACGGCGGTAGATTTCCTCCGCCGGGAACACACGGTTCAGATTACGCATAAAAAGCTCCACGATCCCCGTCTCTGTGGCTGTAAGCCGCACGGGCTCCCCGTCCGCGTAAAGCACTCTTTCATCCATATGAAAGCAAAGCCGCCCGTTGGTGATCTCCTCGTTATGATCCGACCTGTGAATATCACCCAGGCTGGTGTAACGGCGCAGATGGCTTTTCACTCTGGCCGCAAGCTCCTGGGGATTGTAGGGCTTGGTCACATAATCATCCGCTCCCATGGACAGGCCGAGCACCTTGTCGGAATCCTCGCTTTTGGCGCTCAGCACAATGATGGGCAGATTTCTCTTTTCACGAATACGCATCACCGCAGACAGACCATCCAGGCGGGGCATCATCACATCTATAATCAAAAGCCTGACCTGGCTGGAGGCCAAAAGATCCAGCGCCTCCAGGCCGTCGTAAGCCTTCAAAACTCTGTAGCCCTCCTTTTCCAGAAGAATGGAAATCGCTCTCACGATCTCCCTGTCGTCGTCTACCACCAGGATTGTTTCCTTCATCTTGGGTCGTACCTCCTTATCAGCCTGTCATCAGAATAGCGGATAAGTCTTAAAAAGGGAATGGGGAATTTCTTACAAATTTCTTACGAGCCGGGCACACATGGGAGGAAGAAAAAATATGGCTTTTTCAGCGCCAAAAACGTGCGCCGCCAGGCGCACCATTATAAAAAGGAATGCTCGTACCCTGGCACGAAGCATTCCTTTTCTCTGATCACTCTGTCTGTTGTCTGTGCATACACCCTGCACCGTTTGACGGGAATGAATTTTTAAGCACGCTCCACGTCATCCCTCAGTCGTCGTAGCCGTTGGGATTCTGGGACTGCCATCTCCAGGAATCTGCACACATTTCTTTGATACCATACTCGGCCTTCCAGCCCAGTTCACGCTCCGCCTTCTCCGCATTGGAATAGCAGGTGGCAATATCGCCCGGGCGGCGGTCCCTGATCACATAGGGGATCTTCACGCCGGTGGCTTCCTCAAAGTTCTTCACAATGTCAAGAACGCTGTAGCCCTTTCCGGTTCCCAGGTTGTAGATGTTCAGTCCTGCTTTTTCCTCGATCTTCTTCAGCGCCTTCACATGGCCTCTGGCCAGATCGACCACATGGATATAATCTCTCACGCCCGTTCCGTCATGGGTATCGTAATCGTTTCCGAATACGTTCAGCTCCTTCAGCTTGCCTACGGCCACCTGGGTGATGTAGGGCATCAGGTTGTTGGGGATGCCGTTGGGATTCTCTCCGATGGTTCCGCTCTTGTGGGCGCCGATGGGGTTGAAGTAGCGCAGAAGCACCACGTTCCATTCGGGATCCGCTTTCTGAATATCGGACAGGATCTGCTCCAGCATGGATTTCGTCCAGCCGTAGGGGTTGGTGCACTGTCCCTTCGGGCACTCCTCGGTGATGGGGATGATGGCCGGGTCGCCGTAAACGGTTGCGGAGGAGGAGAAAATAATGTTCTTCACATTGTGCTTACGCATCACGTCCACCAGGGTCAGCGTGCCGGCGATGTTATTCTCATAATACTCCCAGGGCTTGGCAACGGACTCGCCCACTGCCTTCAGGCCTGCGAAATGGATACAGGAATCGATCTTCTCCTTTGCAAAAATCTCCTCCAGGGCCTGTCTGTCCAGAATATCCGCTTTATAAAAAGGAACCTTCTTTCCGGTGATCGCCTCCACGCGCTGCAGGGACTTTTCACTGGCGTTGCTCAGATTGTCAAGCACCACCACCTCATATCCTGCATTCTGAAGCTCTACCACCGTATGGCTGCCGATGTATCCGGCTCCGCCTGTCACTAAAATTGCCATGACTACCTCCTGTCTGCCGCCTCAGCGGCCCTTAAACAGCAACGTTTATTTCCATAAAACCTCAGGATATACGCCCTCTGCTTTCAGTCTTGCAATAGACTCCATCACAAAGGGCTTGTCCTCCTTGTAAGTGACGCCGAACCATTTATCCTTGGAGGAAAGCACCTCCACCGTGGCCTTCCCGGCCTTGAGCAGCTTGTCCACCTCGATAGGCAGGAAGCACTCGGCCTTTAAAGGATTTCCCGCAACCTCCGTCTCAAAGAAATGCTTTACCGCCGTCTCCAGCTCCTTTAAAATGCTGGCGGAGAAGCCCCACATGTTCATGGATACGGGTGTATCCAAAGGAACGGGAACATAGGTGGCTCCGTCATCCTCCGTGTATGCAGCCCCATCTTCGGTCTTTACGATCTTGGTACGCTCTGCAATGGCAGTGAGGAAACCGTTCTCGTCGGTGACACAGCACCCTCTCGCAACGGATCCGTTCTCCGTCAGAGTGTTGCCCAGCTCATAGCCCACCATGGCGTAACGGTATTTCTCATCATCCTGGTGGGTGGCAAGGAAATCATACAGCGTTGCAAAGGCGCTTCTTCCATAGTAATCGTCCGCGTTGATCACCGCGAAGGGCCCCTTCACAGCATCCTTGCAGCACAGGATTGCATGGGCGGTTCCCCAGGGCTTTACCCTGCCCTCAGGAATCTGGAAGCCCTCAGGGACACGGTTCAGCTCCTGATATACGTATTCCACCTCCAGGAAGCTGCTCACCCTGTCTCCCACGCACTCGCGGAAATCCTTCTCGTTCTCCTTCTTAATGATGAAAACCACCTTGCGGAAGCCCGCTCTGTACGCATCATACATGGAAAAGTCAATGATCTTGTGTCCCTGCTCATCCACAGGGTCGATCTGCTTCAGCCCGCCGTAACGGCTCCCCATTCCTGCTGCCAGAATAACCAATACCGGTTTGTCCATAATCATACTCCCTTCTGTGCTCCCTTTCGCACGGCAAGGGGTGTGAAGCCAATGCTGTCCGCATGTCACATTGTTTCGTAAAGGATACAGGCCCGCTTCACTTTACCCCTTTATTTTACTTGAAAACCTGATAAAACAGCAACTGCTGATTGTTGCAAAGATCTGTCGAAATGTTAAATCAGATTTCTCCGGCCTGCTTCATGTATGAATAGATTATAGCATATCCCAAAAAGATAGGCAATTTTCATAAAGTGGCTTTTTTTAGCACATTTGGTTTAACATTACTGTTCACTGGCAAGCCAGTAAACAGTAACATTCGCGGGCCTATTGAAAGTTTTTGCTTCGCAAAAAAGGCCCGCTCACTCCCGAATCACGTTCTCATGCCTCAAACGGCCGGCGTTTGAGGCGGCTGGCTGAACTGTCTGTTCAACCGCCTCCCCCTTCACCCCGTCACCAGATGCTTCAGCACCGGGATCCTTTCAATCACAAGGGTACAGGCCAGAGCCGGAAGGATCAGGAGGATGGTTTTCAGCAGATTGGTTCCCAGATTATAGGAAGGAAAGCACAAAGCCAGCCAGGGCACCAGTATCCAGCCGAAGATCCAGTGCAGGTAGTAGATTCCAAGCGTCCGGGAGGCGACTGCTTCCACTGCGGCGGACAGGTATCTGTTTCGGACATGCAGATCCCGGCACAGCAGGAAGATCCCCAGGGCCAGCGGGATCACGGACAGATGGCGGTAGCCCTGCACCAGAAGAATACCGTCCCAGGCCGGATCGCCGCTGGTATACCATTTCACTCCCCACATGCCTGCAAGCCCGGCCCCGGACAGAACAATTCCCCAAATACGCCTTCCTGCAGGGCCAGAGCCAGGTTTTGCAGCCCTGTCGGGCGGAAGCTGCCTTCCCTCGCCCGGCTCCCCATTCCAGAACTCTCCTGTATGAAGCCATGCTCCCAACAGGAAAAAGCCCAGCATATTTGCGTATATTCCAAAGGGATTGAGCACCTCCAGCCCCTCCAGGGAAATGCAGCCTGTCACCCCCGCCCCTGCCAGAGCGTCCAGAAGCATCTGCGCCCCGGTCATTCCGTTGGTCAGAAGCAGGCTGTAGACAGCGAAAAAAAGCAGCAGCTTTCTTCCGTAAGGCTGTTCAAAACCGAGCCTGAAAAGAGGAAAAAGAAGGTAGACGGCCAGCAGCGCTTCTATAAACCACAAATGTCCTGTGCCGATCCCTTCCAGGGAGCCGAATGCAAACAGATAAAGAAGGAGCTGATTCTTTCCAAAGCTGCCCGGCGGCACATGGCAGGCCGCCCCGATCACAAACAGATAGATCAGCCTCCAGGCCAGCAGCACCAGATAGATCGTCACGGTTTTACGGATATGCTTAGACAGATTAAGCGGCCTGGAAAACAGCAGTGCGCCGTTCACCATGAAAAACATGGGAACGCCGCACCAGCAGGCCACCATGGCAATATTATCCGGAATGGAGGGCGCCAGAAGAACAAAATGGCAGAACACCACCAGAAAAATAGAAATCACCTTAATGATGTCAAGATACTGTACTCTTTTCTTCTGCATGGTATCTTCCCTTCATCCTCCGTTTTTCTCACCAGGTACGGCGGCACACCGGCCGCCCAGATGACAGGCAGGGCAGAAATGCGCCGCCTTTTACTCCGCCTTCTTAAACTTATCCGCTCCCTGTCCGCAGATCGGGCATTTAAAGTCTGCGGGCAGCTCATCCCCCTCGTACACATAGCCGCATACCTGGCATACCCACCTGCCAGCGGGCTTCTCCTGCGCGCCCTGCCGGCCGCCGTTTTCCTGCACTCCGTCCCGCTCCGGGATATAGGTGGGCGCGGTTTTCGGCGCTTTTCCCTTGATCACCTTATGATAATAAGCGTAGGTCATGGCATCCACACCGCTTCCATAGCTCTTCGCCTCGATCACCTCGCCCAGGAAAATGGTATGGGTGGGCGTCTCCATACTGTCAACCACACGGCACACCACATAGCCGCAGGCATCCTTCAGAACCGGCATCCCCTCAGCCAGCTCCCACTCAATCCCCTCAAACTTATCCGCATCCCTGCTGCTCCTGAAACCAAAGGAGCCGATCAGGCCCGGATCCGACTGCTCGGACAGGATGGAAAAAGCGAACCTGCCTGTTCTGGCAATACAGGAAGCGGTGTAGTTGTCGTGATTCAGGCTCACCGCCACCATCGCCGGGGAGGAGGTGATCTGAGTATTGCTGTTGCTCACACAGCCCACCGGACGGCTCCCGTCCATGGAAGTGGTCACATACACACCGTAGGACATGTCTCTGAAAATCATGTTGTCTATCATATCACTCCTCCTTCTGCGCGCATCAGACGCGCCCGCTGCCGGACGAATGGGAAGAGCCTTCCCCTGCGTCCATTTTTAAAAAAATCAGTAATAATTCCTGTTTTTAGTCTAACAGTATTTACCAGTGCTGTCAATAAGAATATGCGGGCCAGGGAAGAAATATACCCGGCTGCTGTTCACCGGCAAAACGGTAAGCAGCAGCATTCGCAGCTCTCCGCTTCTGCCCGGCTCCTTGTGCTCATAGCCGGACGCTCCTTTCTCAGATAAAAATGCCCTTCCCGGCCACCGGTTTCGCCGCCTTTACCTGCGGAAAGCGCTCCTTCATCAGACGGCACAGCCTTCTGGTGTCCTCCTGCCTGGAAACAGGCGGAAAAGCGTCGTCAAAATGATCCAGAAGCACCCGCCGGGGCTTCAGCCGCTCCACGATCCGGCAGGCCTCCCGCTCCGGCTCCCTCCTTCCCTGAAACGGAAGGATCAGAAGGTCAGCCCCCTCAGGGTATACCGTGTCCGGGTCCAGAGCCATGCTTCCCAGAAGAAGGACGCGCTTTCCCTCAGCCTCTATCTCGTAAACCAGCGTTTCTCCCTTTTCAGGAAAACGTGGATGCGCCCAGGCCAGAAAAAGAGCGTTGCGCCAATAGCGGAGGTTCCTCATCTGAAGCAGCGTCCGCATTGCCAGACAGGGCGTGAACGGGACATGGGCTCCCATGTGCGTCCGAAGCCTGATCCCGCCCACCTGCCAGCTCTCTCCCGGCAGGGTACGCACCACATTTCCGCACTCCTCCAGCCATCCCTCCAGAGTGACAGCCGCAGGGGAAGGACAATGCACGGTGGCGTCCTGCTCCTCAATCAACTGGGGCACAAAAAAAAGATGATCCACATGGCCGTGTGTGATACAGATGTCCGTAACGCCTCTGAAATCCTCCAGCGTATTGGGATTGCTTCCCCCCGCCAGTTCCACGAAGGGGTCGAAGAGAATACGCGTATCCTCCGATTCTATTAAAATTGAGGCTGTGCCCAGCCAGGTGATCTTCATGGTTGAGTGCTCCTTTCCTTTGTCCCGATCAGTACGCTTTTTCCCTCGAATGCAAAGCCGTAACAACGGATCCTCTCCGGGCTGATTCCCTTTGCCGTAAGCTTTGCTTCATACTTTTTATTTTCAATCTGCCGCAGAGCCGCCTGCACAGCAGCTTCCAGGCTCTCCTCCAATGCCGGATCATGTACCTTAAATTCCATAATAATGGCGTCGTCCGTCTCCCTCAGCGGCTCCAGCATCACATCGTATCTTCCAAAACCGCTCTCTCTGTTGGAGGTAATCTCGTAACGGCCCGCCAGCTCCACGATCAGCCCCAGTACAAATCCATGATAAAAACGCTCCGGCTCCGCCCCGGATGCGCCTCTTCCCGTATCAAAATAACTGAAGGAGGAAAGCGCCACCCGGTTCATGTACACATTCATCGCCCGGCAGTCTCCTGCCAGAAGAGCCTGTATAAAGTCATTGTAATCGGAAAACGACGGCTGAAACCATCCCTTCACCAGCTTTCCGAACATCAGTCTCACCTCATGGTTGGTCAGCGCCAGTTCATACTCCGGCTGATCAAAGCCGGCCTCACTCCCCTGTTCCTTCCAAGAAACCACCTTCAGGTTGTTCAGATCCGAAAAAATAGACTCTCTGCTTACTCTGGTTATTCCCGTCAGCAGCCCCCCTCTCCAGGCTGGGATTCGTTTTGAAAGCCGCATTCAAAAGACTTCGGGTGAATCCCACCAGTTCCTCCCAAAATCCGTCTATATAGGCTTCCAGCAGCGGCGTATCGTATTCATCCAACAGGATAATGACCTTTTTACCATAATACCTGGCCAAAAATCCGGACAACTGATAAAGTGCCAGGGTCGCCACTGCATCGTCCATATCAATGGAAACAGTGTTGAAATACTGCCGCTCTCTTTCTTCCAGAAAGTCTCCCTCCAGCAGGAAGCTGTTCTGCACGTACAGATCCGTCAAAAGCTGGCAGATCTTTCTCCTGGCAGTGGCAAAGTCCCTGTCCTTTATGTTGGCAAAGGACAGGCTGATCACGGGATATGTCCCCTGCAGCCTTCTGTACTTTTCCTCCTTCCATACAGCAAGCTCTTCAAACAGATCCCCCCTTCCGGCATACCTCACCGAAAAGAAAGCTTCCACCATGCTCATGGCAAGCGTTTTACCAAAACGCCTCGGACGGGTAATCAGCGTTGCATCGTCTCCGCTTTCCCACCACTCCCGGATGAAATCCGTCTTATCCACATAAAAATAACCGTTCTCCCTTATTTTCTCAAAGCTCTGGATTCCGATCCCGATCTTTGCCGCCATGCACGCCCCTTCCTTTCCCTTCCCATATGCCGTCTTTCGTTACAGTTATTGTAGTTTGTTTTGCAGGGAGCGTCAACCGCGAATAAATCTGCTGCGAATGTTACTGTTTACCGCTTTGCCGCTGTTTTTTTTCTTTTCTTCAGGATAAAATAAGAAATATAAAACAAAACAGAGCACCTTGAAACTTTCCGCCCCGCCCGCCCATCTAACAGTTACAACAGCAAAGACGGAAGCCTGGCAGAACGCCTTTGCCGGATCCCAAAAATGAAACGCTGGCGCGCGCAGACAGGAGATCAAATGAAAATTCAAAAAGAAAAATCGGCAGCTGCCAAAAAAGAGCAGCTCGTAGAAGAAATGCTGATTGCAAATTATTCCAAATATTACAGGCTGGCTTACAGCTATGTACGCAATGAAGCCGACGCACAGGATATTGTGCAGGAAGGCGCCTACAAAGCCATTTTAAACAGCGACTCCCTCAGGGAACCCTCCTACGCGGATACCTGGATCTACCGGATCATCGTTAACGAGGCCATCGCCTTCCTTCGGAAAAACAGGAAGGAAACCGTAAATATCGAGGATATTCCGGAAGCGGTAACCGACACCTACCAGGATCTTGACCTGCGGCAGGCTATGGAAGCTCTGGAGCCCCTGGACAGAACGATCATCGTCCTTCGATATTTTGAGGAAATGAAGCTGGATCAGATCGCGGAAATCACAAAGACAAACCTGAATACCGTTAAATCCAGGCTGTACCGGACACTGAAAAAGCTCCACCTTGCATTGGAGCCGGAAATCACTCAGGCTTAAAATGTACCTGAAACAGACTCCGGCAGAAAGGATCGAATATCAATGAATACGAATAAGGAATGGGAAGAATTGAAAGCAGAATATGAAAGCATCAGCGTCCCTGAAAAAGGAGTGGAGAATATGAAAAAAGCAATCGAACAGGCAAAACAGGAAAAGGCCAGAAGAAAAAAGGTTCTCATTTACAAACGCATCGGGGCCTGTGCCGCCGCAGCAGCAGCCCTCACCATCCTGATTCCCAATGTGAGCGTAAACGCCGCCATGGCAATGGAAAAAATCCCCGTGCTTGGAAGCATCGTGCGGGTTATCACCTTCGACCGGTACGACTTTGAGGATGAAAAGCACATCGCCAGTGTGGAGGTTCCGCAGCTTCAGGCCGATCAGGCGGCAGACAGCTCCTCCCCTGCGCCGGAAGCAGACAGCAGGACTGCGGCCGCTCCGGATACAGCTCCTGACACCGGCTCCAAAACGGAGGATTCCGTTCATGCCATCAATGAGGAAATCACCGACTATGTTACCCCTATCCTGGAGGATTTCAAAAAGAGCCTGGATCAGGACACGGTAAAGGATCTCACCATCAGCTATGATATTGTAACCGACACGGATTCCTGGTTCACCCTGCGCATCAATGTGCTGGAGGTTCAGGCCAGCGGCTATGAGTACGCCAAATACTACCACATCAACAAGGCCACCGGAGAGCAGGCCACGCTTGCCGACCTGTTCCGTGAGGATGCAGATTATGTAACTGCCATCAGCGAAAATATTAAGACACAGATGCGGGAGCAGATGGCTGCGGATGAGAATATCTCCTATTTCCTGGACGACACAGATATGCCGGAAACAAATTTTGACAAAATCAAGCCTGACCAGAACTTCTACTTTAATCCCGCCGGTGAAATCGTGATCGCCTTTGATGAGTACGAGGCAGCGCCCGGGTATATGGGAGACGTAGCCTTCACAATTCCCAGAGCAGTGACGGATCCGCTGCTCCGGTAAAAGAGGCGTCTCTGCCAGTCATGTATCCGAAAAGCAAAGGCTCCTTTTCGGAATAGAATCCGCCTTTTCGGTATACACTTTAACAGTGACAATAATTTCACAAATGAGGCGGCCGCATCTGCACGCCGCCTCAGAAATGGAGGATTATTCCGATGAAAAAAGAACCCGTTTTTCTCACAGATCAGAACCGTACCGTTGTGCTGGAGGCTCTGACAGGCATTCCAAACGCGGCTGTACCCGACACCTGCAAACCCTTTGACATTCTTCCTCCCAACACCTCGGAGGGCGCCTCTGAAAAGCATCTTCCCGTAGTAGAAAGCAACGGCCTTCACGTCACCGTGAAGGTGGGAAGCCTTCCGCATCCCATGACAGAGGAGCACCACATCGTCTGGATCGGCCTGGCCACCCGAAACGGAGCCGACATGCGTGTCTGGCTGGACCACACCCAGGCTCCGGAGGCCCATTTTACTCTGGAGGAGGGGGATGCTCCCGTGGCCGCCTATGAATACTGCAATCTCCACGGCCTGTGGAAAACCCAGCTGTAACCGGATACGTCCGGTTACAGCTGGCAAATCAGTCCCTTTTACGGCAAAAGGTTCGGAGGCTTTAAACCTCCGAACCTTTTTTATGAATCCTGAACTGTCAGCTGATAAAGCCAGAGTACGCCGGAGCAGTGCCTGCTCAGGGAAGCCTGAACCTTCCCACCATATCCTTCAGCATCTGAGCCTGACCGGACAATTCCTCGCTGGCTGCGGCGCTTTCCTCCGCCGTAGCTGAATTGTTCTGTATCACACTGGAGATTTGATCTACCCCCATCGTCGTCTGCCTGATCGCTTCATCCTGCTTCGTGGTGCTCTCGACGATTTGGTGAGCGTTGGCATTCACCTCTCCTACGCTCGTGTAGACCGCCTCAAAGGAGGCTGAGGTTTCTTCCGCCATCACCTTTCCATGTGCCACTGCATCCAGCGCCTTCTGAATCAGCTCAGCCGTTGTCTTGGAAGCCTCTGAAGTTTTGCCTGCAAGGCTTCTCACCTCATCCGCCACCACGGCAAATCCCTTTCCGGCCGCCCCGGCACGGGCTGCCTCCACCGCTGCGTTCAGCGCCAGAATGTTGGTCTGGAAGGCAATATCCTCAATGCTCTTGATGATATTGGCTACCTTTTCCGAATTTTCGGAAATGGCATCCATGGATTCCAGCATGGATCTCATCTTCTCCTCACTGTCGTGTACTTCCTCGCCCACATGGTCGATCTGCTGTCCGGTTGACTGAATAATGTGAGTGTTATCACTGATCTGCCTGGTAACCTCCTGAAGGTTGGCCGCCAGCTCCTGTACGCTGGACGCCTGCTCCGTTGCACCCTGGGCCTGTGCCTGTGCGCCCACTGCGATCTGGTCAGCGCCTCCTGCCACCTGATCCGCTGCCACGACGACGGATTTCAGAGTTTCGGATATTGTTTTCTGTGCCTCCAGCATTGCCTCCCTTACCTTGGCAAATTCGCCCTTATAATCCTGCTGCAGAGAGAAAATAAAATTGCCGTTTCCCATCTCTCTCAGAACGTGTGTGATCTCATCAATATACAAAATATACGTCCTCAGCCTGGCTGCCACAGCATTCACATCTTCCGCCACAAGGCCCACTTCATCGCTGGTGAGAACCTCCACCCTGGTATTCAGTTCGCCCTCTGCAATCTTGTTTGTCACAGCGGCCAGGCTCTTCACCGCTTTCACCACCCTCATGCTCAGGACAATAACAATAACCGCCAGAACCACAATCGCCGCCCCAAACCAGAACAGGATTGTGTTCGACGTACTCACCACATATTCCTGATACTCCGCATTCGGCAGCAGCCCCATAACCAGATAACCGGTATCCTGCAGATAAACCGTGGAGGCGTTATATACATTTCCGCTCCTTGTATACTGCATGCTTTCTACAGGCTGATTGTTCACAATCGCTTCCTTCAAATTGGCAGAATAATCAATCTCTGACACATTTTTCAAAAGCAGGTTTTCGTCCGGGTGATAAAGGATGTTTTTTGCACTGTCAAACAGCGTGATATAGCCTGTATCTCCCACCTTTACCTGAGCCAGATTGGTCGTGAAGGTGTCCAGCAGCACATCCAGCCCCAAAATGCCAACCACCTTTCCGCCGCTCATAATGGGAGCTGCAAAGGACATAATCAGCTCACCTGTACCGACATCCTCATAAGCGCTGGTAGCGGCCACCCTTTGTTCATTTACCGTCGGGGCATACCATTCACGGCTGGCCGCGTCGAAATTGGACGCATTCTTGTAGGTGCCGTCCGACTGAAGCATCTCGCCGGCCTTTAAATTGTAAGCCCAGCTGGACGCTATCATACTGTCGGATTCCTTCAGGTCATTCAGAAAACTCAGGAGCTCCTCCTTCTTCTGATCCCCGCTGAAACCGCTCTGCCAGCCCAGGATCTTCTGCGCCATCACATCTGTCTGCGCCACAGTATTAACCGTCCCCATATACTTCTGAAAGTAAATATCAAGCTGGTTTGCCGCAGCTACTGTCTCCGCCGCCAGATAATCGTCATTCAGCTCGATTACGATCCGGTCAACATCCTTGTTCACGCTCAGCCCGACCACAGTCAGCACAAGCACCAGCGGAATCAGAATCCCCATCAACAGCTTCTTCTGAATACCAAACCGGACTCTAACCCGTCCCTTCTGCGGCTCCTGCCAGCCCGCCTGACTGTGCTGCTTTGTGCTCCTTTTCATCTCCAAGTACCTCCAGATTTTTTATTTATATTGGAATCCAAGAGAATATTTGAAAATTCGTTCCTGCCAGCCATCCTCTTCCTTTGTGACTTCTGTCGGCACCATCTTCCCCATCAAAGCCATAATGCCGCCCCAGCCGTCAGCAGAATACCATTCTCAACTGCTCTCTTAATAACAATATCTCTTTACCGTCGTATCACATCAGCCGTATTTCATGGCATGCGGTATGTTTTCCATTTGGAATCTGCCCTTTTTAAAAAGCCAAAAGCGTATTCTGCTCTAGAGCGTGTTTGAAAATTAAAAATCATCCAAAACATATGTTTTAACTCCC
>CAUWLJ010000075.1:0-17443 GCA_963559585.1 uncultured Eisenbergiella sp. | reverse complement strand
TGCGCCGGGGCGCACACATTTCCAAGGCACTCGCGCGAAAGGTAAGTATTGCCTGATGGCAATCGCGCTCGGCGCGGGTGTGCGCCGGGGCGCACACATTTCCAAGGCACTCGCGCGAAAGGTAAGTATTGCCTGGCGGCAATCGCGCTCGGCGCAGGTGTGCGCCTGGGTGCACACATTTCCAAGGCACTCGCGCGAAAGGCAGATATTGCCTGGCGGCAACTGCACGAGAGGCAGCAGCAAAAGAATCCCGTTGACGGAAGAATGGAGGAAACTATGAGCAGGGAACTGGCAAAAACCTATGATCCCCATGGTATTGAGGACAAGCTTTACCAGAAATGGCTGGACAAAAAATATTTTCACGCAGAGGTGGACAGGAGCAGAAAGCCCTTTACCATCGTGATGCCCCCGCCGAACATCACCGGGCAGCTTCACATGGGCCATGCGCTGGACAACACCATGCAGGATATCCTGATCCGCTTCAAGCGGATGCAGGGCTATAATGCGCTCTGGCAGCCCGGCACTGACCATGCCAGCATTGCCACCGAGGTGAAGATCATCGAGAAGCTTCGGGAGGAAGGGATCGACAAGCAAGACCTGGGCAGGGAAAAATTCCTGGAGCGGGCATGGGACTGGAAGAAGGAGTACGGAGGCAGGATCATCAGCCAGCTAAAGAAGCTGGGCTCCTCCTGCGACTGGGACAGGGAGCGCTTCACCATGGATGAGGGCTGTAACCATGCGGTGACCCAGGTGTTCTGCAGGATGCACGAGAAGGGCTGGATCTACAAGGGAAGCCGTATCGTCAACTGGTGCCCGGTGTGCAATACCTCCATTTCCGATGCGGAGGTGGTGTATGAGGAGCAGGCAGGCCATTTCTGGCACATCAAGTACCCTCTGATGGAGGAGAACGGACAGCCCAGCGCCACGGAGTTTTTGGAGTTTGCCACCACCCGGCCTGAAACCATGCTGGGCGATACCGCGGTGGCGGTGAACCCGGAGGATCCCCGCTATACCCACCTGATCGGCAGGAGCGTGCTGCTTCCCATCATGAACCGTCCCATTCCCATTGTGGCCGATTCCTACGTGGATATGGAGTTCGGAACGGGCGTGGTGAAGATAACCCCTGCCCACGACCCCAACGACTTTGAGGTGGGCAGGCGCCATAACCTGCCTGAGATCAACGTGATGAACGATGACGCCACCATCAATGAAAACGGCGGTAAATTCCAGGGGATGGACCGTTATGAAGCCAGAGCGGCCATCGTAAAAGAGCTGGATGAAATGGGGCTTCTGGTAAAGATCGAGGATTACTCCCACAACGTGGGCACCCACGACCGCTGCAAGACCACGGTGGAGCCTCTGATCAAGAAGCAGTGGTTCGTGAAGATGAGCGAGCTGATCAAGCCCGCTGTGGAAGGGGTGAAGAACGGTGATATCCGCCTGATCCCGGAGCGGATGGACAAGATCTACTATAACTGGACGGACAACATCCGTGACTGGTGTATCTCCAGACAGCTTTGGTGGGGACACAGGATCCCGGCTTATTATTGTGACGAATGCGGGGAAATCGTGGTGGCGGAGCAGGAGCCTTCCGTATGTCCCAAGTGCGGCTGCACCCATTTTACCCAGGATCCGGATACCCTGGATACCTGGTTCTCCTCAGCGCTCTGGCCCTTTTCCACCCTTGGCTGGCCGGAGAAAACGGAGGATCTGGACTATTTTTATCCCACGGACGTGCTGGTGACCGGATATGACATCATTTTCTTCTGGGTCATCCGCATGATCTTCTCCGGCTATGAGCAGATGGGCAGGAAGCCCTTCTCCACCGTTCTGTTCCACGGCCTGGTGAGGGATTCCCAGGGACGCAAGATGTCCAAATCCCTTGGAAACGGCATCGATCCTCTGGAGATCATCGACCAGTACGGCGCGGACGCTCTGCGTTTGACCCTGATCACTGGAAATGCACCCGGAAACGACATGCGTTTCTATTATGAGAGGGTGGAGGCCAGCCGGAATTTTGCCAACAAGGTATGGAACGCTTCCCGCTTCATCCAGATGAACATGGAGGGCAGGCAGATCCCGGAGGATGCGTTCAGCCATCTCCAGCCTGTGGACAAGTGGATTTTATCCCGTCTGAACAACGTGGTGAAGGAAGTCACCGACAACATGGAGAACTTTGAGCTGGGCATTGCGGTGCAGAAGGTTTACGACTTCATCTGGGATGAATTCTGCGACTGGTACATCGAGATGGTGAAGCCCAGGCTTTACGACACCGACGATACGGACAGCCAGGGCGCGGCTCTCTGGACGCTGAAAAACGTGCTGCTTTCCGCCCTGAAGCTGCTTCATCCCTACATGCCCTTCGTCACGGAGGAGATCTTCTGCAACCTTCAGGAAGAGGAAGAATCCATCATGATCTCCTCCTGGCCGGTATACAGGCAGGAATGGAATTTTGCAAAAGAGGAAAAGGACATCGAGATCATAAAGGAAGCGGTGAGAGGCATCCGCAACCTGCGAAGCTCCATGAACGTGGCCCCCGGCAGGAAGGCCCACGTTTTCGTGGTAAGCGACAATGAGGAGATCCGCAGAACCTTCACGGAAGGAAGGCTGTTCTTTGCTTCTCTTTCCTCCGCTTCCCAGGTAACCATCCTGGAAAAAGAGGATGTGACGATTCCCGAGGATTCCGTAAGCGTGGTAATCCCGGGAGCCACCCTGTACATCCCCTTTGCGGAGCTGGTGGACATTGCCCAGGAGATTGCCCGGCTTGAAAAAGAGGAAAAGCGCCTCACAGGGGAGCTGGCCCGCGTCAACGGCATGCTGAGTAATGAGCGCTTCCTTTCCAAAGCGCCGGAGAGCAAGATTGCCGAGGAAAAGGAAAAGCTGGAGAAATATACCCAGATGATGGAGCAGGTGAAGGAGCGGCTGTCGGCTCTCAGAAAATAGGGGGCACTGGACGCCGGAGACGGCAGGGCCCAGGCGGGCCGCTGCGGGCGGCGTTTGCTTCGGCCCGCAGCAAACGCTCCGGCATGGAGGTAAGCATGGAATACACATACGAGGAAGCGGCAGACTATATTTCCCGGATCCCCAGATTTACCAGCAAGAACACCCCGGAGGACACCAGGCTCTTCTACGAGCACCTGGGCTGTCCCGGGGAGGGGAGGCGCATCGTCCATGTGGCGGGAACCAACGGCAAGGGCTCGGTGTGCGCCTATGTGGACAGTGTGCTGCGCTGTGCCGGAATCAGGACAGGCTTTTTTTCCTCCCCCCATCTGGTGGACATACGGGAGAGGTTCCGCCTGAACGGGGAGCTGATGCCAGAGGAGGATTTTGCCGCCTGCTTTAACAGGGTGATGGAGGAATGCTTCCTTTTTCGTGAAAAATCGGGAAGGAAGGAATATCATCCCACCTTTTTCGAGATTCTTTTTTTCATGGGAATGCTCTGGTTTGAAAAGAAGGACGTACAGGCCATTGTGCTGGAGACAGGGCTGGGCGGGCGGCTGGATGCCACGAACGTGATCGCCCGCCCGTCGGTGTGCGTGATTACGCGGATCGGTCTGGATCACATGGAATATCTGGGTGACACGAAGCCGCTGATCGCCGCAGAAAAGGCGGGTATTATCAAGCCGGGTGTGCCGGTGGTCTGCTGGGAGCAGGAGCCGGAGGTAAACCGGGTGCTTGCCGGGACGGCGCAGGAAAAAGGGGCAAAAAGGATTTCCGTGTCGGAACGTGATGTTCTCGGCTATCAATTTCAGAATAAAACCGTTGCTTTTTCCATGCACTCTGAGTATTATGAATATATTAAAGTCTGTCTGCATACATCGGCAGTCTACCAGAGGGAGAATGCGGCCCTGGCCGTGCGTGCCCTGGAGGCGCTGCAGGAGGAGGGCGGCCCGGCTCTGACCCGCTGCCAGATTGAGAAAGGACTCAGCCTGGCTCATTGGGAAGGGCGTATGGAGGAGCTGCTTCCCGGCGTGATGGTGGACGGAGCGCACAATGAGGATGGAATAGAGGCTTTTCTGGACAGTGTGAGCCGTGACGGCTGCAGAGGAAAGAGGGCTCTGCTTTTTTCCGTGGTGTCGGATAAGAGAGCGGCCGAAATGGCGGAGAGGATTCTGGACAGCGGCCTGTTTAATGAGATCACGGCCACCAGCCTGGAAACGGACAGAAGGCTCGGGGAGCAGGAGCTGATGGCGCTGTGGAGGGGCAGGGCCAGGTGGCAGACGCCGCCGGAGGAGGCCCTTGCCCGCCTGATCCGGGAAAAGGGGGAGGACGATTTCGTCTATGCGGCAGGCTCTCTGTACCTGGCGGGACAGCTTCTTGGCTGGTACAGACGGAAAGGAGAGGAAAACAATGTTGGATTTTGAGGAGGAACTGAAAAAATTCCGTCCCAGCCTTGAGGTGGATGAGGTGGAGGACGCCATATACAGCCATGATCTGGCAGACCTCACCGATCTGATTGTGGAACTGGAAAAGGAGAGAAAGCACAGCCAGGACAGGCAGGAAGCATAGAAAGCACCTGGCGCATCGGCCTGTGCCTGCGCCTGGAAGAAGATAAGAAGCAGATCAGAAAAGGAATGGGAATGAATTGTTATCATTGCGGCGCGCCGCTTACAGGACAGGACTTCTGCTCCGGCTGCGGTGCGGATGTGAAACGTTACAAAAGGATTATCGGTCTGTCCAATCGTTACTATAACGACGGACTGGAAAAAGCGGGGGTGCGGGATTTATCCGGCGCGGTGGAAAGCCTGACGGAGTGCCTGAAGCTGAACAAGGAGAATACGGACGCCAGGAACCTTCTGGGACTGGTTTATTTTGAAATGGGTGAAACGGCGGCGGCTCTCAGCGAATGGGTGCTGAGCAAGAACGTGAAGCCGGAGGATAACCTTGCGGACGGCTATATAGAGGCGGTGCAGAACAGTCCCAATCAGCTGGACAGTCTGAACCAGGCGATCAGGAAATACAATCAGGCGCTGGCCTACTGCCGGCAGGGGAATCTGGATCTGGCGGTGATCCAGCTGAAAAAGGTGCTTTCCCTCAATCCCAGATTTTTAAAGGCCCACCAGCTCCTTGCCCTCGTGTATATCCATGAGGAGGAATGGGAGAAGGCCAGGCGTGAGCTGAACAGATGCAGCCGGATTGATGTGCGCAATACCACCACGCTCCGCTACATGAAGGAAATCGGCCGCGCCCCAGGCAGCGGAGAGGGAGCGAAGGAGAACGGAAGAGGCCACAGGACAGAGGATGTGATCAAGTACCAGAGCGGGAACGAGACGATCATTCAGCCGCTTAACGTGGCGGATACGAAAAAAAGCTATGCCTGGCTTCTGTATCTTCTGGGGGGAACCATACTGGGACTGGCTGTGGCGCTCACCCTGATCCTTCCGGCCAGGCTGCAGAGCCTGAAGGCTGCCCAGAACGAGGAAAGCCGCCAGATAGGAGAGCAGCTGGACAAAAAGAATGCCCAGCTTGCCGATCTGGAGGCTCAGGTGGAAGCCCTGCAGGCCAGTAATGCCCAGCTGTCCGGCCAGCTGGAGCATTTCTCGGGGACGGACGGCATGCTTCAGACGATGGAGGCGCTGCTGAATGCAGCCTTCCTTTATCTGGACACCCCGGAGGATCTGGAAAAGACGGCGGAGGCTCTGGAAAAGATCAATCCGGATACGATCCAGGCGGAGGAGACTCCACAGGCCTGCAGAGATCTGTATGAGAAGCTTTTGGGCGAGGTGGGCCCGGGGATCAGCCAGGCCAGCTACAAGAGCGGCAGTGCGGCTTACCGGAGCGGGGACTATGACACTGCTATTGAGGATCTGGAGCATGCCTTCGCCTATGACGAGACCAACAGCGATGCCCTGCTCCTTCTGGGCAACGCTTACAGGAGAAAGGGAGACAGCAGCAACGCGCTCCGCGTTTACAGACAGGTGACGGAGCTTTTTCCCAACACAGAGGCGGCCAGGCGGGCAACAGGCTACATGGAGGAGCTGGAGGCCTGATCCGCAGAGAGATTTATAACGGTTTACTGAACGAAAGAGGACGATCCGAAAGGGGAGCCCTCTTTTTTTATACAATTAGGAAAGTTTCTTTCCTGTTGTATAAAAAAGGACACTCCGCTGTGGATGTACGTCAAGACGCACACTTTTTTATACCATAAGCTGTGACGGAAAAGCATGGACGATCGGAATATGCGGGATCAGGAGCAAAGGAATGGAGGAATAGAGAATGGAGAAAAGACAGGGAGAAAATTTTAAGGTGATTGATGATTACCTGTGCATCAGAATGCCGGAGGAGGTGGATCATCACAAGGCGGAGGACATCTGCCGGGATGCGGATCATGTGATCCTGGAATCCCAGGTGAACCATGTAGTGTTCGATTTTGAGGATACCAGATTTATGGACAGCTCAGGGATCGGGATCCTGATCGGGAGGTACAAGCTGATTTCCTGCTTCGGAGGCAGGGTGTATGTGGCCCACCCGGACAGACAGGTGCGCAGAATGCTGGAAATGTCGGGCGTTTCCAGCATCGTGGAGCTGCTGGAGTGATGGGACGCAGGGAGGGCCTGCGGCTGAGGCTGGAGGGAGGCCTGAAGCGAAAGCCGGAGGGAGGCCTGCAGATGGCGGGAATGAATTTTCAAACACGCTCTAGCCACAGGCCTGGAGAGTCTTTTGCCGGAGGAAAGGTACACACGGTACTGCAGGTTCGCAGACAGCCGGATTTTTTGGCGCAGGGAGCGCAGATAGGAGAGCTATGAGAAACGAAATGAAAATGGAATTTGATGCGGTTTCCGCAAACGAAGGCTTTGCCAGAGTGGCGGCGGCGGCTTTTATGACGCCTCTCGATCCCACTCTGGAGGAGGTGTCGGATGTGAAAACCGCAGTATCTGAGGCAGTGACCAATGCGGTAATACACGCTTACAGAGACTGGCCGGAGGAAAAGGAGCATAAGATCTGGCTGAGCTGTCTGCTGGAGGGAGACGTGTTACATATCGAGATACGGGATAAGGGAAGGGGGATTGCGGACGTGGAGCAGGCCATGGAGCCGCTTTTCACCACAAGGCCGGATCAGGACCGGTCAGGGATGGGATTTGCCTTCATGGAAGCCTTCATGGACGATCTGGAGGTGGAATCCGTACTGGGTCAGGGAACGGCGGTAAGGATGAAAAAGAAGCTGGGCACACTGCCCTTCGTGGAAGACGGGGAGTGATCTATGGAGGAAATATCGGTACTGATCGCACAGGCGCAGGCCGGGGACAGGGCGGCCAGAGAGGTACTGATAGAGAAAAACCTGGGGCTGGTTCATCATATCGTGAAGCGGTTTGCAGGCAGGGGATACGACTGTGAGGATCTGTTTCAGATCGGAACCATTGGGCTGATGAAGGCGGTGGATAAGTTCGACCTTTCCTTCGACGTGCGCTTTTCCACCTATGCGGTTCCCATGATCAGCGGGGAAATCAAGCGTTTTCTCAGGGACGACGGCATGGTGAAGGTGAGCAGGACGCTGAAGGAAAATGGGTGGAAGATCCGGCAGGCGTCGGAGCGGCTGGGCCACAAATTGGGAAGGGAGGCAACTCTGGAGGAGATCTCCCATGAGACCGGGATCGGAAGGGAGGATGTGGTGATGGCTCTGGAGGCCAACGTGGAGGTGGAATCCATCTATAAGACGGTCTATCAGTCGGATGGAAATGAGATACAGCTTCTGGACAGGGTGGCCTCCGCCGGGGAAACGGGAAGCGGGGAGGATGAGGAGAAGGAAAGGCTTCTGGATCATATGCTGCTGGAGCAGCTTCTGGACGGGCTGGAGGAGACGGAGCGGTATCTGATCAGGATGCGTTACTTTGAGGATAAGACCCAGAGCCAGGTGGCCGGGGTTCTGGGGATCAGCCAGGTGCAGGTGAGCAGGCTGGAGAAGAAGATCCTGCTGAGGATGAGAAGGAGTGTGGAGGGGTAACTGGGGGCGGGGGATGGATTCCCGGGAGGTGGTGAGGCCGCCTTTCCGTCCGGCCGCAGGCCGCGGCAGGTTCTCTGTCTGGGCACGCTTTCGCTCGATCAAAAACGCTCTAAGCTCGAAAAAACCTCGCTAAGTACTGGCGTTTTTGAGACGGCCCGCACAGAGAATCCTGGCGCGGCCTGCAGCCGGACGGAAAGGCGGCAGTATACGTTGTTGGGAATGCACCGCCGCAGTTACATAGAAATGGGAAAAGAATGAAGGGGAGTGGAAAAAGAGGGTAGATAAGAGAATGAGGAAAGATTTTCTGGGGAAGGAATAAAAGCAAGGGGATCTTCATATGACTATGCGGACAGGCCGAAGGCGGCGGGAGGCGGGGCGGCTGGGTTCATTGCGTGGGTGGGCTGAGCTGCTGCAGAATGAAAGAAAGAGAATGGAAAAAGAACGCTTCGGCGGGAAGGCGGTTTTATGGGAATGCAGGGTACGGTGTATTTGAAGCTGGAGAGAAATGTGGAGATACAGAAGGAGGATGTGTCGCTGGGGGATGTGGGGAAGGTGTACTGTGCGGACAAGGATCTGCTGGCGCGGGCAAAAGCGGTGCGGCTTTATAAATTCAGGGATCCCAGGGAGGCGCGGTGTGTGATCAGTGTGATGAAGGTGATTCAGGCTCTGCAGGAGCTTGCGCCGTCTGCTTCAGTAGAGAGCGTGGGCGAGAAGGAGGTGGTGGTCAAGTGGGTGAAGGTGAAGCGTGATAAGGGGCCGTGGGTGTGGGGCAAGACGGTTTTCGTATCGCTGATCTGCTTCTTTGGGACGGCCTTCACCATCATGGCTTTTCATAATGATATTGGGATAAATAAGGTCTTTATGAGAATTTATGAGCTGGTGGCCGGGGAGGCCTCCGATGGGTATACAATCTTGGAGGGGGCATATTCCGTGGGGCTGGCAGTGGGGATCATTACCTTTTTTAATCATATTGGGGGGAGGCGTATCACGAAGGATCCTACTCCTATCGAGGTGGAGATGAGGGTGTATGAGGATTCGGTGAACAATGCGCTGGCGGAGACTGCGGACAGGGAGGGGAAGATGATCGATGTTTCCTAGAAATGGACTTTTGGCGGATTTTTTTCTGGCCCTGATCGGGATGAGCGGCGGGCTGATCGTGTCGGGAGGAGTGTTTACTGTGCTGATTTCCGTGGGGCTGGTGCCCCGTTTTGCAGGGAAAAGCCATACCAGCAGGAGGGTGCTTCTGTATGAGGAGATGGTGGTGGCCGGAACTCTGGCGGGAAATGTGCTGAGTGTGTTTGGGGATGCTTTTCCACTGGGGGAATGGGTGAGACGGAACGCAGTATTCGGGCCGGAGACGGAGCAGATCTGGGGGGCGGCAGCGGCACTTCTGCTGGCCCTGGCAGGGGTGTTTGCGGGGATTTTTGTGGGATGCCTGGCGCTGGCGATTGCGGAAATGCTGGATTCCATTCCTATTTTCGCCAGAAGGGCGGGGTTCCGTCACGGGCTGGGAATTGCGGTGCTCAGCGTAGCGCTGGGCAAGATGGCGGGAAGCCTCCTTTATTTTGCAAGGCAGTTTTTTTTCACGGCCATGTAATGGCCGGTGGCCTTGTAATGGCGCCGGCAGCTTTGTAATAGCCGGCAGCCTTGTAATGGATGACGGTTTTCTGAGAGGCGGTGTTTATTTACCCGGCGGCTGCCTGACGGGCGGCCGCCGGGTGAGGTTCAGACGTGCCCGGAGAATTTTTCTTTGAACAGGTCGTCACGGGTGATGTTGTTCAGCCACCTTCCGCTCCGGTAGTGCTTCAGCACCCAGGGCCATTTCACGAATTCATCTGTGCACAGCAGGAAATAGACGGCCATCACCGGAAGCTTCAGCACGAAGGCGGCCAGAAAACCCAGGGGGACGGCGTAAACCCACATGTCGATGGTGTCGCAGATGAAGCCGAAGCGGCTGTCTCCGCCTGCCCGGAACACGCCAGCGATGAGGGTGGTGTTTACGGCCGCGCCCATTACATAGTAGGTGTTGATGAGGAGCATGAATTTCAGGTATTCCATGGCCTGCCCGGACAGGGTGGCGTAGCGCAGTACAAAAGGGGTGGCCGCCAGAATCAGAAGGCCTCCCAGGGCTCCGCTGACCACGGTAAGCTTCATGAGCTGAGAGGCGTTTCTGCGGGCATCCTCCAGCCTGCCTTCTCCGATCACCTTTCCCAGAAGGATCCCGCCTGCGCTGGCGATGCCGAAGCACAGGATGGTGCCGAAATTGCGAACCACCGTGACCAGGGAATTGGCGGCCACTGCGTCTGTACCCATGTGTCCCATGATCACGGAGTACATGGAAAAGCCCACGCCCCACACCACATCATTTCCAAGGGCGGGCAGGGAAAGACGGATGAAATCCTGGAACAGGAGGCGGTTGCGCAGGAGCATATACCGGAAGCTGAGCTTGATGTCGCGGCTGAGCGCAGAGACGATCAGGCAGGCTGCAAGCTCTGCCACGCGGGATACGGCAGTGGCGATGGCTACTCCGGCCACTCCCAGCCTGGGCGCCCCGAACAGGCCGAAAATAAACACGGCATTCAAGAGGATGTTCAGCGCGAAAGCCAGGATATTCATGCACATGCTCACCGTCACTCTGCCGATGCTGCGCAGAACGGACAGGTAGACCTCGATCACACCCCAGCACAGATAGGTGATGCTCATATAACGAAGATACACGCTGCCCAGGCTGATCAGCTCCGGGTCATTGGTGAAAATCTGCATCATCAGGTGGGGAATGGTGAGGGCACATGCGGAGAACGCAATGGAAATCACCAGGGAGAAGCGGAGCGCGATTCCCTCCACCACCCGGATGGCCTGCATGTCCCCCTTGCCGTAATACTGGGCGCATAGCATGGTGGCTCCCGTCCCCAGCCCGTAATACACCATGAAAAGAATGCTGGCGTACTGCGCCGCCAGGGATACCGCAGAGATGGCAGACTGCCCCACATAGTTGAGCATCACCACGTCTGCAGAGCTGACCGCAGCACTGAGCAGGTTCTGCACCACGATGGGAAGAACCAGCTTGAAAATCTGGCTGTAAAAGCCCTCTTTGTTCCGAACCAAACCTTGTCTCATAGTAAAAATCCCCCTCATTGAAAAAATCCTTTTATGGAAAAAATCCCTTTATGGAAAAAAAACTCATCGATCTGAGATCACGGCTCCTGTCTGAGGAAAGGACCGTATCGTTTCCCCTGCGGGCACAGGAGGCAGAAAAGAACACGCCGTCTGATGCCTGCCTGGTTCGCGGGGATACAGGTCGATTATACTATAGAGGGCATTTTTTTTCCATGAGTAAATCAGGAACCGTTACGCAGGCATTGCCTTGTCTGCGAAAACAGGGTAGAATATAGGGAAATCGGGGACAGGGATGCGCAGTATGATGCCAGCGCCAAGCGTCTGTTAGGGCAGAAGAGTATACTGGCACATATACTAGAGCGTGTTTGAAAATTCATTCCCGCCACCTGCACGCCCCACTTCGCGGCATATTTGCCCCAAATTCGCAGTGCGTACCACTACGCCGCGCTCATTTGGGGCAAATCTCCCACAAAGTGGGACGCACATCTGGCAGAAAGCAATTTTCAAACACGCTCTAGGTTTGGCGAAAGAGCTTCCTGAGCATGACGGGAAATATGAACTGCACCGTCTGTTTGGTACGCTGCTGTCAAAGAAACTTTCGGCAGACGAAAAACTGGCCATTATTGGGACAGAGTATGATATTCCTATTGAGGAGGATTTGAGAAAGGATGTGAACGTTATGTGTAACTTGAGCCAGGGAATCAGAGAAGACGGTATTGCGATCGGAGAGGCAAGAGGGGAGGCAAGGATCATCCTGAGCATGTATAAAAACGGATTTTCAGCCGAACAGATAGCGGAAGCGGTGGATAAAGGGCTGGAAGAAGTGAAGGCGATCCTGGAGGGGAAAACAATTTTCAAAAAGGACAATGTGTGATACAATGGGCGAGGCAGGGAGAGCATACCTGTGATTTGGTAAAATAGGAGGAAAAAATGAGTCAATATTATCTGAATACAGAGGAGTATGCCCGTCTGGCGGCAGCAGCGGCGGCGGAGGGCTGTGTGCTTCTGAAAAATGAAAATAAGACCCTTCCTGTCAGGAAGGGAGAGCGGGTATCCGTGTTCGGGCGGATCCAGCTGGATTATTATAAGAGCGGAACCGGGTCAGGCGGCCTGGTGAATACCCATTATGTGAAGGGGATCCTGGACGCGCTGAGGAAGGAGCCGGATATTGCCGTAAATGAGGAGCTGGCTCAGGTGTATGAAAGCTGGTGCGGGAAGCATCCCTTTGACAAGGGGAAGGGCTGGGGGCAGGAGCCCTGGTCGCAGGAGGAGATGCCCCTTGAGGATGAGGTGGTGGAGAAGGCCGCCGGGGCCAGCGATGTGGCGCTGGTGATCATCGGGCGCACCGCCGGGGAGGATCAGGATACCAGAGCGGAGGAGGGAAGCTTTCTTCTTACCCGGAGGGAGGAGGATATGATCCGCCTGGTTGGAAAATATTTTCCCAGAACCGCCGTGCTTTTGAATGTGGGCAATATCATCGACATGAAATGGGTGGAGCGGTGTGAGCCTTCTGCCGTTATGTACGTGTGGCAGGGCGGCCAGGAGGGCGGCCAGGGTGTGGCGGATGTGCTCACCGGACGGGTGAATCCCTGCGGAAAGCTGAGCGATACCATTGCCGGGGATATTTCGGACTATCCTTCCACCCCTTATTTTGGAGACCGGTACAGAAATATCTATGCGGAGGATATTTATGTGGGATACCGGTATTTTGAGACGGCGGCAAGGGAGAAGGTGCTCTATCCCTTCGGCTTCGGCCTGTCCTACACCACCTTCCGTACAGAGACGGAAGGCTTCTGCGTGAAGGACGGCAGGGCGGTTCTGAAGGCGGTGGTAACCAACACAGGGGACTGCGCGGGAAAAGAAGTGGTTCAGGTGTATGTGAAAGCGCCTCAGGGCGTGCTGGGCAAGCCCTGGCGCAGCCTGGCGGCCTTTGCCAAGACGGATGTGATCCGGCCCGGCGGACAGGAGAAGATTGAGCTGGAGGTGGAGCTTAAGGATCTGGCCTCCTATGACGACGGAGGAGCCACAGGCTGCAGATCCTGCTGGGTGCTGGAAGCAGGCGAGTATGAATTTTATGTGGGAAGCGATGTGAGAAGCGCGGTTCTGGCGGGAAGCTTCCGCCAGGAGGAGCTTCTGGTGACAGAGAAGCTCCGGGAGGCGCTTGCACCGGTGACCGCTTTCGACCGCATGAAGCCGGAGGCGGCCTGCGCTGGTCAGGCAGGCGGGGAGGCTTCCGGGAATCCTTTCCGCATGACCTGGGAAAAGACGCCCTTAAGAACCGTGGATCTGGCGGCCAGGATCCTGGAGGAGCGGCCCCAGTCACCGGCCCGCGCAGAGGAAGTGCGGGATTCTGGAGAGGATCTGATCACGCTGGCCGACGTATATGATGGAAAAGCGGATATGGATACCTTCCTGGCCCAGCTTTCAGACGAGGATCTGGCCTGCATGGTGCGGGGGGAGGGTATGTGCTCCCCCAAGGTGACCCCGGGCACGGCGGGAGCCTTCGGAGGCGTGACGGACAGGCTGAAGGCCTTCGGCATTCCTGTGGGCTGCTGCGCGGACGGGCCCTCCGGCATCCGTATGGACTGCGGAACCCATGCGTTCAGCCTTCCCAACGGAACCTGCCTGGCCTGTACCTTCAACACGCCCCTGGTTCAGTCCCTCTATGAAAAGGAAGGGCTGGAGCTTCGCCGCAACCGGGTGGATCTGCTGCTGGGGCCGGGCATGAACATTCACAGAAATCCGCTGAACGGCAGAAATTTTGAGTATTTTTCAGAGGATCCCCTGCTTACAGGTAAGATGGCGGCAGCCCAGCTTAAGGGAATGGCGGTGGCCGGAACCAGCGGGACGATCAAGCATTTCGCCGGAAACAACCAGGAATTTTCCAGACATACGGCGGACGGCGTGGTCTCCGAGAGGGCGCTGCGTGAGATCTACCTGAAGGGCTTTGAGATCGCGGTGAAAGAGGGCGGCGCCCTTTCCATCATGAGCACCTACGGCCCGGTGAACGGCCTGTGGACAGCGGGAAGCTACGACCTGCTTACCACTATCCTGAGAGGAGAATGGGGCTTTGATGGCCTGGTCATGACCGACTGGTGGGCGAAGATGAACGATGAGGGAGAGGACGGAGATACGCACAATACCACAGCCATGGTGCGCGCCCAGAACGATGTGTATATGGTGGTGTCCGATGCGGCCCGGAATACGGGAGAGGACAACACCATGGAAGGGCTGAAGGCCGGCCGTATTACGCGGGGAGAGCTTCTGCGAAGCGCCCGCAATATCTGCAGCGTGCTCATGCGTCTGCCTGTGATGGACCGCTTCCTGGGAAGGATCTCAGAGGAAGAGCTGCAGGAGCAGAGAGAGGGCGCGGGAGAGGACGCGGCGATCCTGGATCTGGAGTATCAGAAGGTGGACCGGGATACGGCGCTGGACATTTCCGCCATCCCCACTGAGCAGGGGGCGGCCACAACCATCGGTGTGGAGCTTCTGAATGCCGGTAAGTACAGCATCCGCATCAAGGCAAAATGCGAGGGCGGCGAGCTGGCCCAGGTTCCGGTGAGCATCTTCATGAACCACGGATCGGTGGTTACCTTCACCTTCAACGGAAGCGCCGGGGAATGGGTGACGAAGGAAGCACAGCTGGGAGAATTCCGTTTTCCTCACCAGTACATGAAATTTTATTTTGCCCAGTCAGGACTGACCCTGGGAGAGGTGCGCATGGTTCTGACGGAGGAAATGTAAGAGCGGCAGGAACGGCTGCAGGGGCGGAAGAAAAAACGCATGTGCAGTGCTGCTGTACCTGGAAGCGGGTAACAGCAGTGCTGCGGTTTGCCGCCGCCCCGCCGCTTACGCTGCGGAAGGGAGAGGAACATGAATATTACATACAATGGAGAAAAAAGGATTTTCAGGCTGGATACGAAGAACACCAGCTATCTGATGGGCATTACGGACAAGGAAGGCTTCCTGGGCCATATTTATTATGGGAAAAGGCTGGAGGAGGACAACGTGGGCTATCTGCTCCGCACCTGGGAGGCTCCTTTTTCTCCGGAAACCAATAACAGAGAACGGGTTTCCTTTATGGAGACTTATCCCACAGAATATCCCGCCCATGGAACGGGGGATTACAGACAGGACTGTCTGAGCGTGTGCACGGAGGGCGGCCACAGCGCCGTGCAGCTTACCTATGTATCCCACAGCATCGAGAGCGGAAAGCCCGGGCTGGAAGGGCTGCCTGCCACCTTTGGCGGCCAGGAGGAATGCCGGACTCTGCATATTGTGACCCATGATCCGGTGCTGAAGCTGGAGGTGATTCTTTCCTACTCCGTATTCGCGGACACGGACGCCATTGCGGCCAGCGTGAAGGTGCGCAACTGCGGCGGGGAGAAGCTCATGCTCACCAAGGTGCTTTCCGGCTGCCTGAATCTGGAGGAAGCGGACTGGGATGTGGTCACCCTCCACGGAGGCTGGGCAAGAGAGCGCCACATTTCCCGCAGGCCCCTGGAGGCGGGCGTTGTAGCTGTGTATTCCAAGAGAGGCGAGAGCGGCCATCAGGAGCAGCCCTTCATGGCCCTGTGTGACCGGACAGCCACCCAGGAGGCGGGGGAGGTGTACGGCATCCACTTCGTCTATTCCGGCAATCATCTGGCAGCGGCGGAGAAGAACCAGTTTGGCCGCATCCGGGCAGTGATGGGAATTTACCCGGAGGATTTCTGCTGGGAGCTGGCGCCGGGCGAGACCTTCCAGGCTCCTGAAATGATCCGCGTTTACTCTGATAAGGGCTTTGACGGCATGACCGCAGCCTTCCATACCCTGTACAGAAAGCATCTGATCAGAAGCCCCTGGCTTCACAAAAAACGCCCGATCCTGATCAATAACTGGGAAGCCACCTATTTTGATTTTGATGAAAAGAAGCTTCTCGACATTGCAAAGGAGGCTTCCTCCCTGGGCATTGAAATGCTGGTGATGGACGACGGCTGGTTCGGAAACCGCAGCAGCGACAATATGGCGCTGGGGGACTGGCAGGTGAACGAGGACAAGCTCAAGGGCGGCCTGAAAAAGCTGGTGGACGGGGTGAACGCCCTTGGAATGGAGTTTGGCATCTGGTTTGAGCCGGAGATGATCTCCCCGGATTCCGATCTGTACCGCGCCCATCCCGACTGGGCCATCCAGATCCCAGGCAGGACGGCGGGGCTGAACCGCAATCAGTACGTGCTGGATCTGTCCCGGCCCGAGGTGGCGGACTATATCTATGAAACTGTGGCAGGGGTTCTCAGAAGCGCCAATATTTCCTATGTGAAATGGGATATGAACCGCCCGCTTTCCGACCTGGGCAGCGCCGCCCTTCCCGCCCACAGGCAGGGAGAGCTGTCCCACCGTTACATGCTGGCCGTGTACGCCATGCAGGAACGTCTGCTGACGGAATTCCCCAACCTGCTTCTGGAGAACTGCTCCGGCGGAGGAGCCAGATTTGATCCCGGTATGCTCTATTACAGTCCTCAGATCTGGTGCTCCGATGACACGGACGCAGTGGAACGCCTGCTGATCCAGGAGGGAACCGCCCTGATCTATCCCCTGTCCTGCATGGGCGCCCATGTGAGCGACTGCCCCAACCATACCGTGGGAAGGGTGACGCCCTTTGAGACCAGAGGATACGTGGCTCTGGCCGGAACCTTTGGCTATGAGCTGGATGTGACCCGGATCCCCCAGGAGGATCGGGACAGCATCCCCGGCCAGGTGGCTCTGTACCACAAGTACAACGACCTGGTGCGTGAGGGCAGCTACTACCGTCTGGCCTCCTATGCCCAGAACCATCTGTACGACTGCTGGGAGGTGGTGTCGGAGGATCGCAGCGAGGCCCTGGTGACCTATATCCAGGTGCTGGGCGTGCCTAACCATAAGAGCCGCAGGATCCGCCTGAAAGGGCTGAATGCGGACAGGCGCTACCGTGTTCTCATGGAGGAGCACGCCAGCAGAAAGTCCGGCGCACAGGAGACAGGAGACGGGCTGCAGGCAGGAAGAAATCCGGAGGATACCTTCCTGGGAAGCACGCTGATGAATGCGGGTATTCTGGTGGCCGGGATTTCCGGTGACTTTAAGGGAGAACTGATCCATATCGTGGAGGCGTAAGGATACGATATGGAAACGAACGGGATTTGGTACAGATCATAACTGATAACAGACCCGCGAAGCTTCCTGCCGCTGACTGTTGACGGACAAGCCGGTGGCAGGGCAGAAGATCATCCTGCAGAAGAACATGCTATTATGAAAAAAACGGACAGGCAAATGACTGATATGCTATCAGACTGCCTGACCGTTTTTTTTCGTAAAAGCTGGTATGCGGGGGGAGTCTTGGCCGCTCACCCTAGAGCGTGTTTGAAAATT